>VFZH01000169.1 GCA_016871255.1 Acidimicrobiia bacterium | reverse complement strand
CGCGCATCGTCGAAGTCAACCTCGAGACCAGGCTGGCCGGCGTCGAGCTGGGGCCCGGCCATCGGGTCGAGGCGTGGACCTACGACGGCGGGCTGCCGGGCCCGCTCATCCGCGTGAACGTGGGCGACCGCCTGATCGTGCACTACCGCAACTCGCTGCCGGAGGCCTCGACCATTCACTGGCACGGCATCCGCGTGCCGATCGAGATGGACGGCGTACCCGGCATCTCGCAGCCGCCCGTCGCACAGGGCGAGTCGTTCACCTACGACTTCATCGTGCCGGATGCCGGGCTCTACTGGTACCACCCGCACGTCATGTCGGCCGCGCAGGTCGGATTCGGCGTCTACGGGCCGCTGCTGGTGGAGGATCCCTCCGAAAAGGTGGGCACCACCGATCAGCTGGTCATCGTCCTGAGCGACATCGGGATCCACGAACACGGACAGCTGGAGGACCCCGAGAGCGGCGGCACGACCGGCATGGCCTTCGGGCGCGAGGGCAACTTCGTGCTGACCAACGGCCACCTCGGCACCGTGGGCCAGATCCTGGCCAGGAGCGGCGCTCCACAGCGCTGGCGGATCCTCAACGCCGCGAAGAGCCGGTACTTCTCGCTCGATCTCGAAGGGCAGGAGTTCCTGAAGATCGGCGCGGACGGCGGCATCCAGGAGTACCCGGTCGCGACGACCAGCATCGTCCTCGGGCCCGCCGAACGCGCCGACGTCATCGTGCGGCCGACCGGCGAGCCGGGCAGCACCCTCCCGGTCCGGTCCTACGTCTTCAACCGCGGCTACGGCAGCGTCGAGTTCCGGCCGGCCGAAGAGCTGCTCTTCACGATCACCTTCACCGGGGACCCAGCGTATTCGGGACCGCCGCTGCCCGAGATCCGCCGGAGCATCACGCCCTACAGTCCCGCAGGCGCCACGCCGATCCGGATGGCGCTGACGCTCGACCAGTTGCTGGACGGCACGTTCCAGTACGGCATCAACAACAGGCCCTTCTGGGAGGCGCCGCCGTTCGAGGCGAAGCTGGGCGAGACGCAGGTCTGGACGCTGGTGAACGAGACCGCGTGGTCGCACCCGTTCCATCTCCACGGCTTCTTCTTCCTGGAAACGGACGAGCACGGCACACCCCTGCGCCCGCTGATCTGGAAGGACACGCTGGACGTCCCCTTCAAGGAGACGCGGTACATCATCGTCAACTTCCCCGATCGGCCCGGCGAGTGGATGATCCACTGCCACATCCTCGATCACGTGGACGGCGGGCTGATGGGCGTCGTGAACGTCGGCCTGCCGCCAAGCGAAAAGGGAAAGCACCGGCACCTCGCCCATCCGCACGACTTCAAGTACTGAGGCTCGCCCCACCCGCCCCTGTATACTGGCCCTACGCCATGCGACGCGCGTTCCCGGGCCTGGTACTGGGGCTTGCCGTGCTGTCCGTCGCGGCGGTCACCGGCCGGCAGGGCGGTGCTCCCTCGTTTCGTCACCCTGCGATCGGGTGGGAGACACGCCCCACGACCGATGCGGTCGCCGCGCTGAACCAGCGCATCATCCGTGACGAGATCCGGCTGGAGCGGAGAGAGCACCGCGGGTACCTCGAGAGCGTGCTCGACGCGCTCGACATTCCGGTCGAATCGCAGATGCTCGTGTACTCGGAGACCAGCCTGCAGTCCGAGCACATCACGCGCGATCACCCCCGGGCGCTCTACTTCAACGACACGACGGCGGTCGGCTGGGTGCAGGGCAGCGAGTCGATCGAGGTATCGGCGTTCGATGTGCAGCAGGGCGTGGTGTTCTACGTGCTGAGCCAGGAGCCGGCCGCGCGCCCGCACTTCAGCCGCTCGACGCGCTGCCTCGAGTGCCACCTGTCGCCCACCACGCTCGGCGTGCCCGGCCTGCTCACGATGAGCATGCTGCCGATGTCCGACGACCCCAACGAATACGCCGTCGGCTGGGCCGTCGATCACCGGACGCCCATGGACGATCGCTGGGGTGGCTGGTTCGTCACGGGCCGGGCGGCCCCGGCCCAGCACCTCGGCAACGTGCCGGTCTACGGCGTCGAGAAGGGCGGCGTGCGCGCCGCGGTCGCTCCCAGACTCGCGACCGTGGACGGCACGATCGACGTGTCGCCGTACCTGACGCCCCACAGCGACATCGTGGCGCTGATGGTGCTGAACCATCAGACGCACATGACCAACCTGCTGACGCGGATGAACTGGACCGCGCGCGCCGCCGCCGTGGAAGGCCGGGACGCCGGCCGTGCAGTCGCCGATCAGGCCGTCGAGCTCGTGGACTACCTGCTGTTCGTGGACGAGGCGCCGCTGCCGGCGCCTGTCGAGGGCACCACGTCGTTCGCCACGATCTTCGCGGCGAGGGGACCGGCGGACGGACGCGGGCGCTCGCTGCGCCAGTTCGACCTGCGGACGCGGCTCTTCCGGTACCCGTGCAGCTACATGATCTACACGCCCGCCTTCGATGCGCTGCCGGCCGCCGCGAAGCAGGCCGTCTACGACCGGTTGTGGCACGTGCTCGGCGGCGCAGCCGCCGATCCCGTTTACGGGCGGCTGTCGGCCGCCGATCGCCGCGCCATCATCGAGATTTTGCGAGACACGAAACCGGACCTGCCGGCCGTGTTCCGTTGATCGCCCACCCTGTACCAACGGAGGACCCGTGCTGGCGAGAACCTTCCTTGACGGCACGAGACGGACTGGGACAATCTTGTCTCAATGACACACGATGAGAGCAGGATTGTCCAATGGCGCGCGTGAGCGCCGCCAAGGCGAGCGCGAAGGCGCCGGGGCAGCCCGAGCAGACGCCCAGTGAAATCCGGCGGCTGTCCACGCTCCTCGAGGCCAGCCGGGCGCTGTCGGGCGCGCTGGACCTGAAGCCGGCGCTCCACAGGGTCCTCGAGGTCCTCGGCCGCCACCATGGCGCGGTCCGCAGCATGATCGCGCTCGTCGACGAGGGTTCGAACGAGCTGCGCGTCGAGGCCACCGACGGCCTGATCACGTCGGGCACCCGGGCCAGCTACGCCATCGGCGAGGGCATCACCGGCCGCGTCGTCGAGACGGGCCGCCCCATCATCGTGCCCCGGGTCAGCAGGGAGCCGCTGTTCCTGCACCGCGCCGCGGATCGCCCCGAGCTGGCGAAGCAGGAACTCTCCTACGTGTCGGTCCCGATCACGCTCAACAGGAAGACGGTCGGCGCAATCGGCGTGGATCTGCGGTTCAGGCCGGACCGGGACTTCGAGCGGTTCGCCAAGTTCCTCGGCGTCATCGCGGCGATGGTGTCGCAGGCCCTGAAGGTCAGCCGCCTGGTCGAAGTCGAGCGGCAGCGGCTGGTGGACGAGAACGTGCACCTGCGCCGGGAACTGAAGGAACGCTACGACTTCTCCAACATCCTCGGCACGAGCGGGCCCATGCGGCAGGTGTGCGAGCAGATCGCGCAGGTGGCGCGCACCAACACGACGGTGTTGGTGCGCGGCGAATCGGGCACGGGCAAGGAGCTGATCGCGCACGCCCTCCACTACAACTCGCTCCGCGCCAACAAGCCGTTCGTGAAGGTCAGTTGTGCCGCGCTGCCGGACACGCTGATCGAGTCCGAGCTGTTCGGCTACGAGAAGGGCGCCTTCACCGGCGCGCAGTCTCGTCGCAGGGGCCGGTTCGAGGCCGCCGACGGCGGCACGCTGTTCCTGGACGAGATCGGGGACGTGAACCTGAGCACCCAGGTGAAGCTGCTGCGCGTGCTGCAGGAACGGGAGTTCGAGCGGCTCGGCGGCACCGAGACGATCCGGGCCAACGTCCGGCTGATCGCGGCCACGCACAAGGACATGGAGGAGCTGATCGCGGAAGGCAGGTTCCGCGAGGACCTGTACTACCGCCTGAACGTGTTCTCGATCTTCGTGCCGCCGCTGCGCGAGCGGAAGCCCGACCTGCTGCTGCTCGCGGACCACTTCCTGGAGAAGTTCTCGCGGGAACACGGCAAGAACATCAAGCGCATCGCGACGCCGGCGATCGACATGCTGACCAGCTACCACTGGCCCGGGAACGTCCGGGAGCTGGAGAACGCGATCGAGCGCGCGGTCGTGATCAGCGACGGCCACGTGATCCACGCCCACCACCTGCCGCCGTCGCTGCAGACGGCGGAGGCGTCGGGAACGGTGATGCGGCTGTCGCTGAAGGACGCCGTGTCGGCGTACGAGAAGGATCTGATCCAGGACGCGCTGAAGACGACGCGCGGCAACCGTGCGAAGGCCGCACGCCTGCTCAACACGACCAAGCGGATCCTGAACTACCAGGTGCGCAAGTACGGCATCGACTACCAGCGGTTCCGCGCCTGAACACGCGGGCCGTTCCGCCGAACGGCCCGCGCTCCCGGGTCGGCGCCCATAGGGACGTCAGACGTCGCGCTCGCCGGTGCGGATGTGGTAGTTCCCGTCGACCGGCAGCACGAAGACGCGGCCGTCGCCGATCTCCCCCGTGCGGGCCGCGCCGATGATCGCCTGGACCACCGAGTCGAGCAGATCTTCGGGCACCACGACCTCCACCTGCATCTTCGGAAGCAGGCTGACGTTGTACTCCTTGCCCCGGTACACGGCGGTGTGGCCCTTCTGGCGTCCGTGCCCCCGCACCTCGGTGACCGTCATCCCCGAGACGTGCAGCTTGTCCAAGGCGTCCTTGATATCGTCGACCTTGTTCGGACGGACGATGGCTTTAATGAGCTTCATAACCCTCCTTCAGTAGGCGTTCCAGGTCCGCTTTGAGCGCCACCTGGGCCGGCTCCGAGAGCTTAGCGGACCCCTGGGTGAGATGGAAGACGTCGATGGCCCGGGTGCCTTCAGTCGCGATCAGCACGAGTTCCACGTCGCAGTCGTGCTGCGAGATGGCGCGGCTGATCCGGTGCAGCAGGCCGATCGCGTCCTGGGCGACGATCTCCAGCACGGTGTACCGCTGCGAGTGCTCGTTGTCGACGGACACGACCGGGACGACGCGCCCGGGTCCGGTCCGGTACAGCCCGCTCGTCTCCTTCCGCCGCAGCAGATGGGACACGTCGCGCCGGCCGGCCACGACGTCTTCCAGGAGCGTGCTGAACTCGGCGGTCGCCCCCGGGTTGAACCGAAAGTACCCGTCGTGGTCGGCGAACTGAAAGACGTCGAGCGCCAGGCCCGCCTCGCTCGTCATCGCGCTGCCGCGCAGGATGTCCATCCCGAGGTACGACAGCACGCCCGAGATGTTCGAGAAGAGGAACGGCCGGTCCGGCGCCACCACGTCCAGCACCCAGATATCGCGCCGCCGGTTGAGCGCGAGCCGGACCTGATCGGCCCCGATCCCGCGCGCCAGCCGGACGTGGCCGTAGATCCGTTCGGCATCGAACATCGCCAGGTACCGGTGCGGCAGCCCGTCGAGGAACCCCGCCAGCTCCCCATCCCCGATGTCGGGCGGCCGCGACGCCTGCAGCGCCGCCAGATCCGCGCCCTCGATCACGTCGTCGGCGTACCCCAGCGTGAGCTGGTTGTACGTGTCGACGTAGAGGCGCCAGAGCAGCTCCTCCCGCCAGGGGGTGAGCGTCTCGGTGCTCACCGCCTCCACGTCGGCCACCGTGAGCAGGCACAGCATCTTGAGGCGCTCTTCGGTGCCCACCAGCGTGGCGAACCGCTGGACGACGGCCGGATCGTCGTTGTCGCGCAGGAACGCCGCGCGCGACATCTGGAGGTGCTGCGCGATCAGGAACTCGACGTCGTGACGGCCCTCGGGCGACACCTCGAGCCGCTCGAGCGCCGGGCCGACCATCCGGACGCTCTCCTCGGCGTGATTGTCGTCCTTCCACTTGCCCACGTCGTGGAACAGCAGCGCGAGCACCAGCAGCTCGGGGGCCTGCAGGTCCGCGATCAGCGATCCGAAGCGCATCCGCGAGGGCTCGGGTGTCGTCAGACGCTCGAGCCCGCGAATGGTGAGCAGCGTGTGCTCGTCCACGGTGTACTTGTGGTAGAAGTCGCGGATCACCCGGCAGAGAATCGCCTGCAGTTCCGGGAAGAAGGTCGCCAGGACGCCCGCGTCGTGCATCTCCGACAACCGGGCGTACAGCCCAGGGCGGGGGCGCAGGAACCGCAGCAGGCGCTGCCGATCCTCCGGCGTCGGGAGCAGATCCCCCGGACCGTACCGGGCCACGTTCCGCTCGAGCAGATCGATCGCGCTGTCGGCCACGGGCACGCCGTGGTCGGCGGCCTGCTCGAACAGGCTCAGCCACGACGCCGGTTCCGACGCGGCGCGCTGCGCGTTGACGAAACCGATGCCGTCAGCGGTGAGCTCCAGGTTCAGCCCGAGCGACACGCACGTCGAGTCCCGCTCGGACGGGCCTGCGATCCGGCGCGCACGCGCGAGGGCGCGCCACACGTGGCGCGCGTGCCGGAAGTAG
>VFZH01000168.1 GCA_016871255.1 Acidimicrobiia bacterium | reverse complement strand
GGCGGCGAGGCGCCCGGATCGCCAGGCGCGAGGAGGGAGCAGGCCGGGTGCCTGTGACCGACGAGCAACGCCGCGAGGCGGGATGCATCGTCGGCCGAGATGGCAACCTTATTCCCGCCAGGGCCCTAAGGTGCGGTGGGCGAGGGCCGGCTCTGGCAAGCGCGGGGGCCTGCGGGTCATCGACTACTGGGCGCCGGACGAGAATGCCGTCTTCATGCTCTACGCGTACTCGAAGAATGACCAGGCCGACCTGACGTCCGCGCAGGCGAGGCGGCTCGGGCGGATCGTCAGGGAGGAATTCAAGTGAAGGCCGCAGCGTTTCACGAGCTTGTTGCAAGCGTACGGCAAGCGGGTCGCATTCGCCGGGGCCGGACGAAGGCCGGGCGTATCACGGTGTTCCGGCCAACGGACGTGCAGGCGGTCCGGGCCAAGCTCGGCGCCTCGCAGACCGAGTTCGCGCTCATGATCGGGGTGAGCGTCGCCACCCTGCGCAACTGGGAGCAAGGGCGCCGAACGCCCGATGGGCCTGCGCTTGCGTTGCTGCGGGTGGCGGCGAAGAACCCAGAGGCCGTCGCCGACGCCCTCCATGGTTCGCGGGGCGCGGCCTGACAATGGATGCACCAGACGGCGCCCACAATCGTGAGCGCCGCTGGTGATGCATCGCCGTTAGCCGGACTTTCACACAGGTCGGAGTGTTTCGGGGAACCGAATGCACAAACGCGCCATCAACCTGCACGCGATCGGGGAGAGGCTCGAGTTCAACGACGCTAGGGAGCGATCCGCAGGTCAGCGAAGCGAGGGAATTCTCACGCTGGGGCCCGGCAACGAGGGACCGATGGCCCACATTCATACGCGGCAGGTCGAAGGCTTCGAGGTGATCAGCGGCACGCTCGTCCTTGTCACCGGAGACAAGTCGATCACGGTGCACGCGGGCGAGTCGTTCCTCGTCCCGGCCGGCGAAGTGCATAAGCCGAGGAACGACGACAAGACGACGCCGGTTGTCGCGAGGTTCTGGTACGAGCCGGCTCACAACACCGAGTGGATGCTTCAGAGCATGGGTGAGTGGGCGATGGATCGGGGTGGAGACTGGCGGAATGTGCCACTCCTGCCCGCGGCCTGCATCGCGTTTCGCTTGCGAGGAGAGTATCGCTTGGCCGGCATGCCGTTTTGGCTGCAGGACGTCCTATTTGGCCTGCTGACGGTCGTGGCTCACGTCACAGGTCAGGCGAGGCGGGTCGGACGCCCCGTTCGAGACTGGCGATACACCGGCTGACCACACGATGCACCCGACGCAGGCAGGGGGTCGTGAGCCGGCGCGGTGAGCGCGGGCGTTGGCCCGACGAAACGGAGCATGTTCATGCGTGGCCCAGGTGAATCCGACGCTTAGGGACGGGGCGCGCAGCGCGCTGCTCGGTTTCTTTTCCCTCACCTTTGCCTTCTCTTGGATCGCGTGGCTGGCATCAGCGGCGTTGGCGACGCCAGGCCACGCCGGGCTCTTCGGTCTTGGTGGTCCAGTCTTCCTGTTGGGCGTCTTCGCACCAGCGTTCGTGGCCCTCGCGTTGACCGCGTACCATGAAGGTGGCGCCGGAATCGCCCGACTGCTCGTGCGGATCGGCAGGTGGCAGGTCGGCGCGCGCTGGTATCTCTTCGCGATCGGATTCATGGCGGCCACCAAGCTGCTCGCCGCCCTGGTACACCGTTCGGTCCTGGGCGCGTGGCCGACCTTCGGCGACACGCCATTGCCGCTGATGCTCGGCGCGATCCTGGTTTCGACCTGGGTGCAAGCCGGCGAAGAGGTGGGATGGAGGGGATATGCGTTGCCACGCCTCGCGACCCATCTGGGCCTCGGCCGCGCTGGCGTCGTCCTCGGCGTCATCTGGGCGCTTTGGCACCTGCCGCTGTTCTTCCTGCCCGGCAGCGGGAGTGACGGCCAGTCGTTCCCGATCTACCTGCTGCACGTGACCGCGCTGTCGGTGGCGATGTCCTGGCTCTACTGGAAGACCGAGGGCAGTCTGCTGCTGGTCATGCTGATGCACGCCTCCGTGAACAACACGACGGGCATCGTTCCCGCGGCCGTTCCCAACGCCATGTCCCCTCTGTCGTTCGAGGGCACCCTGGTGGCCTGGGCGACCGTCGGAGTGTCTTGGGCCGTAGCCGCGCTGCTGCTATCGCGAATGCGTGGCGCGGACATCGGCGGGATGCTCGGCTCAGGGTCACGCCAGTCTCAGCTCGGCGAGCCAGGTGTGTGACAATCGGGCCTCCGGTGAAGACTACGACTGCTTCCGGCGGCGGCCAGCCTTCGCTCGCGCCTGCCAACGAGCGCCGCCGCTCGATGCCTCGGTCATCACATAGGCCCCACGCCCGACAACTCGTCGGTGATGACGGTCGCCGGCACCAGCCGGAGCCGCCGTGCCAGACATCGGACGACGTCTCACAGGCGTACGATGGTCACACCGGGGTTGCCCCGGTCCACCTCGTACCGAACCGTGGGAATCGCGCGAAGCCGCGCATGCACGGCCACCCGGATGCGGCCGCCGCTCCGCCCGTGGATCACGCGCAGTTCCGCAACGTCCCAGAGCAGGGCATCGCTCAGCGCCTGCTCCATCCGCGAGACCGCTTCCTCGACAGACAGCCCGTGCAGGTCCACCTCCAGCCACCGGCGACGGCCGGGACGATCGGGAGGACGTGATGGGGGCTCTCGCCCGTCTTCGCCACCGGCATGCCCGACCGGACGCGCCGCAGCCGTGACCGACACATCCGCCCGGGAGAACACGACCGACCGGCCCTTCACCTCGACCAGCAGGCGCCCGCCGTTCCGGACCGCACGCACCATGCCACGGCCGAGCGGCGTGTGGACGACGCTGCCGATCTGAAGCCCGGAGTCGTGTGTCATCGCATCAGGCAGCACATCCGGCGACCCTGTTCCGATGGCCGGAGGCGCACGAGGCCGGGAGGTGCGATGATGAACCGTCGCGACCCGATCGAGCCATGAACCCGACGTTCATTGTCCGACTGCTCGTCAACGCCGCCGCGCTGTGGGTCGCGACGCGCCTGGTGCCCGGCATCAGCTACGAGGGAGGCTGGGTCGCCTTTCTCGGCGTCGCGCTCATCTTCGGCGGGGTCAACACCTTCATCGGCTTCGCGACCAAGATTCTCACGATCCCGCTGATCGTGGTCACGCTGGGGCTGTTCATCCTGATCATCAACGGCTGCCTGCTGTGGCTGACCGGCGCCCTCAGCACCCTCCTCGGGCTGGGGTTCCACGTCGAGGGATTCTGGCCGGCCTTCTGGGGCGCGCTGGTCGTCACGGTGGTCAGCGCCCTGCTCGGCATCATGGCGCGCCCCCCGCGAGTGGAGGTGCACTACAGCCGGTGAGTGAGCGGCGCCGCCCGGGACCGCCCTCCTGCGCGGTCCCATCCTCCCGCGGGGCGGTCAGCCCTGACGGGGACGGCGGGCAGCCAGCGCGAACTGATCGAAGTATCGCTGCAGGGACGGGCCAGTCGAGCCGTACTGGTTCGAACCCGCGAAGTAGTCCGCGACCACCTCACGCACACGCGCGATCTCGCGGAGGCGGCCGGCCGACCGCCGGTGCCGCGGGTCGTCCAGCATCAGGTCCAGCAGCTCCAGCCCGCGAAAGAACGCAGCCTGCGCTGTGCCGGCACTTCTGCCCGACCAGCGTATCGCCCGGCTGATCTCGCTCCCCACGTTGCCGAACTGCTCGGCAAGTGACAGCCGCTGCCAGCCCTCGACATCGCGGTGCTGCACGCCTGTCACCGGGCCACCACGCGCTCGAGGAACCTAGCGATCGCCGCCCTGGTCGCGGCATCGTCCACTCCCCGTGACCGATTGCCGAACGAGGGACGGAGGTTGATCATCGAATCGAACTCCAGCCAGTCCTCTCCAGCGACGTCCGGATACAGGTTGATTCCCCAGAGCGCCACCTGCCTCGACCCGTCGGCCAGCAGGCTGGCCTCCTGATCCGCGTGCAGGTCCGCGTCGAGCAACAGGATGCCCCTTTCGAGATCGACGACACCCTTGACCATGTCACCGAACCGCTCCCGCGCCAGCGCGCGGACTTCCTCGAGGGAAATCGTGTCCGACTCGGTCACACGTCTCATGGCCAGGCTGGCATTGTACCTGCGCCTGACGACGGTGAAGACGCAGGAACGAGGTCAGATCGTGGCCGCGGGAGTATCCGTCCGGCCTGCCACCGTCAGGGCGGAGTGGAAGTGCGATCGTCTCGTCATCGGGAGGGCGATCCGCCGGGCGAGCCGGAGCGAGGGCGCCTCGACGGCCATGTGCAGCAGCATGGCCCCCAGCACGCTGACCGCCACCGCCCCCGACAGCACGGCGATGCCGGTGAGCGGTGAAAACGGTTCGCCGAGCACCCTGAGACACAGCGAGACGAACCGCCACCCGATGCACACGTGCAGCAGGTACAGGCTGTACGAGATCCGCCCCAGGAACTGCCACCCGCGTCCGCCGAGCAGCGTAGTCAGCCTCCCGGTCAGACCCGCCCAGATCACGACACCGCTGGCCGCGAGCCCGCCCAGGGTGGACGAATATTCGAACGGCTCCGGGCGGCTCAGGAGGACGCTGCCGAGCGTGACCGCCATGCCGGCCACGAAGTACCCGACGTGGATGGTCCCCGAGATGGCACCCCACGCCAGCACGCCGAGGAAGAACTCGAACCACCGGATGAGGAACAACCCGGGGATCGGGCTCGGCGTGACGTCATGGAAGATCGCAACCGAATACAGGAAGCTCACCGCGCAGAGCCCGTATGCGAGGGACCGTCCCCATCGGACGACGAACGCCGCGCGGCGCACCTGGTATGCGACGACGCAGGCGCAGACCAGCACCAGGTAGAACTGCACCTCGTAGGTGAGGCTCCAGAACACGGACACGATGTTGCCGGCTCCGAGGATCTCCTGGAGATACACCGCGTTGATCGCGACCTGGGTCCAGCCGGGCACGACGGTTCCAAGGTCCGGAAAGAGCAGGAGGCCCGCACGGACCAGGGCAAGCTCGATGGCGATGGTCGCCCAGAGCGGAGGGTCCAGCCGGATCGATCGCCTGAGCCCGTACCGCCCGAGGAACGCCAGGCTGAACTCGCCATGCCTCAGGCTGTGCGGGATGACGAAGCCGCTGAGGACGAAGAAGACATCGACTCCGAGGTACCCGTGGCGGAACGCCACGTCGAGGAAGGCCGGGAACCACTCGCTCGTGGCCTGGCTGAGATTGCCGTACAGGTGGTAACCGACCACCATCATGGCCGCCACGCCCCGCAGGCCGTCGATCATGACGAAGCGGCCGTGTGAATCGCCAGAGCCTGACGCCGTCATCACGATGTCCCGATGCAGTATGACCCGGGCCGGGAACGGGCGTCCCGACCGTTCAGGCCACGGCGGGCCCTCGGTCAGGCGGGGATGGCCACCGTCGCCGTCCCTTCGAGGGGATGGCCGGTTCCCTCGCGGTGGAGCCAGATGGCGCCGTCGGCGAGTCGCTCGCCGTTGACCTCCCGCATCCCGGTGACACGACCCTGCGCCACGATGCGATCGCCATCGAGCACGGCCTTCGGAAAGCGCATCACGAAGCCCCGGATGTCGGCCTCGGTCGACATCGTCGTTCGGATCACATCGGTCTCCCGTCCGTCCCGCTCGAGGCTGTAGCGCCGGTGTCAAGCCCGCAGCCGACGCGCGCCGTGTCCGTTCGAGAAGACCCGCCGGGGCGCCGGCCGGCTCACCTCGACTGGATCGAGCCGAGATAGGTGACCAGGCCGGCAATCCGGACGCGCGCCGCCTCGTCGGAGGGATCGAGGGCGCGGAAGATCGGTCCCCAGATCGGCATCTCGACCGACCCATGCGCCGGAATCGCGGCACGCCCGTGCGTCAGCACCTCGCGCACACGTTCGGAGGGGTAGTTCCCGCCGTTGCTCGCGGCCAGCGCCCTCAGATCGGCCGGCAGTGTTCTGAGCTCCTGTGCGAGCGGGCCGTCGCCCCGGCCGTCCGGACCGTGGCAACTCGCACAGAAGTAGCTGTACGTATCGCGTCCTGACATCGCCGGCAGCACAAGCCTCGACGTGAGGTCCACGGCCTGCCCGGCCTGCACGCCCGCCCCTGCTGCAACCAGCAGCAGGCCACCCAGGACTCCGGTTCTCATCTCGCCCCCCTGTGACCGCCACGTGCCGAGGGCCGTTCCGGACGTAGCCGCACGCCCGCCCGTCCGCACGTTCGGCTCGAGCGGCCGGCCGCCCGCCTACTCTACGGCGGCCCGGCGGACAGAGCAAGGTGGACACGGCCTCCTGTCAAGACTCGTTAGAAATGTCCCCGTTCTTAACTCGTTAGAAATGTCCCCTGGTTGATGATGCCGGTGGTAGCTGTGGAAAACTGTTCTGTAGTTTTCCAACGAGCGGTGGGCGCGT
>VFZH01000167.1 GCA_016871255.1 Acidimicrobiia bacterium | reverse complement strand
TGCGCCACGCTCGCCACGCACGCAGCCACCACGACGATCCCGATCGTCACCCGCCGCACGCGTTCGCTCACCTTCAGCTCGGACATCGCAGGCCGGGTCATGCCCCTCTGGCCCTCAGCGTACATCATGGAGGGGGAGGCCGGACGGCTGTCCCTGCCGGCCGGACTGGCCCGCCTCCGCGACGTGGCGCTACGATGGGACCGGCCGCGACATCCGGCTGATTCTCCGATGAGATCCCGACTCCTCCACCTCCGCACCGCACTTCGCGACTGGCTCGGGCCGATCGCGGAGCCCGCGCTCGGCGATGCCGGCCACGAGGGCGAGATCGTCATCGCCAGGGGGCGTATCGCGCTCTCGCTCCTCCTGCTCGCCGGACCGACGGCGACGCTCGTGCGCCATCCGGACGAGCTGCCGGCGCGCGTCGCGTTCCTGTTCGCGGCCGGGTACATCGCGTTGGGCGTCTGGACCATCCGCACGGCCACACGGAATCCGCCCCCCCGATGGCTCGGCCTGCTGACGACCGTCGCGGACGTCTCGCTGGTCACGGCGTTCCACGCGATGACCTTCGTCACCGGCTTCCCGCTTCTGGCCCTGCGCAGCCGCGCCATCTTCGCGCTGTATGTCTTCGTCATCGTGGCCACCGGGCTCCGCTACGACAACCGGCTGTGCCTGGTGGCGGGCCTGCTCGCCGGCACCCAGTGGCTGGCGCTCGTCTGGTGGGTCACCGTCACCGGCTACGCGGATGCCGCGCTGCTGGACGGACGCTTCTACGGGGACGTGACGCCCGCGGGCCAGATCGAGGAGCTGGTCATCCTCGCCGTGGCCACGGTGCTCGCGCTGGTCATCGTGGACCGCGCCCGCGTGCTCCGGCTCTCGTCGGTGCGGGACGGGCTCACGGGCCTGCTGAACCAGACCTACTTCGAGGAGCGGCTCGGCATCGAGCTGGAGCGCGCTGCCAGGCACCGGCGTCCGCTGGTGCTGATTCTGCTGGACCTCGATCGCTTCAAGTCGGTGAACGACACCCGGGGGCACCCGGCCGGAGACACCGTCCTCCGGGCGGCCGCGGCCCAGCTCCGCCGGCTGATCCGCCGGACCGACCTGGCCGCGCGCGTCGGCGGCGACGAGTTCGCCATCGTGCTGCCGGAGAGCTCGCTGCGCGACGGCATCAACAAGGCGGAAGAAATCCGGCGGGCGGTGGAAGAGGCCGCCATCGACGCGGCCGGCGGGCAGATCGCCGTGACCTGCTCTGCGGGCGTCGCCCTGGCCGGCGAGGACGGGACCACGGCCCAGGCCCTGATCGACGTGGCGGACGGGCGGCTGTTCGCCGCGAAGCGACAGGGCCGGAACCGCGTGATCGGGACCGGGGAGCCCGGCCAGGCCGGCACGCCACCGGCGCCGCCCGCCCCGGACTCCCGGCGGCTCGGCTAACGCCAGCACAGCATTGTCTGTCCCTGTTCGAGATGGGACATTCATGTACCTCATCGTCCGGTCGCGCCGCTGCGTCCCGCGCCGCCCCCGCCCGGCCCTCCCGCGCACGCGGGGCCGGGACCCCCGTCCGATGACGACAATATCGTCGCCTCACGCGGTGGTCAGTACACGAGTGTTCCGACTCGCCTCAACGTGACGGGACACCCCGTGGCGACGATCGCGCCGTTTCCGTCGGCATTGCGGTGTTCTCTGCGGGATCGGCCGGCCGGCGCATGGTGGCGCCCCTCTTGCACTCGATGCCGCCAGCGGGCCGAACCGTGTGAAGCCGGCCATCCGCATTCCTGACGCGACGCCCGCGCGCCGCGCGCGGGCAGGCAGAAAGCACAAACGAGGAGAGGCATGAGACGCAGAATCCTGACTGGAGTGTTGTTCGGTCTGGCGATGCTGGCCCCGGGCCTGGCGCACGCAGACATCGACGTGGACACCAAGGTGGCGCTCGATACGCTCTGGGTCCTCGTGGCCGGCTTCCTGGTCTTCTGGATGAACGCCGGATTCGCGATGCTCGAGAGCGGTCTCTGCCAGGCCAAGAACGCCGTGAACATCCTCGCGAAGAACTTCATCGTCTTTGCCGCCTCATCGATCTCGTTCTGGGTGGTCGGTTTCGGCCTGATGTTCGGTGACGGCACGCCGTTCGTCGGCCTGTCCGGCTTCCTGCTCGGCGGGGCCGACAACAGCCCGGCGATGGGGGATGCCTACGCGGGCGTCTTCGGCTCCCTCAGCTGGACGGGCGTCCCGCTCTACGCGAAGTTCTTCTTCCAGCTCGTCTTCGCGGCAACGGCGGCCACCATCGTCAGCGGCGTCGTGGCCGAGCGGATCAAGTTCGGCAGCTTCGTGCTGTTCTCCTTCGTGCTCGTCGCCTTCATCTACCCGATCGGCGGGCACTGGATCTGGGGCGGCGGCTGGCTGGGCAGCATGGGCATGCTCGACTTCGCCGGCTCCACCGTGGTGCACAGCGTCGGCGGCTGGGCGGCGCTCGCGGGCGTGCTGCTGCTCGGCCCGCGGGCCGGCAAGTACCGGTCGGACGGCAGCGTGCGCCCGATCCCCGGCCACAACATGTCCTCGGCCACCCTGGGCACGCTCATCCTCTGGCTCGGCTGGTTCGGGTTCAACCCCGGCAGCACGATGGCCGCCGACCCGGGCGCCATCGCGTCGATCGCCCTGAACACGAACATGGCCGCCGCCGCAGGCTGCCTGGCGGCAACGGTCACGGCGTGGCTGCTTCTGGGCAAGCCGGATCTCAGCATGATCCTGAACGGCACGCTCGCCGGCCTCGTCGCGATCACCGCACCCTGCAGCAACGTCACGCTCGGCAGCTCCGTCGTCATCGGCCTGATCGCCGGCGTCCTCGTCGTCTACGCGGTGCTGTTCTTCGACAGGATCAGGATCGACGACCCGGTCGGCGCGCTGAGCGTCCACCTGGTGAACGGCGTGTTCGGCACCCTGGCGGTCGGCCTCTTCGATGCCGGCGGCGGCGGGCTCTTCTTCGGCGGCGGCATCGAGAAGACGATGACGCAGGTCATCGGCATCGCGGCGGTCGGCGCCCTGACGTTCTTCCTGAGCCTCGCGGTCTGGTTCCTGCTCAAGGTCACGGTCGGCATTCGCGTCACGCCGGACGAGGAATCCGAGGGCCTGGACATCGGCGAGCACGGCATCGAAGCGTATCCGGGCTTCCAGACGCACCAGGAGATGGGCTCGGCCGTCCGGTAGACATCTGGACGTCCAGGAGCAGGGGGGGCCTCCCCTCCGCAGACGGGTGCGACGCCGGCCCCCTCCGGCGTCGCACCTGTTCGGTTTCGGATCCCACTCGGGGCGGCCGTCCCGGCCCGGCGTGGTATCGTCCACGCACCTGTTCCGGAAGGGTGAGCACACATGAAACGCCTGGCAGGCCTGGCTCTGGCCGTTTCCGTCCTGGCGGTGGCGATCCAGATCGTGGCCGTCTTCGGCACCCACCTCGAGATGGTCTCGCTGGGGTTCGCCCTGCTGACCCTGCTGCGCTGGGGCGCGTACGCCGGGGCCGCCGGAGCCGCGATCGCACTGGTGGCCCTGCTGGCGTCGCGGGCCAGCCGCACGGCCGCCTCGGCCGCCGCCGTCGTGCTCGGCCTGCTGGCGTTCATCCCTCCGGCGCAGCAGCAGTACCGGCTGTCCACGCAGGACATCCCCTCGATCCACGACATCACCACCGACACGGATGACCCGCCCGCGTTCGTGGACGTGCTGCCGCTGCGGGCCTCGGCCCCCAACACGACCGAATACGGCGGCCCGGATCTGGCGGCGCAGCAGAAGCGCGCCTACCCCGATCTCGCGCCGCTCGTCCTGTCGCTGCCGCCGGCCGGGGCGTTCGACCGGGCGCTGGCCACAGTGGAGGAGATGGGCTGGGATCTGGTCGCCGCCGATCCCGCCGCGGGCCGGATCGAGGCCACCGATACCACCTTCTGGTTCCGCTTCAAGGACGACATCGTCATCCGCCTGAGGTCCGAAGGGACCGGCACGCGCGTGGACGTGCGGTCCGTATCGCGCGTGGGCCGCGGCGACGTCGGGACCAACGCCCACCGCATCCGCGCCTACCTCTCCGCGCTCAACGGTGCGTAGGACCATGGGCCCGGAGAAGGAGACGTCGTGAAGCTGGCGCTCCTGTCGGCGATCCTTGCCATGGCCGGGGCGCTGGGCCATCGAACCCGGCTGCTCCCGCTGGGACCAGCCCTGCTGATGGCGGCAGCCGGTCTCGCCGGGTGCGCCGTCGCGATCCTGCTGAACCTGTCCCGGATCGCGCTGTCCGCCTGGCGACACCAGCCGCTCAACCTGGGCGGGACGCTCGCTGCGCTGGCGATTGCGCTGGCCGTCATCGCCGTACCCGCGTCTCTGGTCCTGGCCAACCGGAAGAACGCGGCCTCGCTGCCGCCGATCCACGACATCTCGACCGACACGGACGACCCGCCGGTGTTCGTGGACGTCCTGCCACTCAGGGCGGAGGCACCCAACCCGGCCGACCACGGTGGACCGGCGATCGCCGAGCAGCAGCACCGCGCCTACCCCGATCTCGCGCCGCTGGTACTGGACGCAGCGCCGGCCCAGGCCTTCGACCGGGCACGCGAGGCCGTGGCCGACATGGGCTGGACGCTGGTCGCCGCCGACCAGGCGGCCGGCCGGATCGAAGCCACCGACACGACGTTCTGGTTCGGCTTCGAGGACGACGTGGTGATCCGCCTGCGACCGGAGGGCGACGGCACGCGCGTGGACGTCCGTTCGGTTTCACGCGCGGGCGGCGGCGACCTGGGCACCAACGCCCGGCGGATCCGCGAGTTCCTCGCCCTGCTGACACCCTGAACGCCGGGGCCGGTTTCAGCCGGCCCTGTCGCCGCGGGTATAGTCAGGAGCGTGCGTGCTCCCGTGACGCTGGCTGCGGCGATTGCCGCGGCTCTCGTGCTGCCCCCCGAGCGGTTCCGGGCGCAGGACGTCGTAGCACTGCCGCCGCCGATGGAAGTCTCGTCGGGCCCGGTCGCGCCGGAAACACAGACCTACGATCGGCCGGTCGCCGAAGGCCTCTCGCCCAGGAACGCCAGCTACGACATCGAGGTCCGGCTGGATCCCGACACGAAGTCGGTCACCGGCCGGGAAACGCTGCGGTGGCGGAACCTCAGCCGGAACGACGCGACCGAGCTGCAGTTCCATCTCTACTGGAACGCCTGGCGCAACGACGATTCCACCTGGATGCGCGGGCGCAGCCTCACCGGCGGCAGCCGACCCCGCGCCGACGCCTGGGGCCGCATCGACGTCACGCGCCTCCGCATTCGCGACGCCGAGGGCGACGCCGATCTCACGGCCGGCCGGCGCTTCATCGCCCCGGACGACGAGAACGCGGACGATCGGACGGTGATGGCGGTGAGCCTGCCGCGCGCCGTGGCACCCAACGGCTCGATCGAGGTGGAGATCGAGTGGACGGCGCAGGTCCCGCGCCCCTTTGCGCGAACCGGCTTCATCGGCAACTACTACTTCTTCGGCCAGTGGTTCCCGAAGATCGGCGTGTTCGAGGACGCGGGCTGGAACACACACCAGTTCCACGGCGTGAGCGAGTTCTACGCCGACTTCGGCGTGTACAACGTCCGGATGACCGTGCCTCGCGGCTGGGTCGTGGGCGCCTCGGGGCTGGAAGTGGACCGCACCGACCACGCGGACGGCACGACGACGCACCGGTATCGCGGTGAGGACATCATCGACTTCGCATGGACGACGAGCCCGGACTTCGTCGAGCGGCGGGAGGTCTTCACGCACCCGTCGCTGCCCCCGGTGGAAATGCGCCTCCTGCTCCAGCCCGATCACGTGAGCCAGGCGGAGCGGCACTTCCGGGCGACAGCGGCCGCGCTCAGGTTCTACGGCGAGTGGTTCGGCGCCTATCCCTACAGCCACATCACGATCGTCGATCCGGCCTACCAGAGCCGGAGCGGCGGCATGGAGTACCCGACGCTGTTCACCGCGGGCACGGGCTGGCTGAACCCCGCGTTGTCACCCGATCCCGATGAAGTGACCATCCACGAAGTCGGCCACCAGTGGTGGTACGCCGTCGTCGCCACCAACGAGTTCGAGCACGCCTGGATGGACGAGGGCATCAACCAGTTCTCCGACGCGCGCACGCTGGAGGCCGCGGGCCTGCCCGACACCCTCATGTACCGGTTCTTCGGCGGGTTCGTCCCCTGGGTCATTCCGGGCATCCAGCTGTCGCGGGTGGACGACGGCGGCGGGCTCGCGCGCTACCAGACCCAGGCGGAAGGTGACGCGCAGGAAACGCCCACGTATCAGTACTGGCCGGGCACGGCCACCGCCACGAGCTACCTCAAGACGAACCAGTGGCTGATGACGCTGGAGCGCGACCTGGGCTGGCCCACGGTGCGGGCGATCCTGCGGACCTACTTCGAGCGATGGAAGTTCCGGCACCCGAGGCCGGACGACTTCTTC
>VFZH01000166.1 GCA_016871255.1 Acidimicrobiia bacterium | reverse complement strand
GCATCGTCGGCGTCGACGCCAGCGCCTCCAGCTCGATCGGCTCCGCGCGCAGCTTCAGGTGCGCGAACGCCGGCCGCCGCGCTTCATCCGCGACCACCGGCTGGAGGCGCCCGTTCCTCGTCGTCGCGGACAGCACCTTCAGGGTCACCGATCCGAGCACGTTGCCGCCGACCGCGAGGATCCACGACCGCGCGTCGTCCACGTGGACGACGATGTCGCAGTGGGTGTTGGCGCCGACGCCCATCTGGCGGCGGCGTTCGGCGAGCGAGCGGTAGACCGGGCGGCGGCCGGTGCAGATCAGGTCGCCCGGCGCGACCGGTTGCTCGCCCACCTCGTAGGCGGCGTATGCCGCGGTGGGCGTGCGGCCATCGGCGGCGCGGATCGCCTGGTCGATGTAGGTGTGGTGCGCGATGGCGCGCTGGAAGCGGTCGGGCTCGCCGAGACCGCTTTCGCACATCACCCACGAGATGAACGCGGCCGACCAGAAGAACCGCCAGCGCGGCCCCTCCTCGCCGTCGTCTTCGCGCCACCGCTCGTTCTGGCTCTGGAGAATCCAGTCGCCGCGCGGGGTGACGATCCAGTAGCCCGCGATCGACGCCGCGACGCGTGCGGCCTCGCCGGGATCGAGCCGCCGGCGGCTTCGCCAGGCGCGCGGGTCCCAGTTGTCGATCTCGGCCTGCTCCAGGATGCGGAACCCGAAGTAGCCCCACTCCTGCACCGTCAGGTCCACGATGCGGCGGCGGACGTCCGGCGCGGGTGCCAGCCGGCACGCCGTCCGGGTCGCCTTCATGGCACCCGGGACACCGGCGACGCGCGCGGAAGGGGGAACCACGTCGAGCACCGACGCGGGCAGCCGGTCGAACGGCGCCTGCTGCGCGGCGCCTGCGGCCGGAGGCCAGAGCGCGAACACGACCAGCAGGGGAAGCAGTGCCCCCATCGCCCCGCGATTCTACCAGCGGTACGGGCCGGCCAAAGCCGGGTAGTGGTCAAGTTTGACTGACCGCTCGTGTTGCAGCGATCAGTAGGCCGTGCGAGACTGGCGTATGCCTAAACGGTCAAGCACGGCAAGAATGCGAACACGCGCGCGCGACGAGAACGAAGCGGCCTTCGATGCGGTCCAGCACGTCATTTCTCTGACCGAGGCGGACCAGCGATCGGAGAAGAACCCGGCTGCGGTGGCTCTTGGGCGGCTTGGGGGTCTGCGGGGCGGTCGGGCTCGGGCCGATCGGCTCTCTCCGGCGCGGCTGAAAGAGATTGCGCAACGGGCAGCTCGGGCTCGTTGGAAGAAGCGGGGACGAGAGACGGTGTAACGGCTTCTGGTGGTGGTGGCGCTGGAAGCTCCGCTACACCACGGCAGGTCATCCCGGCTTGTACCGCCAGTTTCCGTACATCCTTGTCGTCTGAGTACACCACGGTCACGCCGTGCATCTTCGCCACCGCGATGAACTGTCGATCGACCTTCACAACCTGCCAACGTTGCTCGGTGCCTGACTTCTTGTCACCGCCCGCGAGAGCCTTCGCTTGAACACGCGCCGCCTCTATCGCAGCCACGGTATCAAACGGCTGAATCTCGTAGACATCGTTCCCTTGTATTTCTGCCAGGTACGCAGGCCCGTCGTTATCAGCCAGAACGAGAAACTCGCTGAGTACGGAGGTGGGGACGATGATCTTCGCGTTCGCGGCTTCCAGTTCTTCAACGAGGAGCTTGAGCCGGTCAGGAACTCGATCGACGGCAACCGGATATTCCGCCTTTGGATGAAAGAGGGCGGATAGCGTGACCGCATCGAAGGCTACCCGCACCTGGTTACGCCTCCGAATCCTTCAGCGCAATCAGGTTGGCCAGCGGATCCTTCAACTTCTTCCAGTTCGCATCTATCGCCTGTAGGCGGGTGGTGACATCCGAGAGCGATTCATGGCGTAGTTCAACGAACGTCTGAATCATGAACCGCCGCATGGTCCACGTCCCGTCAGCACTCCTGAACCAGCTACCAACCCCAGTGGCCCGCACGGGCGTGGTAAAGAGGTGCAGGCCGACACACTTCGCTACCTCGCGACTCGCGTAGCAGAGGTGGGTGACGCCCCTGTCGTCTAGGTGGACCGGAACTGGATCGTTCTGGCCACCAACCATGATCGGGATTCCGTCTACCGTTCCCGGTTGGCTGAGAGGACCGTACTCGGGCTCTACAGCCCTCTTGGCGCCTGGGAAATGGAGAATGCGAGCACCGAGTTGATCGATCACGTTGCCGTACTCGGCGTTGTCGAGGGCTAGGTCTCGTTCGATAGCGCGCTTCGCTTCGATGGCCTCCTTGGGGCCTTCGTTGCCACGCAGATCAGTTACGCGCCTGCGAACCTTCGGCGCCGCTTCCCAGTCAACGTGGGCAAGCGCAGTCGTACTGCCTGGCTCCAACTTGACGAAATGAACGCTGTGAGTCTCTCCGAGAACCTTCGCGAAGTTCGAGAGGTACCGCGCAAGGCGCTCCATCGGAATCGTTTCCGGCGAGTACGCCTTGATTTCGAGACGGAACTCCACGGGCGCTACCATTGGTCGTCCTTCGCTTTTTGATCGTACCATGGTGACCACCTAGCCGCACAGCGGAGTATCGGCGCGACAGGAATAATACTTGACTATGCGTGACCGCTCAAGCATAATCCGTCCATGAACAGGCTGAGCACGGCGAAGCGGGCGGCGGTTGTTCGGGCAGGATTCATCGTACGCTTCGCGTCACTCCGGCGATGGCGGCCGGTGTGTCCAATCACGTCTGGTCTGTCGAGGAGATCGTTGGGCTCCTGGACACAGCACGCTCTGAGGCTGCGTGATGCGCATCGTCCTGAAACTCTTCCTGAGCGTGGCCGCGTGGCTGGTGCTGACGCTCATCGTAGCTGCCGTTGTCGAGGTTTCGTTCGGTGAACCTCGTCCGGGCCTTGTTCCGCTGCCGACGCTGATTCTTCTTGCTCCGGTGCTCTATCGGATCTGGCGGAAACGGCCCGTTCGTCAAAGTTGACCACTACCCAAAGCCGCGTTGCGCCCGAGCCGACGAGCATGCTGCTCGTCGGAGGCGGGATGGCGGCTGCCGCCGTGCGGCGCTGGCGGCGGCAGCGCCCGCCGCGGGACCGGGAGCGCAGCTGA
This sequence comes from Acidimicrobiia bacterium, assembly GCA_016871255.1. Lineage (GTDB taxonomy): Bacteria > Acidobacteriota > Vicinamibacteria > Vicinamibacterales > UBA2999 > VFZH01. The sequence goes on along the minus strand of VFZH01000166.1, from coordinate 3,404 downwards.
TCGTCCGGGCGCATCCCGCCTTCCTCGCGCGCGACCGCATCGCCTGACAGGGCGGTGATTGCCACCGCCGCGGCTCCTGTGGCATTTTCGAGGGTCCCGTGACCCCGACCCTCTGCTGCCGTTCCGCGAGGTGAATTCCTCTCTGCTCCGCGCCGTGCGGATCGTGATCCGCGTCGACTCGGATCCGGGCCGTCAGGCGCTGTTCGCCAATCTGGTGCGATCGCGCTGGCCCGTCAGGGCGGTCTATCACGTCCACCAGCGTCTGGCGGGCACGCGGGCCGCGGCGTGGCTGGTGTCGCTCTACGGCCTGGCGGCGTTTCTCTGCATCGCGTTGCCGCAGAACCGGCAGGCGCGCATCGTCACCCTCGCCATCCACGAGAACGCGCGGCGGCAGGTGGCACGGATCGCGGCGTGGGTCGCCGCGGATGCGTGCGGCGCGGTCCGGACGGGCGCAGCCGGCGTCACCATGGCATCGGTCGCCGCGCTGTGGACGCTGGCCGTCAACCCGCGACGGATCGCTCAGGTGCTGCGCCTGCTGTCGGCGATCGATCGCCGGCACGGGTTCCTGGTCGGCTGTCGTGCCGCCAGCGCCGTCGGGTGGTACGTGCGCACCGGCGTCCTGCTGGCCGAACATCGACCGGGTGCGGTGCTGGTCTCGAGCGACACGAACCCTGAAGAGGCCGGCTTTGCCGCCGCCGCGCGCGCACTCGGAATCTCCCGCATCTTCGCGTCGCACGCCTATCCGACACCTCTCTCGCCGCCGCTCGACTTCACGTTGTCGATCCTCGAGGGCGAGGCGGCCGTCGAGGCACTTCGTGCGAAGGGCCCGATCGGGGGCCGGATCGTCTTCGGTGGCGTCGAAGGCGAGTCCTCCCCCATGGATGCCGGCCGGTACGCGCGGCCGAACCCGGTCATCGGCATCTTCGCGCCCAAGGCGGTGTCGTGGGCCGCGCTCGCATCGCTGGTGGACGAGTGCCGGCGGCTGCACCACCCGCGGCAGATCGTGATCCGGTGGCATCCGAGCCGCATCGAGACCATCCCGCTCGACGACGTGCTCGGTGACGTGTCGGGTCTCGTGGAATCGCCGCACGGGGCGCCCCTGACCGAGGTCGCGCGGATCTGCGACTGGGTGATCGGCGACGAGAACAGCAACGTGCACCTGCCGGTGCTCAAGCTGGGCATCCCGACGGTCCCGATCCGGACGCTGGGGCTCTACCGGACGTTCCGCAGCGATCAGTACGGGTTCGCGGCACACGGCATCGTGTACCCCCCGGTAGAATCCCTGTCGGACGTGCGCGCGGCCGCGCTGACGGCGTTCTTCTCGGCGGGGTGGGCCGAGCGGTTCACCCGCTACGACGCGGCGTACCTGCGACCGGCGGCGGAGGTGGGCGCCGAGGTCGGGCAGGCGGTCCGGGCGGTGCTGGATGGCGGGCACGTATCGGTGCAGGAGACATGAGCTCGAACGCGATTGACGCGCCGGCGGCGGCCCCGTCGCGCCAGCCCGCGGGCCGGCGGCGGAAAGGTGCGTTTCTCAGTCTGCTGGTGAGCGGCGGGCTGATCACGGCGCTCTACTGGAACCTGGACGTCCGGCTCGTCGGCGAAACGCTGCTCGACGCCGACCGGCTCTGGCTCGTGCTGTCGGTCGGGATGATCGTCCCGATCACGCTGCTCCGCGCCCTGCGGTTCTTCTGGGTCACGCCGCGGGGCGCGTTGCCGGGCGTGGCCGAGGCGGCGCGCCTGACGGTGGTCGCCAGCGCCTTCAACGTGTTCCTGCCGGCCAAGACCGGCGATCTGGTCAAGAGCTACTTCGTCGCGAAGCGCGGCCACGTGTCGGCCGGCGTCTCGATCGCGATCGTCGTCTACGAACGGCTCTGCGATCTGTTCGGTCTGATCACCTGGTGTCTCGTCGGCTGGCTCGTCGGCCAGCCGCAGGCCGCAGGGCTCCCCGCGCTCTTCTGGCCGATCCTGGCGGCGTTCGGCGCGCTCTGCGCGGTGCTGATCTCCTCGGAGGTGGCGGCGGAGCTGCTCCGCCGCGTCATCCAGCGCGTGCTGCGCTCGGGACGCCTCAGCGGCCTGCGCCACCTGGCGGAAGGGTGGCCGGACCTGCTCCAGCTCATCGACGGCCGCCGCCGGCTCGTGGTGCCCTTCTCTCTGGCCCTGTGGCTCGTGCACCTGTTCCAGATCTGGACGTTCACCGTGACGCTCGGGGCCGACGTGCCCTTCACCGTGTGCGCGAGTCTGGCGGCGGTGGCGCTGATGGCCGGCCAGTTGCCCTGGACGTTCGCGGGGCTCGGCAGCACGGACGTGGCCCTCGTCGTGCTCCTGGCCGCCTACATGCCCGCCGAGTCGGCGGCGGCCATGGGTGTGCTGATCTCGACGCGCAACCTGCTGCCCCCGCTCTTCGGCATCCCGTTCATGCGTCCCTACCTGGCGTCGGCCGTGGACGAGGCCCGGCGCTGGAAGCGTGGTGTGGCGGAGGAGCCGGCATGAAGGTCACGGTGGCCGGGTGGCGGATTGACCTGATCGCCGCGGCAATCGTGCTCGTGGCCCTGGCGCTGCGCGTCCACGTGGCCTCGTCGGCCCGGTACATCCACGACGAGGACAACAACTACATCCCGCTGGCGAAGGTGATCTCGTTCGAGCCTGGAAACCTGAACCTGCCGATGAGGGCCGAGAACCACGGGGCGTACCCGGCGTACCTGGTCAAGGCCTCCGGTGCGCTGTTCGGGACGTCGCCGCTCGGCTACCGGCTGCTGCACGTGCTCGTCAGCCTCGGCACGATCCTCTTCGTGTTCCTGCTCGCGCGGGACTGGTACGGCGACGTGGCCGCCAGGTGGGCCGCCGCGCTGATCGCCTTCAACGAGTACTACCTGACGACGTCGGCGCGGGTGACGGCGCACGTCCCGCACCTGTTCTTCGTGTCGGCCACCGTGTGGGCGTTCGGCAGCTTCCTGCGCACGCGGCGGCTGGCGTACCTGTACGCCACCGGCGCGCTCGTGGGCTTCGCCTTCTACATCAAGGAACACTCGGTGCTCATGCTGCCGGCGTTCTTCCTGACGCTGCTGCTGCCTTCCTACCGGCACTGGCTGCGCAGTCCGCACCCCTACCTGGCCTGCCTGGCGTTCGTCGTCGTGGTCAGCCCGGACATCTACTGGAACCTGACGACCGACTGGGAAACGGCGACCGTCGACTACGGCGACCAGGAGGCGCTGCAGGCCACCTACACGAACCACCTGCGGCGGATCGGCGGCGTCGGGTTCTCGCCGTATCCGCTCATGTACTACGGCCGGACGGCCGTGCGGTGGACGTACCAACAGATCACCGGCAGCGAGCTGCACGACGAGACGGCGGAGTACCAGGCGATGAACCCGGTGCTCGGGGCGCTGCTCCTCACGGCCGTGTTC
>VFZH01000165.1 GCA_016871255.1 Acidimicrobiia bacterium | reverse complement strand
CGCGCCATTCCCGAGGGCGACGGGACGCTGCTCGACTCGTCGGCCGTCCTGTGCGGGAGCGGCCTGGGCGACGGGAACGCGCACGATCACATCAACCTGCCGACGCTGCTCGGCGGCGGTGCGGGCGTGTTCCGGGGCGGCCGGCACCTGCAGTACCCCGCGGACACGCCGATGACGAACCTGCTGCTGACGATGCTCGACACGGCAGGTGTGCCACTGCCGGAGCGGATCGGCGACAGCAGCGGGCGCCTGTCCCTCGCGTAGCGCGCGATCCCCTTCACCGGCGGACGCAGGAGGGGATGCGTTGGCATCATCGGGGAGGTAGCCGCTCGCACGGAGGAGCCGTCATGACCGGATTCCGCATCGTCCCGCCCGGCATCGCAGGCACAGTCGTGTTCCTCCCCTGGCTTGCGTGGGCGCAGGCCGGATCCACGGGCGCCATCGGTGGCGTCGCCAGGGATGCCACCGGCGCCGTGCTCCCCGGCGTCACCGTGGAAGCCGCCAGCCCGGCGCTGATCGAGAAGGTGCGCGTGGCGGTCACGGACGATCAGGGGCGGTACCTGATCACGGACCTGCGGCCGGGCCCCTATGCGGTCACGTTTTCGCTGACCGGCTTCAGCAGCCTTCGCCGGGAAGGGATCGAGATCACCACGGGCTTCACCGCCACGGCGAACGCGGACTTGCGGATCGGCGTCCTCGAGGAGACCGTCACCGTCACCGGGGCGAGCCCCGTCGTGGACGTGCAGAACGTCCGCACGCAGACGGCTGTCGGCCGGGAGGTGCTGGATGACATTCCCGGCGCCAGAACGCTGGCGGGTCTCGCGAAGCTGACCGTCGGGGCCACCGGCGGCACGAATGACGTGGGAGGGAACAAGGGTGAGGGCTCGGTCGGCACCATCCACGGCACCGGCGCCGGACAGACGATGGTGGACGGCCTCCGGATCACCAATCCCGTGGCGACGGGCACCGCCCGTCGGCAGGCGATCAATCAGCTGAGTGTCGAGGAGGTCGTGCTCGAGTACGCCGGGGCGTACGCCGAGAGCGAGAGCGGCGGCTTCAACGTCAACTTCGTGACGAAGTCGGGCGGCAACACGCTCAGCGGCGCGTTCAGCGGCGACCTGTCCGGCGAGCGGTTCCAGGCGAACAACATCTCGAGCGATCTGAGGAACCGCGGCGTCCGGACGAGTCCGAAGCTCCGGCACATCTACGATGCCGGTATCGGGATCGGCGGACCGATCCGCCGCGATCGCCTGTGGTTCTACACGTCCCACCGCTGGTGGGGCGTCCAGGAGGAGGTGCCCAACAGCTTCTTCAACAGGACGCAGGACACGGTCTTCTATACACCGGACACGGCAAGACCGGCATTCACGGACACCACGAACTTCAACAGCGACGGCAAGATCACGTGGCAGCTCTCGGCGTCGCACAAGCTGCTCGTCGCCGCGCAGACGAGCCGGGTCTGCACGCCCTGCTACTCGCAGGGACTCGCATCCGCCACGGGCGTTGCGACGTCCACCGCACCCGAGGCGTCGATTCACGTCAAGTTCTGGCCTCAGTACGCCGTCCAGGTGGGCTGGGCCAGCCCGATGTCGCCGCGCCTCCTCCTGGAGGCCACGGTGGTGCAGCGCGTCGACCACAAGAACTACGCGGTACCGGACGAGACGGGCAACGCGCGCTCCGTCGTGGAGCAGTCCACGAACTTCATGTACGGCTCCAGCCTCATCGGCCCGCGCGGGCCGACGTTCTGGGCGAACGACTACGGGCACCATGGAAACTCCAACAGCCTGGTCGGCCGGGCGGCCGTGTCGTTCGTCACCGGATCCCACGCGTTCAAGGCCGGCGTGAACGGCTGGAGCGGGAACTCGGCCGTGGGCGGCGCGCCCCTCCACAACGTGCAGTACGTCTTCCGGAACCAGATCCCCGTGTCGCTGTACCAGGTGGCGGGACCGAACTTCTACGACAGCCGCGTCCGGATGAACCTCGGCATCTTCGCCCAGGACCAGTGGAGCATCAGGAGGCTGACGATCAACGCGGGTCTGCGCTACGACAACCTCAACGCCTACAACCCCGAGCAGACGCGTCCGGGCGGAGAGTTCCTGCCGGCGATCCGTTTCCCGGAGCAGCGTGACGTACCGAACTGGAAGGACGTCAACCCGCGCGTGGGCGCTGCCTACGACCTGTTCGGCACCAGCAGGACGGCCCTCAAGGTGTCGGTGGGCCGCTACATCACGCTCGATTCCCTCACGATCGCGGCGCGCACCAGCAGCGCCGCCGCCTTGTCCAGCGGCACGACCCGCACCTGGAACGACGCGCTCTTCGGCGGGGCCGACAGACGGACGGGCAACTACGTGCCCGACTGCGATCTCACGAGCCCGCTCGCGAACGGCGAGTGCGGCCCGATGTCGAACCGATCGTTCGGCACGTCCGTCATCACCACCCGATATTCGGACGACGTGACCCGGGGATGGGGCGTGCGGCCGTACAACTGGCAGGCGTCCGTCAGCATCCAGCACGAGCTGCGGCCGAACGTCGGCGTGATGGTCGGGTACTTCCGGACCTGGTACGGCAACTTCACCGTGACCGACAACCTCGCCCTCCAGCCGGCCGACTTCAACGAGTACTGCATCACGACGCCGACGGACGCGCGCCTGCCGGGCGGCGGCGGGCAGCGGCTCTGCGGGCTCTACGACCTGCACCCGTCCCGGTTCGGCTTGACCGACAACCTCGTGCGGCAGGCGTCGGACTTCGGAAGACAGGCGCAGGTGTTCAACGGCGTGGACGCGGTGGTGAACGCCCGGATCGGAACCCGTGGGTTCGTCACCGGCGGCGTCAGCTCGGGCCGGACGACGACGGACGACTGCGGAGTACGCCCGGATTCGCCGCAGGCGATCTTCTGCGAGTCCAGCAGCCCGGAAACCCAGTTCAAGGTCGCTGGCAGCTATCAGCTGCCATGGGGGCTTCAGGCGTCAGGCTCGGTGATGAACGTTCGCGGGATCGCGGTTCTGGCGAGCCATGTCGTGACGAACGCGCAGGTCGCGCCCTCCCTCGGGCGGAACCTGGGGCAGTGCGGGACCCAGGCGGCCTGCACGGCGACCGTGGTCGTGCCCGCGCTCATCGAACCGCACGCGGTGCAGGAGCCACGCCAGACCGTCGCGGACGTCCGGATCAGCCGGGTGTTCCGTGTGGCGAGGTACAAGATCGAACCGAAGCTGGACGTCTACAACCTGTTCAACGCGAACAACGTGCTCGGCATCACGTCGCGGTACGGCCCGGCGTGGACGCAGCCGACGAGCATCCTCGCGGGACGGCTGGTCAAGTTCGGGGTTCAGATGGACTTCTGACGCCCTGGGACGTGGCGATTCCCATCCGGGCCGAGGGCGCAGGCCGCGCGCGGGGAAGGCAGACGCCCGGCCTGCCTTCGGCTCCAGCCGGCCGTTGTCACAGTACCGTCCACCACGGTGCGGCGAGGACGTCCGGTGCCAGCCACTCCAGTGTGGTTCCGGTGTGCAGGAGCAGCCCCGCACGAGCCTGCCTGCCGTACTCGTCGCGGAAGCTGCGCAGGTGGGCGATGTCACACAGCCGCGGTCGCGTCGTGGCCGTGATCTCGACGGGAAGAAGCTTGCCGGCGGCGTCGATCACCAGGTCCACCTCCTCGCCGGTGGCCGTCCGCCAGTAGAAGACGTCTGCTCGATCAAGTCGGGCATCGCGCCAGGCGAGCAGATCCTGCAGGACCAGGTTTTCCAGGTGCGGTCCCCCTGGCGGCATCAATCGTGTCGAGGTCGTCGAGCGTGAGGTAGCGCCTGTGGCCCGGTACGAGTTCGGAGGCCAGCGTGCTCTTGCCGGTCTGGCGGGCGCCGGTGACGACAACGGCCGGCATGACGCGCAGCCGTTCGGTGAGGCTGCGGCCGACGTGCCGGGGCAGCGGGGGACTCATGCCATGAATGACAATCATTCATGGCATGAATGACCAGTCGCTGCGCTCCCGGTGCAGGGACGTCAGCTACGGCGCTCCGGGGGCGCCCATGAGCTGGCAGAGCACGCCGTCGGGATCCTGCACGTACTGCCCGCCGAGCTCGTGCTTGGCTTCCGAGCCGCCGCGCGCCGTGATCGCCGCCCGGAACTGCTCCTGGTTGTAGCCGGGCGCCAGCATCGACCAGTGGTCGATGACTCCGTACGGCTCGCGCCTGCGGATGGCGAGCACCAGCCGCTTGCCCACGCCGAGGAACGCGTCCCGGTCGGGGCAGCAGTTCCGGTCGGGCCCTGCCGGGCCGACGCGGAGCAGTTCGAGCCCCATCACCTTCTGGTAGAACTCGGCGGCCTTGCGCGGGTCGCGTGAGTTGATCTGGATGTGGTCAATGAGCGGCGACCAGGGGATCGGCGCGGGCGCGGTCTGCGCGGCCGCCGTTCCCGGCGCTGCCGCGGATGCCGCGCCCGCAGCCAGCATCGCCAGGCCCTGCACCAGCTCCCGGCGCGTCAGCCCGCCGGCTTCGAAACGCTTCACCATGCTCGAAATGAGGCTCTCCATGTTCGCTCCTTGTGGCTGGGCATCGCCGCCCGGCGATGCGTCGTGGCGGGCACGCGGCCGCCGAGGTCAGCGGCCGCGCCGTCCTTCGAAGCGCGGTGGCACCGCAGGCCCGTGTTCAGTACCACATCGGCTGAATGCGGATCCCGTCCGGATCGACCAGGTCGCCGTATTGCCCGGACGCGGGACGCTTCACGCCGCGCTCCTGCATCGTCCTGGCGAAGGCCTCCCGGTTGCCGCTCATCCGGTACCCGATGTGATCCACGACTCCGGACGGCGACATCTTGCGCACGGCCAGCAGCAGCGTCGTGCCGCCGCCGTCGAAGAGGAACGACTGCTCGTCGGGGCAGCACTTCGGGTCGCTGGCCGGCCCGACGCGCAGTTCGGTGAGGCCGAGGACCTTCTGATAGAACTCGGAGCTGCGCCGGACGTCGGCGGAGTTGATCTGAACGTGATCCAGTCCGGTCACCCGGAACCCGAACGTATTCTGCTGCGCGGCGGCCGGCGTGGCCGCGGCGCCGGCGGCCAGGAAGCTCAACCCCTGGATCAGCTCCCGCCGGGTCAGCCCGCCCGAGTCGAAGCGCCTGACGAGTCTGGTGATGATGCTGTCCACGGGGCCTCCTCGAATGCGTGTCCGTTCGTTATCGGCCGGCCGTCGCGGTGGTGCTTCGGCCGCAACTGGTGCAGACGATCGTTGCGGAATCGTCAAGGCGACGCTCGTGCATCAGCTGGCGAAGCAGGGCGATGGTCTCCGGGTACACCCGGAACGTGCCGCCGGTGTAGATGCCCGTCGCCACCGACAGCGGCGTCCATCCGAGCTGGTTCTGCGCATCGAGCCGGGCGCCCTTGTCGACCAGGAACCGGATGACGTCGAGCGACTCGCGCAGCACGGCGCCGTGAAGCGCGGTGCTCCGGCCCCAGCGCTGGTCGAACTGGCCGGTCGGGTGATCGAGCGCCCACGCCGGATCGCTGAACTCGTCCGGAATCGCCTCCTCGCGCGTGACGCCGTTGATGTCGACGCCCAGCGACCACGCCAGCACCAGCGCCTCGAACACCTCGGCGTCCGAGACGCCCCAGGCGGGACCGGGCGACTGCCCGTTGTAGTAGCCCACGCCGGCTGCCGCCATGAACGGCGTGACACCCCTGACCGTCGGGATCGTCGGGTCGGCGCCCCAGGCCAGGAGCAGCCGCATCAGCGCCGTGTCGCTCGATCGGGCAGCCAGGTAGAACGGCGTCGCGCCCACGAAGCTCATGTAGCTGATGCCGGTGTCCATGTTGCCGGGTGACCGCATGTAGCCGAACGAGATCGCGTTCCCGGTGCGCGGCTTCCGTTCCTCCCATCCGATCCGCACGTTCGGATCCGCCCCGTGCGCCAGGAGCGCCTTGGCCAGATCGAGGCTGCCCACCACGCCGTCGGGCTCGGGCTGGTGCAGCCGTGGCGAGGCGTTCTTCCCCGGCCTTCGCATCCATGCCAGCGTGTGCAGCAGGGTCCCGCGCGGGTCCGGCGCCGCGGCGTCCGCGCCGTGCTCCAGCAGCCAGGCGCCGACGTCGTAGTGACCGTTGAGAATGGCGAGGGCGACGGTCGAGCTGCCATCCGGCCCCATGTCCATGCGGTCGGACTGGCTCACCAGATCGTCGCGCACACGGTCGTGGACACTCGCCCCGGCGTCCACGAGTGCTGCCACGGCGTCGAGCCGGCCGTCTCGTACGGCGAACAGCAACGGCGTGAAACCGTTCTTCGAGCGTCCGTGGATGTTGGCTCCCGCTTCGACGAGCGTGCGGACGGCGTCGACGTGCCCTTCGCTGGCCGCCCACATCAGCGCCGTCTGCCCCAGCGCGGGTTCCGCCGCGTCGACGGCCGCCCCGGCCGCGAGGAGCGCGCGAACGGCGTCGACCCGGCCGCCCCGCGCCGTCGTCATCAGCGGGGTTTCGCCGGTGGGCTGCGCCACGTTCGGGTCGGCACCGGCTGCCAGCAGCCGCTCGAGCACGAGGGCGCTGCCGTTCGTGGCC
>VFZH01000164.1 GCA_016871255.1 Acidimicrobiia bacterium | reverse complement strand
GCGTGAGCACCGTTTGCGCGTGATCGAGATCCGGTAGGACGAGCAGGACGGCTTGTCCACTTTTTCCGTTGATGCGATCGACGAGCGCCTGCGAGGACGCGAGATACGGCTCGACGGACCCGAGCACGACGAGGGTCCGTGGGGCGCTGGCCGTGACGTGGTTGATGGGGCTCGCCTCCGCCCGCCGGGCCGCGTCAGGGACGTAGTTATTGACAGAGGGCAGACTGGTGAGGTCGTAGCCGCCGCTCACCGGCACGAGTCCCTTGATCGCGTCGGCGGGGAGCCCATGGCGCGCGCGCCAGTCGGACCGAAGCCCGACGTCGGCGGTGAGGATCGCGCCGGCCGAATGGCCGCCGACGTAGAGGCGGGCCGGGTCGCCGCCGTGCGATCGGATGTTCTTCCACACCCACGCGATCGCCTGCTGGATGTCCTCGGGCTGGGCCGGATGGGTGGCCCCTGGCGTGAGGCGATAGCTGACGACGGCGGTGATGATGCCCTGCGCCGCGAAGGGCGCCGCAATGTAGCCGTACTGCGCACGATCGCCTTCCCGGAAGCCACCGCCGTGGATGAAGACGAACACAGGCGCGCCGGCCGGTCGCGCGCCTCGCGGCAGGTAAAGGTCCAGCGCCTGCTTGGCATGGTCGCCGTACTTGATGTCGAGGACATGCGGGAGGGTTTGCCGCGTTGAGGCCGTGAACGCCGTGGCCTTCTCGTAGAAGCCCGCCCAGTTGATCTTGAACTCCGCTGCGTGCTGAACGGTGTAGTAGGTCCTCCAGTCCTGGGCGGAGGCGATGGAGGTACAGAGGATCACCGCGGCGGCGGGCAGCAACGGGAGAACGCGGCAGCGCATGGCACCTTCCGTGCCTTTCATGTTCATGGTCTGAGCCTCGCTAGTCGTAGACTGTACGGCGGCACACAGGCTAGAGCAACCAGTCTCTTGCGTCAAGACGGACGAGCAGGCTCGCGGCATGATCACCCACGCCAGACACCGCTGGATCGTCGCACTGCTCTTCGCAGCGACGGCGATCAGCTACATTCACCGCCAGACGCTCGCCGTCGTTGCGCCGGAATTGCGCGACGCGCTGGGCCTCTCCAATACGGAATACTCCCGCATTGTCTTCAGCTTCCTGCTGTCCTACACCATCATGCAGGCGGTCACCGGCTGGGTGATGGATCGACTCGGCACGCGCCGGGGGTTCGCCCTGATCATGGCGTGGTGGTCAGCCGCGGCCATGCTGCACGCACTCGGGCAGGGCGTCACGTCGTTCTCGCTCTTCCGCTTCCTGCTCGGGGCCGGGCAGGCCGGGAGCTGGGCGGCGTCGGTGCGGGCGGTGACCGAGTGGTTTCCGCCGGCCGCCCGCGGGTCGGCTACCGGCGTCTGGGGCGCCGGGTCGAGCGTGGGAGCCGTGATTGCGGTGCCTCTCGTGGCGTGGGTCGCCGTGACCGCCGGATGGCGTTCTGCGTTCGTCATCACCGGCGCGATAGGGTTTGCCTGGCTCGCGCTCTGGTGGCCGATCTATCGACTGCCACCGGCGAACGTCGACAGCGAGGCCGTCGCTCCGGCCCCGGTGCCGGTCTCGTACCGCTCGCTGCTGCGATCGCGAGCCCTGTGGGGTCTGGTGCTCGCGCGGGTCTTTTGCGACCCGGTGTCGTGGTTCTACTTCGCGTGGGTTCCCGAGTACCTCCGCCGCGTCGGCGGTTTCTCGATGGTCGATGTCGGGCGCTATGCCTGGATCCCGTTTTTGACCAACGGCCTGGGCATCGTCCTCGGCGGCCTGATGTCCGATCGACTCGTGCGGCGGGGCTGGCCCGTCGTGCGCGCCCGTGTCGCGGTGATGTTCGCCGGGGTCGTGATGATGACGGCAGGCATCGCCGCCGCTCTGCCGCTGCCTGTACCCGCGGTGCTGGCGGCGATCAGCCTCACCGTGTTCGGGTTCGGTTTCTGGGCCCCGAACCTGATGACGCTGTGCGCCGACGTCTTCCCTGGGCACCTGGTGGGCTCGGCCACAGGACTGACCGGCGTCGGCGCCGGCGTCGGTGGCATGATGTTCACCCTGCTGGCCGGCTGGACGATCGATCACTTCGGGTACCGACCCGTATTCCTGGCCGGTGGCGTCATGCCGCTGGTCGCCTTCACCGTGCTGGCCATGCTCGTCGGCGTCGGGCGTTCGCCGCGCCTGAAGCCTGAAGCGGAGGGAGTCGCCTCGTGAACCGGATGCCGCCGCCCTCATCCTCGCCTCGGGTCGGGTTTGGCCGACGCCCCGCCGTGCTGGCCGTCGATTTCGCCTGTGGCTGGACCGACCCGGCCGCGCCCATGGCGGTTCCGCTTGAGGCGGCCATCGACGCGACCGCGTGTGTCATCCGAGCGGCCCGTCCCGCTGGTGCTCCCGTGATCTTCACGACCTACGAGGTCGGCCCGCCCGGCGCGGCGTCGCCGCTCCTGCGCAAGAGTCCGCGCGTGGCGTGCATGACACCGGGGTCACCGTGGACCCGAATCGATCCCCGGCTGCCGCGCCTGCCCGACGATTACGTGCTAGTGAAGCCGGCCGGGTCGGCGTTCTTCGCGACGTCGCTCGCCGCGATGCTGCGGACCCTGCACGTGGATACGGTGCTCGTCTGCGGGTGCGTGACCAGCGGGTGCGTACGCGCCACGGCCGTGGACGCGGCGCAGCACGGGTTACACACGATTGTCGTGCGGGAGGCCGTCGGCGACCGATCGGCTGCGGCGCACGAGGCCAATCTACTCGACATCGATCAGCGGTATGGCGATGTCGTCCTGATGGACGAGGTGATCGCCTGGCTTGACGACGTGGCGCTGCGTCACCCAGACGCTCCGGAGCCCAGATGAGCGACATCGCCTGCATCGTGCTCGGCTCTGGCTCGGCCGTACCTGATCCCGACCGCGGCAACCCGAGCCAGTGCATCCGCATCCATGACGAGGTCCTGCTGTTCGATTGCGGCGAACGGACGACCATCAACCTGATCAAGGCCGGCATCGACCCGCGCGGCGTCGACACCCTTTTCTTCACGCACCTGCACTGGGATCACATCGTCGATTTCGGCTACTTCGTGATGACGACCTGGAACTGCGGTCGCCGAGTGCCGTTGCGGGTGTACGGGCCGCCGGGGACAAAAGCGATGGTCGAGGCGTGCGTGTTCGGCATGCACCGGACCGACGTCGAGTACGTGCGCCGCTACGTGGCCGCGTTGCCGACGCATGTCACGGAGCGTCCGCTGTCGGAGCCGCCGCTCGCGGTCGAGGAGATCGACGTCGGCGGGATCGTCCGGACCCGGTACGGGATCGTGACGGCCGGGGCCGTCGAGCACCACCAGCGCGTCGGTACACCGTCGGTAGGCTTCCGGGTGGAAACGCCGGCGGGCGTGGTGGCACTGAGCGGTGATACGCGCCCGTGCCAGGCGATGATCGATCTCGCGCGCGGCGCGGATGTGCTCGTCCACGACACCGCCTTTCTCGACGAGATCATCGAGGCGCGCCAGATGTGGAGCCACTCGGGGCCGACCGGCGCCGGTCGCGTCGCCCAGGCCGCGGGGGTGAAAACGCTCGTCCTCACGCATCTCGGGCCGTACACGAGTTGCGCGACTGCCGTGGAAATGGGCTCGATGTACTACGGCGTGCGGCGCGATCCGTCGATCTGGGAAGCGATCGTCGCGGCGGCCCAACGCGAATTCGACGGCGAAGTGCTGCTCGGTCGCGACGGTCTGGTCATCCCCCTGCCACGGGAGAGAGCGGACCCTTGTTGAGGTCGATGGGGCTGGGAGGTAAGAAACCGGTCGACCATCCAGCCGATCGCCGGCGTGAACACGATGCCGCCCGGCTCCATTCACGGTGGTCACCGGCGGGAAAAAGCACTAGACTCCTCGGCGTGGTCTGACCGTCAGTACGTTCCCGTTCCAGTTGCCCCTAGGAGGGTCGTCATGACACGCTTAATGGTGTCGGCCGCGTTCCTGTTACTCGCGCTCGCGGCCGGCGATGCCGCGGCTCAGGTCCGGGTCGTCACCGACGTCGACTACCGGCCCGAGGTCGAGTACGCGGACAAGAAGGACCGGCTAGATCTCTACATGCCAGCCAGGTCGACGAAGGCGCCCGTGGTCGTGTCCATTCACGGCGGTGCGCTGCGCCAGGGCGACAAGTCAGAGCAGTCGTTCGTCGGTCGGCACCTCGCGTCGGCCGGCTACGTCACCGCGGTGATCAACTATCGGCTGTCGCCCGGTGTGCGGCACCCTGCCCACGCTGACGATGCGGCCGCGGCAGTCGCCTGGATGAAGCGTCACGCCGGTGAGCACGGGGGCGATCCGTCGCGCATCTTCGTGATCGGTCATTCGGCAGGTGCCTACTTGGCGGCGCTGATCGTGCTCGATTCCCGCTTCCTCACCAAGCATCAGCTTTCCCCGCGCGACCTGACCGGCGTTGTTCCGGTCAGCGGCTTTTTCTACGTGGACCGGACCGGGGTGGCGCCCGATCGGCCGAAGGACGTATGGGGCACGGAGTTTCGCACCTGGCAGGAGGCTTCGCCTGGGCGCCACGTCTCGCGCCAGGCTCCGCCCTTCCTGCTGGTCTACACCGATGGCGACGACGCCTGGCGGCAGCAACAGCAAAGGGACTTCGAGGCGGACCTGCGGGCCGCCGGGGTGAGCGACGTCTCGACGACGACGGTCCCGGGGCGCACGCATCTGACCGTCTGGTCCGAGATGGAGGGCGACGAGGCGACGTCGCGGGCCATCCTGGCATTCGTCGGTCGGCTCGCGCAGCCGCGCTCGCACTGACGGCATCGACGGTCGGCGCGGCCGGTGAGCGTCACAGCCAGGTCGCAGCGGAGGGTTAGTGCATGTCGATTACAGCATCCCGGTCGTGGATGGCAGGCGGGTGGCTGGCGTGTGCCGTGCTGCTCGCCGGAGTCGTGCAAGGCCAACAGCCGACGGGCCGCGGCGATCGAGACGCGCTCGTCGAAAGCGGCCGTCGGCTGTTCTTCACCGAGACCTTCGCCGGCAACGGGCGAACGTGCGCGACGTGCCATCGGCGCGAGACGAACTTCGCACTCGATCCCGTCTTCATCGCGACGCTGCCGGCCACCGATCCGCTGTTCGTCGCCGAGTTCACGCCGGCGCTGCGGCAACACTTCGAGCGGCCGGATCTGATGCGGCGTTTCGGGCTGATCCTGGCCAACACCGACGGGTTCGACGATCTCGAACGAACGCACGTGATGCGCAGCCCGCAGCACTTGTTCGCGCTGCGCACCTCCGTCGACAACTACAAGGGCCCACGCACGGGCTGGGGTGGCGACGGCGCGCCGGGCGACGGCGCGCTGCGCTCGTTCGCCATCGGCGCGGTACGGCAGCACATGCCGAAGACCATCGCGCGCCGGGCCGGCATCGACTTCCGGGTGCCGACGCCGCGGGAACTCGATGCCCTTGAGGCGTTCATGCTATCCCTCGGCCGCCAGGAGGACTGGCAGCTGCCCCTTCCGCTTCGCCACGCGATCGCGCGCCGCGGACAGGACCTGTTCCTCGATCCGCAGATGAAGAACGGCCGGTGCAACCTCTGTCACTTCAATGCGGGGGCCACGGCGATCTCCGCCAGCGACTACCCGCGCCTCGTGCACATCGGGAACAACAACTTCGCGACCGGCGAGGAGGCCCTGCCGGGCGAGCCCGCCTCGCTGCTGCCGCCCGACGACGGGTTCGGCGACACCCGCGACTTCAACACGCCGCCGCTCATCGAGGCGGCCGACACCGGTCCCTACTTCCACAACAACGCCGTCAGCTCGATCGAGGAAGCCATCGCGTCGTACAACGACGAGTCGTTCGCGCAATCGCGCACGGGTGCCGCGCTCGAGAAGCGCTTCGGCGCGCGGACCACGCTCGACGCCAACGAGGTGCTGGCGATCGGCGTGTTCCTGCGTGTGATCAATGCGCTCGAGAACATCCGTCAGAGCGAGGAACACGTCGCCGAGGCGATGCGCCTCGGAGCCCGCGAGGTTGAGCGTGCGACCTGGCTGATAGAGCAGGCAGACTATGAGACCGCGGACGCGGAGCGCGTCCTGGGGGGCGTCAACCTCCACCCCGTCGCCGTTGCGCGGCTGGGCGACGCGCGCGGCTGGCAGCGCCAGGCGGTCGATCGGGTGGCGGAGCGCGCCGTCCTGCTGGCCCACGCCCGGGCGGCCTACGAGGCCGCGCGCGCCGACCTCATCGAGGCGTGGCCGCCGCGCCCGGCGCGCTACACGATCCAGCCGCCCACGCCGTAGCGCATGCCGGATGCGGTCACGGTCACCGGGCCGGCGAGGGGCGTCGGCCCACCAAGGGCGCCGCGTTTGCGACGACACCATGCCTGATGACATGGACGACGCGATGCTGGAGCAGCCGGAGATCCTGCAGGGGGTCGCCGTCGACCACGATCAGGTCGGCCAGTTTGCCCGGCGAGATCGTGCCCACCCGGTCGTCGACGCCCTGCAACTGGGCGGCGCGCAGCGTCGCACTCTGAATCGCCTCCATCGGCGACAGACCGGCGTTGGCCAGGTTGACGATCT
>VFZH01000163.1 GCA_016871255.1 Acidimicrobiia bacterium | reverse complement strand
CTAGTACCTCATCGCAGGGATTTTGACTGATTCACGCGGCGGCCTCCCTGCCGGCAACAGCCGGGTACGCGTGACCAAGCTTGACGCGGGCTTGCTCGATGCCAAACATCCAGCGGACGCGTGCGCCGGCAGCGTTGCGGGCGCGAGTCCACGCGTCGACTTCATGGTCGAGCGTGGCCATGTCCGGGATGCGCCGATCGAGACACTGCGCCGAGAGGATGCCGATCTCGATCTCGACCATGTTCAACCAGCTGGCGTGCTTCGGGACATAGTGAAACTCCAGGCGGCGGAGGAGCCGGCGGGCCTCGGCCGCCGGGAACGCCTCGTAGAGGGCCGCCGGGGTGTGCGTCGAGAGGTTATCCAGCACGAGGCGGATGCGCTCGGTGCCTGCGTAGTGGACATCGACGAGATCGCGCAGCCACTCGGCGAAGTCGACGGCCGTGCGGCGCGTCGTGACTTTGGTGTAGCGACGCGGCGCGTGCGCATCGAGCGCGACGAAGATATTCGCCGTACCATTGCGCCGGTACTCATAGTCCTGCCGCGCGGGTTGCCCTGGGGCCGGCGGCAATGCCGCCCGGACCTCACCAATGAGCTGCTGGGGGCTTTCATCGACGCAGACCACGGCGGTCCCGGGCCGTGGGAGTGTCGTGTACAGCTCCAGCACGTCCTCCATGCAGGCGACGTAACTCGCATTGATCTGCGGGACGCACCACATCTTTTCCTGCCACGGTTTGAGGTCGTTGTCGGCGAGGCGGCGACCAATCGTGGCGCGCGAGATCGTCTTGTGTGCCGTCAATCGCACGAGGGCCGAGGCGAGCAGGGCCAGGGTCCAGTGCGCCCGTCCCGTCGGCGGGTGCGAACAGGCGGTCGCGATCAACAGCGCTTCCTCCGCGGCCGCGAGCTTGCGCTTGCCGCCCGGACGCGGCTCCTCGGACAAGGCCCGCTCCAGCCCGTGCTCCACGAAGCGCTGCTTGGTGCGATAGACCGTCGACGTCCCCACGCGCAGCGTTGCGGCCATCTCCGCATCGCACAGGCCCCGGTCGGCGGCCAGGAGAATCTGGGCGCGCTTCACTCGCCGCACGGCGTGCCTGCCCCCGGCGACCATCGCTTCCAGTTGCTGACGCTCGCTCTCGTCCAATTCGACGCGGTATCGTATGTGCATCGCGGACCCTCCGCGACACAGCGGATCACAGAACGCAGGGCATGTCGATCACGTTCACCGCGACGCAGGGGCAGTACTTGGCGTTCATCCACGCCTACACGACCCTGCACCGCCGCGCGCCAGCGGAGAGCGACTTCTTGGAGTTCTTCCGCGTGACGCCGCCCACGGTGCATCGCATGATCGTCACGCTCCACGAGCGGGGGCTTATCGAGCGGGTGCCCGGGCAACCCCGTAGCATCACCCTGGTGGTCCCGCCCGATGAATTGCCGCCGCTTCAATCGATCAAAATCCCTGCGACGGGGTACTAGTTGCCGCCGTCGCGTCGCGGGGGCGGCGCCGGCAGCTCGGGAATCGTCGGCGCCACCATTTCTGGGCGCGGCGCGGCCTCGATCGCGGAGATCATCGCCACGTTCTTCGGCTGGTGCATCGGCGTGGTCACCTTGATCGAGGCGTCTGCGGCGAGCCCCTTGGCGGCCTGGAGCGCTGCCGCCGGGACGGCGGCCTTCACCGTCAGCGTCTTCGCGGCCGCGTCCGCCGACACGAACTCCACCGGCAGGATGTAGCCGACGTCCACCTTCGAGGCCTGCATGACCTCGAACTTCTCGACGTACAGCACCATGTCGGCGATGTCCTTGCCGCCCAGCGTCCACGTCAGGACGACCGATTCACCCGGCTTGAACTTGTCGGCGACGTAGCCGAACACGGCGTCCTTCGCCGGCACCTTGACGGTGACGCTGCCGGCGTCAGCCGACACGTAGTTCCCCCACCAGGCGTAGGTACGCTTGGCGAAGAGCTCGGTCGCCGCGACCGTCGACTGGGCAGACGCCGCCGTGGCGGCCACCAGCGTTGCGAGCACGAGCCCCTGGAGCACCACTACGGCACGAAGCATCCTGGTCATGAATCCTCCGGAAGTTCCCTTGCTGGACCTCTCCTGAGATTTAACGGGAACGCGCCGGTCGAGGTCAAGCGTCCGCGAGAGGCCCGCGGGTTTGGTGCCGGCCGGGCGACTGTGCTTAAGTTGGGCCGTGACCACTGCGCCCGCACCCAGCCTGCGGCACGACTGGACCATTCCGGCCGTCGAAGCCATCTACACGCTGCCCCTGATCGACCTGCTGCTCCGGGCGCAGCTCGGCCACCGGGAGTGGCACCGGCCGAACGAGGTACAGGGGTGCGTGCTGCTCAACGTCAAGACCGGGGGGTGCCCCGAGGACTGCGCGTATTGCCCGCAGTCGGCGCATTACGACACGGGGGTGGGGCGGGAGGCGATGCTCAGCGTGGACGCCGTCCTGGACGCCGCCGGCCGGGCCCGGTCCGAGGGGGCCACACGCTTCTGCATGGGGGCCGCCTGGCGGGAGGCGCCGGAGTCGGGGCCTGCCTTCGAGCAGGTCCTCGCCATGGTACGCGGCGTGCGCGCGCTTGGTCTCGAGGCGTGCTGCACGCTCGGGATGCTGACCGACCGGCAGGCGGACGCCCTGGCGGACGCGGGCCTGACGGCCTACAACCACAACCTCGACACCGCCCCGGAGTTCTACGGCCACATCATCACGACCCGCACGTACCGCGAGCGGCTGGACACGCTCGCCCGTGTGCGCCGGGCCGGCATCACGGTCTGTTGCGGCGGCATCATCGGCATGGGGGAGAGCCGCGCCGAGCGATGGGGGCTGCTGCAGCAGCTCGCCACCCAGAATCCGCACCCCGAGAGCGTGCCGATCAACCTGCTCGTGGCGGTGGACGGCACGCCGCTGGCGGATCGGCCGCCGGAGGATCCGCTGGAGCTCGTCCGGATGATCGCGACGGCGCGCGTGATGATGCCGGCCTCCTACGTGCGGCTGAGCGCCGGTCGCCTGGCGCTGTCGGCAGAGGCACAGGCGCTCTGCTTCCTGGCGGGCGCCAACTCGATCTTCATGGGCGAGAAGCTGTTGACGACGCCCAATCCCGAGCCCGATCAGGATCGGGATCTCTTCGACCGGCTTGGCCTGCGGCTCCAGACCCACGCGGCTCCGGGGCGGGAGCGGCAGCCCGGCCCGCCGCCGCTGCAGCCTGCCGCCGATGGCCGGGCCTGACACCCTGGAAGGGCGCGTCCGGAGCCGGCTTCAGGAGATCGACCGGGCCCATCTCCGCCGGACCCTGCGCTCACCGCAGGGGATCGATCTCTCGTCGAACGACTACCTCGGTCTGTCGAGGCACCCCGCCGTCGTCAACGCGCTGGTGGACGGCGTCCGGGCCGAAGGCTGCGGCAGCACCGGGTCACGCCTGCTTCGCGGCGAGCGCGAGGCGTTTGCGGCAGTGGAACGCCGGTTCGCCGCGTTCAAGGGCACGGATCGCGCGCTGTACTTCTCGAGCGGCTACCTGGCGAACCTGGCGGTCGTCACCGCGTTCGCCGAGCGCGGCGACTGCATCCTGTCCGACGCGCTGAACCACGCCAGCCTGATCGACGCCGTACGGCTGTCCGCCGCGGATCGCGTGGTGGTGCCGCATGCGGACGAAGGGGCGCTCGAGCGGGCGCTGGCCGAGGCCGGGGAGGGGCGGACCCTGTTCGTGCTCACCGAGTCGCTGTTCAGCATGGATGGCGACGAGGCGCCGCTGGCACGCTACGGGGCCCTCTGCCGCCGGTTCGGCGCCGCGCTCATCGTGGACGAGGCGCACGCGGTCGGCGTGTACGGGCGGCGGGGCAGCGGCCTGATTGAGGACACGGTCACCGCCGGTGACGTGTTCCTGTCGATCAACACGGCGGGCAAGGCGCTCGGCGTCGCCGGTGCCTTCGTGGCGGGACCGGCGTGGGCGATCGAGTACCTGGTGCAGCGTGCGAGGCCGTTCATCTTCTCCACGGCGGCCCCGCCGGCGCTGGCGTGGGCGATTGATGCCAGCCTGGACCTGGTCGAGCGGGAGCCCGACCGCCGGGCGAACCTGCTGGCGCTGGCGGGCCGGCTGCGGGCGCGCCTGGCCGACGCGGGCGTGCCATGCCCTCCGGGGCGCTCGCAGATCGTCCCGGTCGTGGTCGGCGGGAACGAGCGCGCCCTGGCCCTCGCGGAGCGGCTGCAGGCGGAGGGGTTCGACGTCCGCGCGATTCGGCCGCCGACCGTGCCCGAGGGGTCGGCCCGCCTGCGCATCTCGCTCAACACGGACCTGACCGATGCGGAGGTCGATCGCTTCGCCGCGCGGCTGGTCGACGCGATGGCGGTCCAGCCGTGCCCCGTGGCCTCTTCGTAACCGGCACCGACACGGGTGTGGGCAAGACCGTGGTGAGCGCGGCGCTGTTGCACCGCTACCGGCATCAGGCGCGCCTGCGCTACTGGAAGCCGGTGCAGACGGGGATCGAGGAAGACGACGACACGGCGGCAGTGGCTGCGCTGGCGGCGTGCGCACCGGGCGAGATCGTGAGAGAGGGAGTGCGGCTGCCGCGACCGCTGTCGCCGCATGCGGCCGCCGCGCTCGCCGGCGTGACGATCGAGACAACCGCCCTGCTGGCCGCGGCGGCCCGCCATGCGGATGCGGGTCTCGTGATCGAGGGGGCGGGAGGCGTCCTGGTGCCGCTGAACGGCACCGACACCATGGCGACCCTGATGACGCGTCTCGGGCTTCCCGTGCTGGTGGTCGCGCGGTCGTCGCTGGGGACGATCAACCACACGCTGCTGACGCTGGACGCCCTTCGCGCGAGGCAGCTGGCGGTCGCGGGGGTGGTGATGGTCGGGGCACGGAACGAGAGCAATCGGGCGGCGATCGAGCACTACGGCGGCACGACCGTGCTCGGGGAGCTGCCCTGGCTCGACCCGCTGACACCCGCTGCGCTGGAGGTGTGGGCGACGTCACGCCTGGATCCCGGCGGTCTGCTCGGGAGTGTGTGGGCGTGACGGACACGAAGGCGTCGCCGCTTGTCGCCCGCGATCGGCGGGTGGTCTGGCACCCGTACACCCAGATGCGCACGAGCCCCGACCCGCTGCCGGTGGTCAGGGGCCGCGGCGTGTACCTCTACATGGAGGACGGCCGGCGGATCCTGGACGGGATCTCGTCGTGGTGGGTGAACATCCACGGGCACGCGCACCCGCGCCTGAACGCCGCGCTGGCGCGCCAGGCGGGAGAGCTGGAACACGTCATGTTCGGCGGCTGCACGCACGAACCGGCCGTGACGCTGGCGGAACGGCTCGTGGCGATCCTGCCGCCGCGCCTGACGCGCGTGTTCTTCTCGGACGACGGATCCACGGCCGTCGAGGTGGCGTTGAAGGTGGCGCATCAGTACTGGCGCAACCGCGGCCAGCCCCAGCGGACCACGTTCGTGGCGCTGGAACACGCGTTTCACGGCGACACGGTCGGCGCGATGTCCGTCAGCGCGCGGTCGGTGTTCACCGACGCGTTCGAGCCGCTCCTGTTCCCCGTGCTCAGAGCCGAGGCGCCGTACCGCTATCGGTGCGCGCACTGTGCCGGCGAGCCCCGGTGCTCGCTGGCGTGCCTGTCGAGCCTCGAACGCCTGCTCGAGGCGCGCGCCAGCGAGGTCGCCGCCGTGATCGTGGAGCCGATGCTCCAGGGCGCCGGCGGGATGATCGTCTGGCCGGCCGAGTACCTGGTGGGCGTGCGGGCGTTGTGCGACCGCTACGGGACGCTGCTCGTGGCTGACGAGGTGCTGACCGGTTTCGGCCGGACGGGCCGCATGTTCGCGTGCGAGCACGCCGGCGTCGCGCCGGACCTGATCTGCCTGTCGAAGGCGCTCACCGGCGGCTACCTGCCGCTGGCCGCCACGGTCGTGTCCGACGAGGTCTTCGACGCGTTCCTGAGCGACGATCGGGCGCAGGCGTTCTTCCATGGCCATTCGTTCACGGCCAACCCGATCGCCTGCGCGGTGGCGCTGGCCAGCCTCGACCTGTTCGAGGACGGTCGCGTGCTCGAGCGCGTGGCGCGCCTCGAGGCGCAGCTCGACCGGGGGCTGTCCGGCCTGCGCGGCCTGCCGCTCGTGGGTGACGTGCGCGTCATCGGCGGTGTGGGTGCCCTCGAGCTGGTGACGGAGCAGCGGCAGGGATCCGGCGGCTATCTCGATCGCGTCGGTCCGACGCTGGCGGCCGCGTTCCTGGAGCGTGGGCTGCTGCTGCGGCCGCTCGGCAACGTCCTCTACTTCATGCCGCCGTACGTCATCACCGACGCCGAGGTTGACTGGGCGCTCGATCAGATACGCGACGTGCTGACCGCGTTGTCGCCGGCGTCGTAGCCGGGGAGGATGCGCGTGCCGGCCCGGTTCGTCCCGCCAGCCCGAGTCGTTCTCCCGGCGCTCGCCGGCATGCAGGTCGCGCTCTTCGCGTACTACGTCCACGTCAACCTGGTCCTCCAGCCGTACTGGGACATGTTGTCGCACGTGACCCGGTACCTGCGCTTTCGCGACCAGGACGGATGGTGGGCCTATCTGTGGGATCCGCACGTCCAGCATCGGCACGTCTGGATGCGCCTGCTCACCGCCGCCGACGTCGAGGGGCTGTCGGGCACCGGCTATCCCTACGTGGCGTCGGCGGTCGCGGCGCAGCTCGTGGCGGGGTGGCTCCTGGGGCGGGCGACGGTCCGGCGGGCGCCGCCCGGGCTGCGTGCGGCGGCCGGCAGCCTGGTCGTGATGCTCGTGCTGACGTCGGTGGCGTCGGCGGTCTGCGCCA
>VFZH01000162.1 GCA_016871255.1 Acidimicrobiia bacterium | reverse complement strand
GCCTCACGCCGTCGGTGGTCGCGTTTGCGAAGGGTGGCGAACGGCTGGTCGGCCAGGTGGCCAAGCGCCAGGCGGTGACGAACCCCGAGAACACCGTCTTCTCGATCAAGCGGTTCATGGGGCGTCGCTACGGCGAGGTCAACGAAGAGATGAAGATGGTGCCGTATTCGGTCGCCTCGGCATCCAACGGCGATGTCCGGGTGGGGATCCTGGGCAAGGAGTACGCGCCCCCCGAGATCTCGGCGATGGTGCTGCAGAAGCTGAAGCACGCTGCGGACGAGTATCTCGGTCAGCCGGTGACCAGGGCGGTGATCACCGTGCCGGCCTACTTCAACGACGCGCAGCGCCAGGCCACGAAGGAGGCGGGCAAGATCGCCGGACTCGAGGTGATGCGCATCGTCAACGAGCCCACGGCGGCGGCGCTCGCCTACGGGCTCGACCGGAAGAAGGACGAGACGATCGCCGTGTACGACTTCGGCGGCGGGACCTTCGACATCTCGATTCTCGAAGTGGGCGAGGGGGTCGTCGAGGTCAAGTCCACCAACGGCGACACCCACCTGGGCGGTGACAACCTCGACCAGCGGGTCATCGACTGGATCATCGCCGAGTTCCGCAGGAGCGACGGCATCGACCTGGGCAAGGACCGCATGGCGCTTCAGCGGCTCAAGGAGGCCGCCGAGAAGGCGAAGATGGAGCTGTCCACGGTTCTCGAGACCGACATCAGCCTGCCGTTCATCACGGCCGACCAGAGCGGGCCCAAGCACCTGCAGCTCAAGCTGACGCGGGCGAAGTTCGAGCAGCTCGTCGAGGACCTGCTCCAGCGGACGGTGGGCCCCACGAAGCAGGCGATCGCCGATGCCGGCGTGGACCCGGCGAAGATCGACGAGGTCGTGCTGGTCGGGGGGTCGACGCGGATCCCGCGCGTGCAGCAGATCGTCAAGGACCTGTTCGGCCGCGAGCCGCACAAGGGGGTCAACCCGGACGAGGTCGTCGCCATCGGCGCGGCGATCCAGGCGGGCGTCCTCGCCGGCGAAGTGAAGGATCTGCTGCTGCTGGACGTGACGCCGCTGTCGCTCGGCATCGAGACGCTCGGTGGCGTCATGACCCCGCTGATTCCGCGGAACACGACGATCCCCACGCGGAAGAGCGAGACCTTCTCCACGGCGGCCGACAGCCAGACGAGCGTCGAGGTCCACGTGCTCCAGGGCGAGCGTCCGCTCGCACGGGACAACCGCACGCTCGGGCGCTTCCAGCTCACCGGGATTCCGGCGGCCCCGCGCGGTGTGCCGCAGATCGAGGTGACGTTCGACATCGACGCGAACGGCATCGTCCACGCCTCGGCCAAGGACAAGGCCACCGGCAAGGAGCAGAAGATCGCCATCACCGCGTCCAGCGGCCTCACCAAGGACGAAGTGGACCGCATGATGAAGGACGCCGAGTCGCACGCCGAAGAGGATCGGAAGCGTCGCGAGGAGATCGAGGCGCGCAACCGGGCCGATCAGGCGGTGTACGGCGCGGAGAAGATGCTGCAGGAGACCGGCGACAAGCTCCCCGCCTCCGACAAGTCGGCGGTCGAGGGCGCCGTGGAGGCGCTCAAGACGGCGATGTCGTCCAACGACGCCGAGGCGATGACGCGGGCGATGGAGCAGCTGACCAGGGCGCAGCACGCCGCGGCGGAGGCGCTCTACAAGCAGGGTGGTGCGGCGGCCGGGGCCCAGGGCGAGGCCGGGGCATCCGCGGGCCCGGGCGAACGGGCGGCAGGCGGCGAGGGCGAGGTCATCGACGCCGAGGTCGTGGACGAGGAGAAGAAGTAGACCGGCTCCGCGCTCATGGATCTCTACCTGGTGCTCGGCGTACGGCACTCGGCGTCGGAGGCCGACATCCGGCGGGCGTACCGCCGGCTGGCGCGCCGGTATCACCCGGACATCAACCCGGGCGACCGCGAGGCTGCGCTGCGGTTCCAGGACATCGTCGAGGCGTACGAAACGCTGGTCGATCCGGATCGCCGCCATCGGTACGACGCCGGCGCGCGGGGCCCCGGCGATCGGGAGCCGAAGGCCTCGGGCTTCGACGGCTTCGACTTCTCGAAGGGTCCCGCCGGTGGAGAGGGGCTCTTCGGCGATCTGTTCGCCGAGGTGCTGTCGGTCCGGCGGCGTGCGACGGAGGCGGCGCCGGAGCGGGGCGTGGACCTGCACCAGACGATCACGCTCGGGTTCACGGAGGCCCTGCAGGGTGCCCGGCGTCCCATCCTGGTGACCCGGCGCGATACGTGCGCCGCCTGTGCGGGGCGTGGCCACGTCCCGTCGCCCGGGGGCCCGTGCCGGGCGTGCGACGGCAAGGGCACGGTCCGGGTCGCGCGCGGGCACATGGTCTTCAGGCGCGCCTGTGCCTCGTGTGCGGGGTCGGGACGCCTCCCGCCGCGGCCCTGCCTGTCGTGCGGCGGCGCGGGGCTGGAAACGCGTTCGGAGACGACGACGGTGGCGATTCCCCCCGGTATCGCGGACGGCGATCGGATGCGCGTGCCCGGCAAGGGCAACGTGGGGCCACGGGGCGGCGCTCCCGGCGATCTGTATCTGACGGCCGAGGTGACGGGCGACGCGCGATACCGTCGCGAAGGTGACGACGTGGTGATGGTGCTGCCGGTGGCGGTGCCCGAGGCCGCGCTTGGCGCCCGCGTGGAGGTCGAGACCCCGGATGGTCCCGCCAGGCTGCGGGTGCCGCCGGGGACGCAGTCCGGACAGCGCTTCCGCCTGCGCGAGCGCGGTGCGCCGTCGGTGCGCGACGGGCGACGGGGTGACCTGATCGTGGAGGTCCGCCTCATGCTGCCCCGTGTCCTCGACGAGCGCTCGAAGGCGCTGCTCAGGGAGTTCGCCAGCCTGCACCCCGAGAGCGTCCGCGACGACGGGAAGCCGCAGGGCGGGAGCGCGTGATGGCCAGACGGGGTACCGGCAAGGCGTATTACATGATCAGCGCGGTGGCGGAGAAGTACAAGATCCACCCGCAGACGCTCCGGCTCTACGAGCGGGAAGGGCTGCTGAAGCCGTCACGGACCGACGGCAACACGCGCATGTACTCGGACGGTGACCTCGAACAGCTCGAGGCGATCCTCACCTTGACGCGCGATCTCGGGGTGAACCTCGCGGGCGTGGAGATCATCCTGAACATGCGCGAGAAGATCGAGGTGATGCAGGCGGAGGTGAACGAGTTCATGGACTACGTGCGCCAGGAGATGGCGCGCGGCATCGACGACTGGGAGCAGCGGCTCTCGACCGCGCTCGTGAAGTCGTCGCCAACCGATCTCGTGCGCATGGCGCCGCCGGGCACCGGGCACGCTCCGCCTGTGAAGACCAGGGGACACGGATCGAAGTGAAGCCGGACACGTGTCTTCGGGCATTCGCCTGCGTGCACGCATCACGCGGGTTCCGCGGCTGAGGCGCGGGACCGGCGACACGTGAATCCGATCGCCGTCCGGTGCGGTATCATCGCGTGTGCCCTGCGCGATCTGTGACGGCAGCGGGTGGAAGACGATCGTCGCGGACGGGGTGACGCGGGTCACGCGCTGCGAGTGCCGGCGCGACGCACTGGTCGCGCGGCGCCTGCAGGATGCGCGCATCCCGCCGCGATACCTGCGCTGCGACCTCGACAACTTCATCACCTACCAGAACGAGCGGCTGCTGCGCGCCGTCGACGTCGCGAGGCGCTTCGCGCTCGATTTCCCGGTCGTGTCCCGCGGCCTGATGCTCATCGGGCCTCCCGGCATCGGCAAGACGCACGTCGCCGTCGCCGTCCTGCGGCACGCCATCGGGGCGACGGGCGCGCGCGGCCTCTACTACGACACGCGGGCCCTGCTCCGCGACATCCGCAGCACCTACAACCCGGTCCTGAACACCGCCGAGATGGACGTGCTGCGGCCCGTCATGGAGGCCGAGCTGCTGGTGCTCGATGACCTGGGCGCCGAGCGGCTCACCGACTGGGTCGAAGAAACGATGAGCCTCATCGTGAACACGCGGTACAACGAGCGCCGGCCGACCATCTTCACCTCGAACTACGAAGACATCCCGGAAGAGGGCGATCTCAGCTCGCTGCTGGCGCGCGTCGGGTTCCGGATGCACTCGCGCCTGCGGGAGATGTGCGAGTTCCTCGAGTACGACGGGCCGGACTACCGCGACCTCCCGCCGAATGCCGGCGCCGAAGATCTGTACAAGCTCTGGAAAGGACAGCCCAAGCGCCGTCTTCCGCAGAAAGCGACCGGCCAGGCGCGCGCCCAGGCCCGGCAGGCGGGTGCCGCCCGGGCGGCCGACAAGGTGGACCTGAAATGGACGGGCGGACGGGCGGGCAGTTGAGACAATCGTCAATGCAATCGTCAATTACCAATCGCCAATGCAATCGTCAATCACCCAGTCGTCAATACAATCCCCAATCACCAATCAGCAATCCCCAATTGTCATTGGTCCATGTCCCTCGGGCTCTACCTCCACGTCCCCTTCTGCACGTCGATCTGCAACTACTGCAACTTCAATCGCGGCCTGTTCGACCAGGAGGTGAAGGGCCGCTACGTGGACGCGCTCGCGGAAGAGATCCGCGTGGCGGGCGACGGGTCGCCTGCCGACACGATCTTCTTCGGCGGCGGCACGCCGTCCCTCCTCGACCCGCCGGAGGTTGCCAGGCTGATCGCCAGGTGCCGCTCGGGGTTCGACGTGCCGCTCGATGCCGAGGTCACGCTGGAGGCCAACCCGGAGACGCTGACCCTGGAGCGGCTCACGGGGTTCCGCGAGGCGGGGGTGACGCGCCTCAGCGTCGGCGTCCAGTCGCTGCAGGATGGGGAACTGCACCGCCTGGGCCGCCTGCACTCGGCGGCGAAGGCTCGGGAGGCGCTGGCCGCCGCCCGCCGGGCGGGCTTCGGAAACGTGAGCCTCGACCTGATGATGTGGCTGCCCAAGCAGACGGTTGCCGACTGGATGACGTCGGTGGACGAGGCCGCGGCGCTCGGCCCCGACCACCTGTCGCTCTATCTCCTGGAGCTCTATCCCAATGCGCCCCTCCGGGACGAGATGGCGCGCCGCCAGTGGTCGCTGGCGCCCGACGACGACGCCGCGGAGATGTACCTGATGGCGCTCGAGCGGCTGGATCGGGCGGGCTACCGGCAGTACGAAATCTCGAATGTCGCCCGTCCCGGGTGCGAGGCCCGGCACAACCTGAAGTACTGGAGCGACGGCGAGTGGCTCGGATTCGGCTGCGGCGCCCACTCGACGAGACGGGGCGTGCGCTGGAAGAACCGGTCGGCGACCGAGGAGTACATCGCGGCGGTTCGGGGTGGCGGGCCGCTCAGGACCGAGGAGCGGCACCTGACGGCGGAGGAGCGGCTCGAGGAGGCGCTGTTCACGGGCCTGCGGCTGACGGCCGGCGTGGACCGAACCGCCTTCGCCTTGCGGTACGGCGTGGACCCGTGGGAACGTTACGGGGAGGCGCTCGAACCCTTCGTGGACCAAGGGCTGCTTGTCCACGGGGAGGGGCACGTGCGGTTGACCCGCGAAGGCATGCTGCTCTCCCACGAAATCATGGTGGTTTTCATCGGGCGTGCAGTACGCTAGATTATCGGCCTTTGCTGAAGGAGGCATTTCCGATGCGACGAGTCTCTGGATTGTTGCTGGCTGGCGCGCTCCTGCTGCTGCCGGCGTTTTCGCAGGGCGACCTGAGTGCCGCCGGGCAGGATGCCCAGAAGCTGTCGTTCAACGGTGACACCGCGCTGTGGATGGTTGCCATCAAGCCGGACAAGACCGGGGACTTCGAGCAGCTCATGAAGCGGGTGGGCGAGGCGCTTCAAAAGCTTGGCCGGAGCCAGCAGGCAGCAGGCTGGAAGGTCGTCAAGGGTCCGGTTCAGCCCGACGGTAACGTGCTCTACGTTCACGTGATCTCGCCGGTCGTGGCAGACGCCGATTACACGGTCATGCAGATCCTGTACGAGGCCAACGAGGATCCAGCGGAGCGCACGGCTCTCTACGAGCAGTATCGCGGGGCGTTTGCACAGAATCTGCTGGTGAGTGGTTATACGACGGCCCTCAGGCTCGGCCAGTAGCGCGGTAGGGTTCCTTCGGCCGATGCGCAGTCGGTATTCTGTGCCCGCGACGGTGGCGGTCGGCGTGGCCGCCTGCTGCTGGGCCATTGGGGCAGTCGCAGTACCCGCGTGGGCTGCTCAGAGGCCGGCGGACTGGCGGGCGCCGGCGCACGTGATTCCGGTAGTGGCTGCGCGGCAGGCGCCCGCGCCCGGTGCGGCTGCACCGCAGGCACCGCCTGCCGTCACGCCACCAGACCCGGCCGCTCAGACGCCGGCGGCGCCGGGGCAGGCTGCCCCTCCTGCACCGACCACGTCTCCAGCCCCGGGCCAGGTCAAGCCGCCCGCGGCGACGGCACCGCCCGCACCAACAGCCGTCACCGTGCCCGCACCGGCAGGCCAGCCGACGACACCTGTGCTCGGTCGCGTGTTCGCCGCCGAGTCCGGAGCGATCTTCAGCGCCATCCGGCCGGACAAGGTGACCGACTTCGAGCTGGTCCTCGCGCGTGTCCACGAGGCCCTGGCCCGGTCGAGCGACCCGGTGCGGCAGCAGCAGGCGAAGGGCTGGAAGGTGTTCAAGGCGGTTGAACCCGGCCCCAACGCCAGCGTCCTCTACGTGTTCGTGATGGATCCGGCCGTGAAGGGGGCCGACTACACCATCTCCCGCATTCTCTCGGAGGCGTTCCCCGACAAGGTGCAGGAGCTGTACAAGCTGTACAACACCGCGTTCGTCGGCACGCAGAGCCTGCTCAACCTGTCGCTCGTGGCCGACTACGCCACCAGACCGGTCCCGGCCGCGCCGGGCGCGACGACGCCAGGGGCACCGGCCGCCACACCCGCAGGTGCGACGCCTGCGGTGCCGTCTCCAGCGGCACCCCCGCCTTCCACGCCGCCTGCCGCGACGCCTCCCGCGTCAACGCCCCCGGCGGCGACGCCTCCGG
>VFZH01000161.1 GCA_016871255.1 Acidimicrobiia bacterium | reverse complement strand
CGGGGCATCCCGGCTCGCTGCGTTGCTCCTCCCTCACATATGGCCGATATTCTCGGTCGTCGCGCCTTGCGATCCGGGCGCCGCGCCCCGGGACTTGTGCAACTCATCACGTTTCCAGAGGACTAGTGTCTCGACCACGACGCGGTGATCGGTCGGCGGCGCTCCCGATCCTCACGCGGATGCGGGGGCCGGCTTCCGCCTTCGCTGAAGCTTCGGCGGACCACCGTAGCTTTGGCGAAGATGGCCAGCCGGCCTGGGCGCCCTGGGCGTATGATCGACGACAGGGGATCGATAGATGCTGTTCGAATGGTGGCAGGACGCCGTCGTGACGCTGGTCGCCGTCGGCTGCGCGGCGTTCATCGTCAGCCGCGTCGTCGGGCTCGTGCGGCCGCGGAAGGCACCCGGGTGCGCGAACTGCCCGTCGTCGAACGAGCCCGCCCGCCCGGATCAGGAGCCGGCGGCCCGTCCCCTCGTCCTGGTCCGCCCGAAGCGCGCGGGCGGGGTGCCGGGGCGCTGAGCTCGACCAGTTTCCGCACCGTGTTCAGGTTGCGCCCGGGCGCGTGACCCTCGACGCGGAGCTTGACCTTCGACCGGCCCGTTCCGCCGGGGCGGAGTCGAGAGACAGCACCAGCCCGCGGCTCGGCTGGCAGCCTGGGAACGGGTTCCGGTCGAGCACCGACTGCAGCTCCTGCGGCGTCCGCACCAGCGCGCGCGAGCGAGCCTTCCGATCGACTGCCGCAGCGCGGCTCCCGGCGTCGCCTTCGCCGTTACCGCCCTGACGCGGAGCACACCGCGGTCCCTGCGGCGTGGGTCGCCGAGCGTTGGTACGGCACGCACGCCGACGTGGCCGCCAGCTGGAGTCCCCCGGCGAGGCGCGTCACTCCTCGTGCGGTGCGTGGCAGAGATCGAGGTCTGCATCGGTGCCGGCGAGCAACTGCGCCACCTCATGGCGCCCGCTCGCCCTGGCCTGGCACGCCACGCGTTGCCGGTCGCCGGGCGGCAGGCTGCCGCCTTCCCGCAGCAGGACTTCAACGGTCAACGAGTCGCCACTGAGGGCCGCGGCTTCCAGCGGTCGCAGATGGGTCTTATCGTCGCTCGGGGCGAGGTGAGCGGGTATCGGGTACGGGGCGTTGGGATCCTCGCCCATCCGGATCCGGTGGAGCAGCGGCAATACCTCTGTGGCGAGTGCCGCTTCCGACAGCGTGGCGGGTGGCGTCGGCCGAAACGGGCCCACACCGGCCAGACCACTCGACGCCACCACAGCCATGTACGAGGCGGCGGCGAGGAGCGGGCTGGCCGTCAGCGCAAGCGCCCATCCGGGCACCGGCCCCGGCGGCGCGGGATTGCGCGGAGGCAGGTTCACTGTGTGTCGTCGAACCAGCGGCGCGTCCACCTGGGCTCGGGCCAGGGCGGGGCCACGGGCCTGGACAGCGCCTCGAATTCGAGCCGCGCCTTGACCGACCGGCTCGCGGGCGTCACGAGGTCAATCTCCTGGTTCTGCAGCCACCGATCCACCTGGGCCCATTCCCGGCGGACGCTGACGTTCTGCTCCCAGAGGTTGTAGTGGATGCCGACGTGTTTGACCGCCCATGCCGCCGACAGGGCCGTGAGCAGCACTGCCCCGAAGACCGCGATGGGGCGGGAGGCGTGGCCGAGCCGTCCGAGTGTGCCCCGCATCGCCACGAACGCCGCTGCCGCGACGAAGACGCCCGCAGTGGACAGCACCACGTCCTTCACGTACGCGTAGCAGAACAGCGCGTTCGCCAGGACGACCACCGGCAGCATCAGCACCACCCGGTCGCCGTGCGTGAAGGATCGCGTCGACCACGATCGACGCTGCGTCCATGCCCAGGAGGCGATCAGCACCGTGACGCCGGACGCGCAGGCGACGTTCAGCGCCCGCCAGGGCTCGAGCCCCCCCTGGACGATTCCGCGCAGGAACGCCCAGACACCTGCGCGCGGCTCGGCGAACAGGATTCCGGACAGCGAGCTGGCCACGTTGTAGGCGTAGTAGCGCAGCGGGTGATCGGAGAAGCGTCTGTTCAGCTCGTCCTTGCCGAGCAGGGCGAATCCCCAGCCGCTCTCGCGTTCGGTCAGTCCCGGCGTACCGGTGTCCAGCACGGCGAACCGGATGTAGAGATACGCGGCGACGCCGAGGGTTACGAGCGCCAGCGCCGGCTTCGACACACCGCGCCAGCCGATGGCGAACGCCCAGACCAGCACCACCCAGACGAGAAGCCCGGTCTCGAGCGTGAGCGACGCGTACACGAAGAGCAGGATCGCCGCGACATCGTTGCCGAGCCTCCACCGCTCGGCCGAGACGGTCGCCGCGCCGAGCACGCAGATGGCGATCGAGAGAAAGTGATTGATGGGAAAGGCTTCGCGCAGTGTGCCGGCGAACGTGTGCCCGCCGACCAGCACCGCCACGGCGAACGGCAGCACGGCCAGGTCCGCGCCGTCCCGGATCCGCAGCCACCGCACGAGGAGCAGGAGCAGCACGAGGAGCTGGACGACATGCAGCCCCTTGAACCAGCCGAAGTAGGCCCCGCCGGAGAGATCCATCACCATCTTGTACGGCGGCCACATCAACGGACGGAAGTAGGCCTCGTTCGAGGTCTTGTCGAAGAAGATCTCGACGGCGCTCTGGTCCACGACGCTGATCATGTTGCTGGCGCCGTCGCTCAACTGGATCGGAATGCGCGTGACGTAGAACGCCAGCGTCAGGGTGACCAGCGCGACGTAGGCGGCCGCCAGCGCGCCAATCGGCCTGCGACACGTCGGGGACGCCTCCGGGAGTGGGCTGACGCCGCTGCGGCTGCCCGTACCCGATCCGGCCGGCGCGTCGGCGTTCACGAGGGGGCACTATACACGACGCCGTCCGGCTGCCCGGCACGTGGCGGCCGCTCAGCCCGATCGCGTGTTCCAGGCGAACCACAGGGACAGGAGCAGCGAGAGGATCGTGATGCCGGCGCCCGCGTAGAAGTCCCACGGGACGAAGCGGAGCGCGACCAGGCTGTCGCCCGCGGGCACTCGAACGGCGCGCAGAATCAGGTTGGCCCGCAGGATCGGAACCGGCTCCCCGTTGACGGTGGCGCGCCAGGCCGGGTGGTGATTGTCGCTGATGACGAGCCACGCGGGCTCCGCGGAGCGGACCTGGAGGCGGTACCGCGTCGACTCGCGTTCGAGAAGCCGTACGGTCCCAGGCTCCGCCTCATCCGGTCCATCGACGTCCGGTACCTCGATCCCGAGCAGGACCACGCGTGCAGGGTCGAAGGGGGCGCCGTCTGGCAGGCGACCCGCCAGGATGGCCTCTCTGGCTTCGTCGTCGTTCGCCGCGACCGCCCGGCTCACCGCCCAGGCTCGCGGTTGTGCGGAGCGGTTCTCGAAGACCTGGCTCGGCCCGATGCGCCGCACCGGAGTCCACGCGTCAGGCTGATGCAGGAGCCGTTGCGCCAGCGAAGGGTGTGACGGCTCCGCGCCATCCGGCTCGACGGGGGAATGGACCAGCAGGAACCGGACGGCGAGCATGTCGAGGGCACGGGATCCCCGCGCGAGATCCGCGGCATCGAGCTTCTCGGTGAGGCGGTCGAATTCGGGCGTTGTCCACTTCCCGAAGTACTCCAGCGTGTCAAAGCCCCAGAAGCGGCCAATCTCCTGGCGCAGCCCGGTGCGATCGTCGGGATGGCGCCGCTCGACGACGAGTCGATCCCCGTCGTATTCCCCCAGGTACGACGCGATCCGCTGGTGGGATGCGCGGAGTGCGTCCCGGATCGGTTCCAGACTGGCGGGCCTTCTGACCAGCGTGTCTGCGTCCGGCGAGGCGGTTCGCCACTCGTGTGCGTAGCCGAAGCTGGCGAGGTCGACAGCCACCAGCACCGGGACCAGTACCGCGCCCGCACGGGCCGGCAGCAGTCCGCCTCGCACCAGGGCGATGAGACCTACGACCGCCGCCAGGAGGACGACCGGGATGCCGAACGCGGCGTTGCGGGCCGGCGCGTACGACCAGTCCTCCGGACGGAGGTCGTTCCTCGTGACGGGCTCGACGAGATCGGGCGCGACCTGCAGCAGCCCGAGTGTGCCGACGAACACGGCTACGACGCACGACACGGGAGTCAGGATGCGCTGAGGGCCGCTCCGGGCCAGCAGCACGGCGGTGCCGTGGCCGGCGAACACGCCGAGGCCGAACGCGACGACGACGAAGAGGCGCGCCCACTCATGTCCGACGCCGACGATCGGGACCAGCCAGGTCAGGTAGGCCACCGGCGTCAGGTTCCCCAGGGCGAGGGCCAGGAAGTAGGTGGCCGCGCAGGCCCAGAAGAGCAGGGGTGCCGCGGTGGCGCGCCGATTGGCCAGGCCGACGGCACCGAGCACCAGGGGCGCCAGCCCGAGGTACACGAGGATCGTCGCGGCGGCACCGAACGAGGCGTCGCCGTAGAACGCGCGGGCACTCCCGGTGATGAACGGAAACAGGAGACGCACGTAGTCGCTGGGGCGATAGGCGTGTTCGTTGAATTCATCCAGCGTCCAGCCGGCGCCGACGTTGCCGACGAAGGCGATTCCTGTCGGCACCAGTTGGACGGCCGCGAGTCCGACACCGAGGCCGGCGCCCGCCAGGGCGGCTCGGAAGTAGTGCCGTGAGCCCACGGGTGCCGTCGTGCCCCGGAGCACGGCGTAGCAGGCGGCGGTCAGGCCCACGAAGTTCGACATGGGTGGATAGCCCGAGAGCAGCAGCAGAGCGGTCGTGACGGCCAGCAGCACGATGGTCCGGGCCCCTGCCCGCTCGCGCAGACGCTCGAGCAGCACGGCGAGGACCGGCAGCATGGCGGCGCCGTAGGCGTGATCCGGCCACTCGACGAAGGTCAACAGCGGGCTCGACAGCGCACAGACCAGACCTCCGACCGTCGCCGCGGCGTGGCTCCTGGTGAACTGGTGGACGTAGAGGTGCGTGAAGGTGGCGGCGATGACGAACGGCAGCAGCACGAAGAGGTTGTAGGCGGCGGCCAGCGGCAGTCCCAGCACGCCCAGCGCCTGGAAGAGCAGCTTGAACGGCAGGAACGCCATGTTCTGGACGTCGACGTAGACGGGGTAGCCCCCGGCCGCGGAGGACCAGAGCACCGGTCCGATCGTGAACGACGGCAGGTAGTGCTTGACGGCGTCATCCCAGGCGAGAATGCGCGATCCAGCTACCACCGGCGAGAACCACGCGAGGATCAGCAGCGCGTACGCGGTGCCCAGAGCCATCCCCCCGGCGAGCGTGATCCGTGCCTGTGCAGCGCCCGCCAGGGTGTCGGCGCGGGACCTATTCACGGGGCACCGCGCCGAGCGCGGCAATCGTCGAGACCATCTCGTCGCTGTTGCGCGCCGCCAGGTCCGCCACCGTGCCCGAGTCGGGCACACAGGGCGCCGCCGGGTCGACGGGCACCCCGCGCGCGTGCAGGAACTCGACGTCGGCGGGCGTGCCCTCGAGCGCCGTCAGACAGAGCAGGCGACCGGCCATGGCACCGATCGCCGCCCCGGCACGGACCAGGAAGAGCGCCATCTCGTGGCGATCGAGCGCGACCGCCAGTTCCAGCGGCCGGGCCGTGCCCCCGTCGAGCCGCTCAGCGGCGGCGGGGCCCGCGTCCGCGAGCGGCCGCGGCGCGTCGAGATCCATCCCGCTTTCCACCCATTCGCCGACCAGTGCGGTGCGACCCTCGGCAATCGCCTGGAGCAGCGGCACGGGCGCGCTCGTCCAGATGGGAACTTCACGGCACGACAGGACCGCGAGCGCGGCGAGCAGGCAGAAGCTTCCTCGGGCGGCCCTTAGTAGGGCCGTGGCCGGAATAGGGTTGCCATCTCGGCCGACGATGCATCCCGCCTCGCGGCGTGGCTCGTCGGTCACAGGCACCCGGCCTGCTCCCT
The DNA here is from genome assembly GCA_016871255.1 of Acidimicrobiia bacterium. Classification (GTDB taxonomy): domain Bacteria; phylum Acidobacteriota; class Vicinamibacteria; order Vicinamibacterales; family UBA2999; genus VFZH01. The sequence continues at coordinate 1,155 of VFZH01000161.1, read as the reverse complement.
CCTCGCGCCTGGCGATCCGGGCGCCTCGCCGCCCGAGAGTCGGCAACCGTATTCCGGCCAGGGCCCTTAGCGCCCTGCCACGTCCGTCACCCATCACCGTCCTCAATTTGTACCCGAAGACCGGCGCGCCTGCCGCGCGCGTGTGGTCATCCACCCACCACGGCGGCCGGTTTCCTTGTTGCCGTCCCCCTCGTGTGCCACACTCAGACGGCACGGTGGGGGCGGGATGGCGCCGGGCGGCGGAAGCGTGCCATGACCGCACCTGCCGGTGATGATCCACAGCGGCGATACCTGCACGCCGAAGGGCAAGAGTGAAGTGCTCGCCCCCGTTGCACGTGGATGACGTGGCGGTGGATCACCCGGGCGTGACGTTCGTCATCTGCCGCAACGGGAACCCGTGGATCCGCGACTGCATGGAGGTGGTCCACAAGAACAGCAACGTGTGCACGGACATCTCCGGGCTGGTGCTGGGCAACGCCAGCGACCGGTTCGAGAAGTTCATGCGCACGCAGCTCCAGGCGACGCTGCTGTCCGGCGTGGAGCCGCGCAAGGCGCCGTTCGGCACCGACTGGCCGATCTCGTCCATGGAAACGTACCTGGAGTTGATGGAGGAGCTGAAGGTCCGCGAAGCGGACAAGCGGAAGATGATGGACGAGAACTCCGCGCGGCTGTTCCGCCTGTCGGCGGGCGACTCGCCGATCGAGAAGGGCTCCCTGTGGAGCCGCCTTCGCTAGCCCGGCACGGGCCAGGATCACCGTGACGGACACTGGTATCGAGTTGACCGTGCTGATGCCCTGCCTCAACGAGGCAGACACGCTGGCGGCCTGCATCCGCAAGGCGCAGCGCTGCATCGAACGGCTCGGTCTGGCGGCGGAGGTGCTGGTGGCCGACAACGGCTCGACGGACGGCTCGCAGCAGGTCGCCCTGCAGGCCGGTGCCCGCGTCGTCGAGGTCGCCGAGCGCGGGTACGGAGCTGCCCTCTATCACGGCGTGCAGTCGGCACGCGGGCGCTACGTCATCTTCGGCGACGCCGACGACAGCTACGATTTCTCGCGCCTCGATGCCTTCGTCGAGGCGCTCCGGCGCGGCGCCGACCTGGTGATGGGCAACCGGTTCCTGGGGGGGCATCCGTCCGGGCGCCATGCCCCGGCTGAA
>VFZH01000160.1 GCA_016871255.1 Acidimicrobiia bacterium | reverse complement strand
CCGGACGCGGCGGCCCTCGACCGTCTCCGGCGCGGCGTGCCGCTCGACGGCAGGCGCACGCGCCCGGCCGTCGTGACGTCGCTGGGCGATCCGCGGCGCGCGGGGGCCCGCTTCGCGATCACGATCATGGAAGGGCGCAACCGGCAGGTCCGGCGGATGTGGGAAGCCGTCGGCCACCCGGTCAGCGAGCTGACACGCACCCGCATCGGCCCGATCGAAGACCGGCGGCTCAAGCCGGGTCAGTGGCGCGACCTCAGCGCGGCCGAGGTGACCGCGCTCCGCAGGGCCGTCCGGCGGTCGGCTAGTCCTGCACCTCGTCGTCCCGCAGGGGCTCCGCCGCGAGCGGCAGCGCCTCCTCGGCGGGCGTGATCTCCGTCAGGAGCGCCGGTGGATCGAACCCGAGCGCCTCGGCCATGTCCTCGATGCGCGGCAGGTCGGACAGGTCCTTCAGCCCGAAGCGGATGAGGAACTCCTCGGTGGTCGCGTACAGGAACGGCCGGCCGACGACGTTCTTGCGTCCGGCGATCCGGATCAGGTGCCGCTCGAGCAGCGTCGAGAGCACACCCGAGGTGTTGACGCCGCGAACCTCGCCGATCTCGAGCGCCGTCACCGGCTGCCTGTAGGCGATCACGGCCAGGGTTTCGAGCGCCTGCACCGACAGCTTCTGCGTGGACCGCTCGTGGAAGAGCCGCCGCACCCACTCGTGGAGCTCGGCACGCGTCACGATCTGGTGACCGCCCGCGACCTCCACCCACGTGAGCCCCGGACGCTGCTCGTACTCCTCGCGCAGCGCCGCGACAGCCGCCATCACGTCCTCCCGCGGCTCGCTGTCGAGCAGCTTGTACAGCATCCTGGGCGTGAGCGGCTCCGGCGACGCGAACACCAGCGCTTCGACGATCGCCTTCAATTCGGCCGACACGACGCCCTGCGACGCCTCTTCGACCGACGGCGCGGGTCTGGCCGGCTCACCGGCGGATCTGGAACTCACGACGCAGCCCTCCGATACACGCGAATCGGCCCGAACGAGCCGACCTGAAACACGCGAACCAGCTTCACGCGGATCATCTCCAGGAGCGCGAGAAAGGTCACGATGAAGAAGGCCCGGCTGCCATCACCGTCCGCGAACAGGTCTTCGAAGCCGCACGCCTCCGTCTCCGACAGCCGCGCCAGCATCTGCTCGATCCGCCGCTCGATCGACACCTGCTCCGGCGGCAGGACCATCGGCGGGCGGCGGTTCGCCCGCTCGAGGACGCCCCGGAACGCGGCGAGCAGGCTGAACAGATCGACTTCAAGCTCCGGCTCGTAGGCGTCGCCGACGGCGTCGGCGACGCGCGAATCGGGGCGCGTCCACTGGGCGCTGCGCAGCGTCTCGCGTTCGTGCAGCAGTTCCGCCGCAGCCTTGTACTTCTGGTGCTCGAGCAGCCGCCTGATCAGGGCCTCGCGCGGATCCTCTTCGTCATCCGGCACCCCTGCCGCCGTTTCCGGCCTTGGCAGAATCGCGCGGGACTTGATGTGAATCAGCGTGGACGCCATGACCAGGAACTCGCCGGCCACGTCCAGGTTCAGCTCCTGCATCAGCTCGATGTACCTGAGGTACTGGTCGGTGATCAGCGCAATCGGGATGTCGTAGATGTTGACTTCGTGCGTGCGGATCAGGTGCAGCAGCAGATCCAGCGGTCCCTCGAACGAGTCGAGCTTCACGCGATAGGCGTCGGGAGAGGACTCGAAAGCGTCGACGGTCATGGGGAAGGCTGCGATTGGCGATTAATGATTGGTGATTGACGATTGTATTGACGATCGGTGATTGACGATCGGGCGTGGGACCTGAGTCCTGGGCTTCGGGACTTGCCAGCGTCAGTACCGCAATCCGACCGCCCCCCTGACCCGCTCCATCGTCTCCACGGCCACCACCCGCGCCTTCCTGGAGCCTTCCACGGCGATCTCGCGCAGCCGGTCCGGGTGCTCCACGAACTGGCGGCGCCGCTCCCGCATCGGCTCCAGCAACGCGTTCATCGCCGCGGCCAGCTTCGTCTTCACCTCCACGTCACCGACCGCGCCGGCGCGGTAGCGCGCCTTCAGGTCGTCCACTTCCGCCGTGTCGGGATTGAAGGCGTCATGGTACATGAACACGGGGTTGCCCTCCACGGTGCCGGGAATGTCGGCCCGCACGCGCTTCGGATCCGTGTACATCTGGCGGATCTTCTTCACGACCGTCGCGGCGTCGTCGGCGAGATCGATGGTGTTCCCGTAGCTCTTGCTCATCTTCCGGTTGTCGAGGCCGGGCAGCCGCGAGACCGGAGTCAGCAGCGGCTGCGGCTCCACGAGCACCTCGCCGAAGATGTTGTTGAACCGCCGGACGACCTCGCGCGACAGCTCGAGGTGCGCCACCTGATCCTCGCCCACCGGCACGTGCCGCGCGCCGTAGATCGCCACGTCGGCTGTCTGGAGCAGCGGGTACCCGAGGAAGCCGAGTGTGGACAGGTCCTTGTCGGCGAGCTGGAGCTGCTGCTCCTTGTACGTCGGCACGCGCTCCAGCCAGGGAACCGGCACGACCATGGACAGAAGCAGGTGCAGCTCGGCGTGCTCGGGCACCAGCGACTGCACGAACAGCGTGCTCCGTTCCGGGTCGATGCCCGCCGCCAGCCAGTCGGCCAGGTTGTCCAGGGCGTGTCCGGTGATGCCCGAGGCATCCGCGTATTCACTGGTCAGCGCGTGCCAGTCCGCGACGAAGTAGAAGCACTCGTGGGTCTCCTGAAGCGGCACCCAGTTGTGCAGGGCGCCCACCAGGTGGCCGAGGTGCAGGCGCCCGGTGGGACGCATGCCCGACACGACGCGGGGTCTCGACGAGGGGGAGCCGGTCACGAGCGGTCGTCCGGACGGGAGGGATCGATGACGATCAACGGCGACCAGCGTACTACGAAGGGCCGGGCCGGCTCACGCCGATCGCGCGAAGAAGCCGATGACCGAGCCGGCGGCCCGCGGGCCGACGACCGCCGTCAGCTCCTCGAGCGTCGCCCGCCGGACGCCCGCGACGCTGCCGAAGGCGCGCAACAGCGCCTGCCGCCGCCGCGACCCGATGCCCGGCACCCGGTCCAGCTCGGAACGCAGGTCGCGCATGGCGCGCGCCCGCCTGTGGTACGTCACCGCGAAGCGATGGGCTTCATCCCGGATGCGCTGCAGGAGCAGCAGCGCCGGATGGCCGGTCGGGAGCACGATCGGCGCCGCGCGTTCGCGGATGAAGAGCACGTCTTCCCGCTTCGCCAGCCCCGCGGCCACGAGGTTGCCGAGTCCGATCGACTCGAGGGCATCGTAGGCCGCCGACACCTGCCCACGGCCGCCGTCGATGAGCACGAGGTCGGGAAACGGCCCGCCCAACTCGAGCAGCGTCCGGTAACGCCGCTGCACCACCTCGCGCATCGCCGCGAAGTCGTCCGGCCGCGCCCGGCTCTCGCGAGCCTCGAGCCCCAAGCCCTGAGCGGTGAGGCGTGAACCCTCTCCCCCCTTGATCCTGTACTTCCGGTACTCGCCGCGCCGCATCCGGCCGTCTTCGCACACGACCATCGAGGCGACGGTTTCGCTGCCCTGGATGGTGGAGATGTCGAAGCACTCGATCCGCCGCGGCACCCCTGGCAGGGCCAGGACGCTGCGCAGCGTCTCGAGCGCCTCGAAGTGCGCCGCCGTGATGTCGTTGAACCGCGTGCGGTAGGACAGCTCCGCGTTCCGCGTGGCCAGGTCGACCAGCGCGCGCCGGTCGCCCCGCTTCGGCACGCGCAGCCGCACGCGCCGGCTGGCCCGCGCCGACAGCCAGGCCTCCAGCGCCTGCGACTCCTCGAGCGTCCGTGGCAGGTGCACCTCCGGCGGCGGCTCGCGCTCCCCGTAGAACTGCTGCACAACGGACTCCAGCACGTCCGCCCCTTCCGCGCCGCCGGCCGGAGACGCGGCCAGCTCGACGCGCTCCAGCACGCGGCCGCCGCGCATCTGGAACACCAGCACGACGGCGCCGCTCGGTCCCGCCTTCAGGCCGAAGACGTCCCGATCCCCCTGCCCCACGGTGGCCACCTTCTGCTGCCGGTCGCGCAGGTTCTCCACCGTACGCATCGCGTCGCGCAGGTGCGCCGCCTCCTCGAAGCGCTCCGCTTCGGCCGCTTCGCCCATCCGTGCCCGCAGCGTCTCCGCCAGTTCGTCGGTCCGCCCGTCCAGCAGGAGCCGTGTCTGGCGCACGGCTTCGCCGTAGCGCTCCGCCGAGCAGATCTCCGCGACGCAGGGCGCCGCGCACCGCTTGATGTCGTACTCCAGGCAGGGGCGCTCGCGCCGCCCGGTGATCACCTCGTTGCACGACCGGAGGCCGAACAGCCGATGGGCGAGCCCCATCGTGCGGCGCGCCAGCCGCGCAGGCAGGAAGGGACCGGCGAAGTAGTCCCCGCCGGGTTCCACGTGACGCGCGACCAGCACGCGCGGAAACGCCTCGCTCGTCGTCAGCTGCAGGTACGGGTAGCTCTTGTCGTCCCGCAGCAGCACGTTGTACTTCGGCGCGCGCTGCTTGATCAGGTGGTTCTCGAGCGCCAGCGCCTCCACGACCGAGTCGGTGACGATGACCTGGATGTCGACGATGTCCTCGAGCAGCGCATCGATGCGCGGGCTCGTGCCCCGGGCGCCCAGGTAGCTGCGCACCCGGCTCCTGAGCGACCGCGCTTTCCCGACGTAGAGCGTGTCCTCTCCGGCGCCCATCCACAGGTAGACACCCGGCTGCTCCGGCAGCCTGGCGATGCGCTCCTTGAGATCGTGAACGGGCATGGGCTACTATCCGACGGCTATCTGCCCCTCGGTCGAGCCAGCCATATTACCAGTCGATGACGTTCACCGGGCTCGTCGGAGCCGTCTGCATGTTTCCGCTCCGCGCGATCATCCGCGCGAGCGTGGTCCTCGGCATCCATCCGAACACCCTCACCCTGATCGGCGTGCTGATCAACGTCGGGGCGGCGTGGGCGCTGGGGCGCCAGCGCTTCATGCTCGCCTTCGGGATCATGATCGTCGCGAACATCTTCGACTTCATCGACGGCAAGGTGGCGCACGAGACCGGCCGGGTGTCGCGCTTCGGCGCCTTCTGGGACTCCACGCTGGACCGCTTCTCGGACATCGCGCTGTTCCTGGGGCTCATCTACCTCTACGCCAGCCTCCGGCGCACCGACTACGTGATGATCGCATCGCTGGCCATGATGTTCTCCATCATGACCAGCTATGCCCGCGCCCGGGCCGAGTCGCTCATCGACAAGTGCAAGGTCGGCTTCATGGAGCGGCCGGAGCGGATCGTCCTCTTCATGATCGGCGCCGTGACCGGCCGGATGGCGGGTGTCCTCTGGGTGATCCTCGTGCTGTCGATCGTCACGGTCGCCAACCGGATCCACTACACGTACCTGGCCCTCAACGGCCGGCCGATGCCGGAGGGCACGAACCCGGCCTCGCGCGTGTTCTGGCGGGCGTTCTTCTGGCGGGACGAGCGGGCCACGCTGCCCTACGATCTGTGGGTGGTGGCGATTCTCGCGTTCGTGTGGCTGGTGCCGCCTGACTGGATCCGCGATCCCACGGCCTCGGGACTCGGCCTCTGGAGCTGGCTGACGGGCTGACGTGCCCCGGGGCGTCAGCGGCTGGCGACCTTCCGGCCGGCCGCCGCCTTCGGCGCCCGCGCCCTGCCCTTCGCGGCTTTCGCGATCGTGGCCTTCGCGGGCCGCTTCCGCTCCACGCTGACCGAGTCGAGACTGCGGCGCAGCGCCTCCATCAGGTCCACCACGTTCGAGGGCTCCTGCACCTCGGGCGCCACGATCTCCTCCCCGGCGATCTTCGCGTCGATGATGCGGCGCAACCCCTCCGTGTACTCGTCGTGGTAGTCCTTCAGGTTGAGCGGAGCCTCGAAGCTCTGGATCACCTGCTTCGCGAGCTTCATCTCCTCGGGCTTCACCTTCGCCGGCACCCCCGCCAGCTCGTCGATCTGGTTCACGCTGCGCAGCTCCGACGCACGGTGCAGCGTGTACATGACCAGCCCCCGGTCGTGCGGCCGCACCGCCACCAGGTACTCCCGGCCGTAGAGCGCCACCTTGCCGATACCGGCCCTGCCCGCCATCCCCTCGCGCATCACGGCAAACGCGTCGGCCGCCACCGGACCATCCGGCGCCAGGTAGTAGGCCCGGTCCACGTACATCGGATCGATCTCGCGCTCCTCGGCGAACTGCACCAGGTTGATGACGCGGGTCGACTCCACGCGCACCTTCTGGACGTCCTCGTCGGTCAGCACGACCCAGCGGCCCTTCTCGAACTCGTATCCTTTGACCAGGTCGGTGCTGGCCACCTCGCGCTCGCAGTGCGGACACCACCGTTTCTGCTGGATGCGCGTCTGGCACTCGGCGTGCAGCTGGTTGAACGAGATGGTCGCCGCGGTCTCGGTGGCGGGAAACACCTTCACCGGGATGGTGACGAGGCTCACCTTCAGGAAGCCCTTCCACGTCGGTCTGGCAGCCATGGCTCGTGTGCGCTCCGGACGCTCTCGGCGGGGTCGTGCCCCGGCCGCGCCGCCGCGGCAGGTCAGGCCCCGCGCCTGGAGGGCGTATCGGCCGCTGCCCGCCCCGCCATCACACCACGTCCCGTTCGTCCCGCGCTCCGAGGTCGAGACCTGCGCCGCCGATGTGGATGTCCTGGGCGCTGATCCGCTCCCGCAGCAGCCGGCGGGCCTCCCCGTAGTGCGTGCCGGGCACCCGCAGCCGCCGCGCCATGTGCCGCAGCCGCGACACGAGGATCAGCGTGATCGAGCCCTCCTCCCGCCACGACACGGCCGCGATCTGCTGCCACGGCATGAAGCCGCTGTCCGACCACACACCGTCGCGATAGAACCCCCTGGAGATCCGCGTGCTCAACGGGAAGGCGTACCCGTAGTAGACGAACATCATCGCCTCGCCGAAGAGCTGCGACGGCGGCCGATGCTGGATGAAGAGCTTGAACCCGACCAGCAGCCCGAGCACCACGCCGAGCAGGAGGCTGAACCCGTAGTACGGAGGCTTCGGATTCTGCCAGACCAGCAGCGCGCCCGGGCGCCGCAGACGGAACCGCAGCAGGTCGTGCACGACCTTCACGTTGGCGATGAAGAAGCCCACGCCGAAGAGAAAGAGCACCTGCGGCAGCGGCGGCA
>VFZH01000159.1 GCA_016871255.1 Acidimicrobiia bacterium | reverse complement strand
CTGTCAACGCTTCGACGCCACCCTCGCGGGTGACTCCGCATGACTCGGGGTCGGTGTGGCTCGCTACACCTTCACCGTATGACTCTTTCATTCACTACACCTCGCCGGTTTAGCCGGCGCACGGAGGTCGGGCCATGTTCGCTTCTGCAGAGCGCGCCGTTCTGGTCACGCTCCTGGCGCTCGTCATGACCGGTGCCGCCGCCGCTCAGGATACAGGCCAGATCTTCGGAAGGGTCACGGACGGGACGGATGCCGTGCTCCCGGGTGTCACCGTCACCGTGTCGAGTCCGGTCCTGCTTCAGCCTCGCGTGGCCGTCACCAGCGTCACGGGGACGTATCAGGTGCCTGGTCTCCCGGTCGGCACCTACTCGGTCCGGTTTGAGATCGTCGGTTTCCGGCCGGTGGTAGCCGAGCAGGTCCGGATCGAGATCGGCTTCAGCGCTCAGATCAACGCGACGCTGGAGATCTCCAACCTGCAGGAGGACGTCGTCGTGGTCGGCGTCAGCCCGGTGGTCGATCTCAAGAGCACCGCGAAGGGGGCGCTCTTCAACACCGAGACGCTGGACGCGATCCCGGTCGTACGCGACGTGTACGCGGTGTTCGGCCAGGTGCCAGGGGCCGCCATCTCGAAACAGAACGTCGGCGGCAACGGATCGGGGAACACGACGGTGATGATCGCGCGCGGGGCGCCGACGAGCCAGCAGAAGACGTTCATCGACGGCGTGGATTTCTCGTCGACGGCCGGCACGCCGTTCTACCTCGACTTCGACTCCATCCAGGAGATGCAGATCACGCTGAGCGGGATGGACGCCAGCATGCAGCACTCCGGGAACACCATCAACATCGTCACGAAGAGCGGGAGCGACCTGTTCCGCGGCTCGGCGCGGACGTTCGTCGCCGATCAGATGTTCCAGGCGGAGAACGTCACGGACGAGCTGCGGAGGCAGGGCGCCTCCGCGGGGAGCCCGCTGCTGAACATGAAGGACGCCGGCGCCGAGCTGGGCGGTCCCATCCTCAGGGGACGCGCGTGGTTCTGGGGTGCGTACGCCTGGCAGGAGGTCAGCACCGGCGTCATCGCGTTCTACCGGAAGACGGCGGAGTGTGCGCCCGTCGCGGCCAACGAACTCCAGTACTCGATCAAGCAGGTGCGCGAGTGCCTGAATCCCAACACGGCCACCCTGAAGCACCTGAACTACAACGCGAAACTGCAGGTCAACCAGGCGAACCGCTTCAGCGTCAGGAATTCGTACGACCTGAAGATCGAGACCGTACGCGGCGCCAACGACATCACGCCGTTCGAGGCGACGACGCGCCTGGATCCGCCGCCGTCACGGTTCGGGCCCCGGTTCTGGACGTCCGGCTGGCCGCCGAGCTGGAAGTTCAACGACCAGCACGTGTTCTCGGATCGGCTGCTCCTCGACATCGGCTACGGGCGGGGGTGTCCCTGCACGGCCATCGGCCCTCAGAGCGAGGATCTCGATTCCGTCCAGCAGGCGTGGGACGTCGGCAACGGCGCGCGGGCGCGGTCGACGGGCCGGACCAACAGCATCCGGATCCGCAACACGTACAACGCGACGCTCGACTACTTCCGGCCCGGGATGCTGGGCGGCGATCACTCCTTCAAGGTCGGCGTCGTCTACCTGCGCAACTGGACCTACAACGAGTCGCTCACCAGCGCCAACGTGATCGCGAAATTCAACACCCCACGCACGCTTCCCTCCTTCAGCGTCCCCTTCACCGCGCAGCTCTTCCGGGACGCGATCGCGAAGCGATGGCTCCTGCAGCACTCCGCGTTCGTGCAGGACTCGTACACCCGCAATCGGCTGACGGTCGGGATCGGCGTCCGATGGGACCGTCAGGACGACCGGTCGGATCCCATCAGCGTTTCAGCGTCGCCGTTCTTCGGACAGCCAACCGCCGACGGCACACCCTTCAGGTTCCTCCCGGCGGTCGACTTTCCCGGGGCCGAGGCGCCCGTGATCTGGAACACGTTCGCGCCTCGCCTGGGGGTGACGTTCGACCTGACCGGCTCAGGGAAGAACGTGCTGAAAGCCTCTTACGGGCTGTACTTCGACCAGCGGGACGTGGCGGAGATCTCCGGCGTGACCAACCCGATCGCGCTGGCGAACTCGGTGTCGAACCTGACCGCCGCCTTCATCGAGCTCCCCTGGAACGACAGCAATGGCGACAAGTTCGTGCAGGCGAACGAGATCAACCAGAACGTGATCCGTTCCTTTGGCGGCGGGTACAACCCGGACGACCCGGGGCGGACGGTGAGCCCGAACCTGATCGATCCGGGCGTCTCGGCCCCCCGAACCGACGAGTTCAGCTTCGGCTTCAGCAAGGAGCTGGCAGCCAACGTCGAACTGAGTACGACCTACACGCGCCGGAAGTACACGAACATGATCTGGCAGACGCCGATCGGCCTCAGCTCTGCGAGCTACCAGCCTGTGACGCTGACGCCGCCGGCCACCGCCTGCCCCGCGTCGGCGCGATGCGAGACCGTGACCTACTTCGTGCCGAACATTCCCGTGCCGGGCGAGGTCCTCTACACGAACCAGCCCGACTTCAACCGCACCTACCAGGGCTTCGAGGTGCTGCTGCGGAAACGGATGACCGACCGGTGGATGCTGACCGCCAGCCTGTCGCTCGACGACAGCCCCGAGTTCTTCCCGACGGCCGCGTCCTACCTCGACCCGACGAACGTGAAGGACGGCTCCCAGTACGCGCCGGGCGGCACGAACGCCCGCTGGATGGCGCGAGGCAACGGACTGTACCTGCTCCCCTGGTTCGACATCGGACTCGGGGCGGTGCTCGACGTGCGCCAGGGCTACCCGTTCGTCCAGACCATCAACGTCCCATCCCGGCCGAACCGGGCGGGCGCGATCCAGGTCCAGCTGGATCCGGTCGGCGAGGTCCGGCTCCCGACCTTCTGGATCATGGACTTCCGCATCGACAGGCCGTTCAGAGTCGGCGCGTTCACCCTCAAACCGACGGTTGACATCTTCAATCTCTTCAACGCCAACACCGTGCTGGCCCGCCGAGGCGTGCAGAACGCGTCGAACGCGAACCAGGTCACGCTGATTCTCGGCCCCCGCGTGGTGCGGTTTGGAATGGGGGTGTCCTTCTAGGTCGCTCGACGAAGAGGCGGACCGCGTGGCGCCGCGTCGCCGGGGCGGCACGCGATGGTTCGGGGTAAGGGCCCCAAGTCATTGAGAACACGAGGAAACCGCCGGATGGCTGCGCGCGGATTTCGGCTTGTCCGGACCACCGAGATGTGGGACCCTCTACCTCTGAAGGCATCCGGGCACGCAGCCGCCGCAGCGCATGGCGTGCCGAAGACGCGAAGATGACCGGCCTCCGCAAGGGCGCGATCGGGCTCACGGTGTGGCTGTGCGTGACGCCCGGCTTTGAGCCGGCCCACGGCGCGCAGGAGCCCGGTGTCACCGCAGCTGGCGCTGTTCAGCGTGCACCACGCGCGCTGCTCGATCGCTACTGCGTCACCTGCCACAACACGCGGCTGAAGACGGCGGGCCTTGCGCTCGACGCGCTCGATCTTTCGGACACCGAAGGCTCTGCGGAGACCCTCGAGAAGATCGTCCGCAGGCTCCAGACGGGGGATATGCCCCCCGCAGGACAGCCGCGGCCCGAACCGGCGATCGCGCGGGCCGCCGCCGGCCAGCTCGCGTCGGCCCTCGACCGCGCCGCAGCCGCGAACCCCGCACCGGGCGCGCCGCCGGCCTTCCGGCGCCTGAGCCGCACCGAGTACCGGAACGCGATCCGGGACCTGCTGGCGCTTCCCGATCTTCCGCGGGAGATGGACGTGGACGTCGTGCTGCCGCCGGACAACTCGACCACGGGGTTCGACAACCTGGCCGAGCTCCTCTTCGTCTCGCCCACGCTGCTCGACGGCTACCTGACCGTCGCTCGGCGGATCAGCCGGCTCGCGGTGGGCGATCCCACGATCCCGCCGCTCGTCGAAACCTATCGTTTCCCGCTGGACCTGAGACAGGACGAGCACCTCGACCCCCTGCCCCCGGGCACGCGGGGCGGCGCTTCGATCCGCACGACCCTGCCCCTCGACGGCGAGTACCTGCTGCGCGTCGAGTTCGCGGGGCGGGGAGCCGGCACGGAGCAGGTCGTGACCGCCATCGATGGCGCGGAGGTGTCGCGCGTGCCGGTCTTCGGCCCCGCGGGAAGGCCCCTCGCCGAGGGCCGATTCCTGGAAGAACCGCTGGCGCTGAAGGCCGGACCGCACGAGATTGCCGTCGCCTTCGTACAGCGGCTCGCGACGACGACCGAGCTGCTCGTCCGGCCGGCGCTGCGCGGCCGGGGAACGCAGCCGTCGATGGCGAGCGTGACGATCACCGGTCCCGCGCGCGCCTCGGGGCCGGGCGACACGCCGAGCCGGCAGCGGATCTTCGTCTGCCACCCGGCCCGCGGGGACGAAGCGCGCTCCTGCGCGCGCCGGATCCTCGCGCGGCTCGCGCGACTGGCCTACCGCGGACCCGTGGCCGCCGAGGATGTCGACGAGCTCGCCGCCTTCTACGACGCGGGCGCCGCGGAGGGCGGCTTCGAGCACGGCGTGCAGCAGGCGCTCGCCCGCCTGCTCGTGAGCCCGCTGTTCCTCTTCCGCATCGAGCGTGATCCGGCCGGCACGACGCCGGGCGCGGTCCACGAGCTCGACGATCTCGCACTCGCCGCGCGCCTGTCGTTCTTCCTCTGGAGCAGCCTTCCGGACGACACGCTGCTCGATCTCGCCGAGGGCGGGCTGCTCCGTCGGCCGGAGGTCCTGCACCAGCAGGTGCGCCGGATGCTGGCGGACCCGCGCGCAGGCTCCCTCGTCACCAACTTCGCGGCCCAGTGGCTCTATCTCCGGGACGTGGCGAGCCGCCGGCCCGACGAGGACGCGTTCCAGAACTTCGACGAGGGTCTCCGCCAGGCGTTCCAGCGCGAGACGGAGCTGTTCCTCCGGCACGTGCTGCTGGAGGATCGCAGCGTCATCGATCTCCTGCGGGCCGACTACACCTTCGTGAACGAGCGGCTCGCGAAGCACTACGGCATCCCGCACGTCTACGGCAGTCATTTCCGCCGCGTGGATCTCCCGGCCGACAGCCCGCGGAAGGGCCTGCTGGGCCAGGGCAGCATCCTCATGCTCACCTCGTACGCCACGCGCACGTCTCCGGTGCTGCGGGGCAAGTGGATCCTCGACAACCTCCTCGGCTCGCCTCCACCGCCGCCACCGCCGAACGTGCCGGCGCTCGAGGAGTCCGCGGCCGGCGACCGGCCGCTCACGCTCCGCGAGGCGATGGTGCGGCATCGGGCCAACCCCGTCTGCGCGAGCTGCCACGCGCGCATGGATCCGCTCGGCTTCGCGCTCGAGCACTTCGACGCCATCGGCCGTCGGCGCCATCGCAGCGAGTCGGGCGCTCCGATCGACGCGTCCGGCGTCTTCCCGGACGGAACGGCCTTCGACGGCGCCGACGGCCTGCGGCAGGCCCTGCTCGACAAGCGCGACCGGCTGGTGAGCACGCTCACCGAGAAGCTGCTCATGTACGCACTCGGCCGACGGATCACGCACGCGGACGCGCCGGCCGTCCGTGCGATCGCGCAGGGCGCCGCCGCCCAGGACTACCGGTTCTCGGCCATCGTGCTCGGCATCGTGCACAGCGCCCCGTTCCGGATGCGGCAGGCGCTGCCGACCGCCCCGTCGGGCGTGGCGGCCTCGACTCAACGACCAGGAGACTGACAGCCATGATCGTGACCAAGCGGCATCTCCGGCGGCGGACGTTTCTGCGCGGCTCGGGCGTGGCCCTCGCGCTGCCCCTGCTCGACGCGATGGTGCCGGCCCTGACACCTGTGGCGAATACGGCCGCCGCGCCCGTGCGGCGGATCGGCTTCGTCTACTACCCGAACGGCGTGATCCAGGAACAGTGGTTCCCGGCGGCAGCCGGCACGGCGTTCGAGTGGACGCCGTCGCTCGGGGCGCTGTCGCCGCACCGGAGCCGGCTGGTCGTCCTGAGCGGCCTGAACCACGAGCCCGCCGAGCCGGGCGCCGACTCGGCGCACCCGGTGGCGCAGGCGGCGTGGCTCAGCGCCGTGCACCCGATCACGAAGGGCGGCGTCCGGCTGGGCACGACCGCCGACCAGATCGCGGCACGGGAGCTCGGGCGCTTCACGCCGCTGCCCTCGCTCGAGCTGGCCCTCGAGGCGCCCAGCCAGATCGCCTGCGACTCGGGCGACTGTTTCTTCTCGAGCACCATCTCGTGGCGCACGCCGACCACGCCGAACCCCATGGAAGGGCACCCGCGCGTCGTCTTCGATCGCCTGTTCGGCGACGGCGGCAGCGCGGACGAGCGGCGGCGGCTCGTCCGGCAGGATGCGAGCATCCTCGATTCGGTGACGCGCGAGCTGCAGCGGCTCGATCGGACGCTCGGGGCGACCGATCGAACGAAGCTGGGGGAGTACGTCGAGTCGGTGCGCGAAATCGAGCGGAGGCTTCAGCGGATCGAGGCCGGCAACCGCCAGAGCCCCCTGGCCCTGCCGGACCGCCCCGTGGACGTGCCGGAGTCGTTCGGGGAGCACGCCGAGGTCATGTTCGGGCTCCTCGCGCTGGCGTTCCAGGCGGACATGACGCGCGTGTTCACGCTGCTGATGGGCCGCGAGTCGAGCAACCGCACGTTCCCCGAGATCGGCGTGCCGGACGCGCATCACAACATCTCGCATCACAACAGCCGTCCCGACGCGATTGCGAAGAAGGCGAAGATCGACACCTATCACGTCCAGCTGCTGACGTCGTTCCTCGACACGCTCGCGAAGGCGCAGGACGGCGAGGGCAGCCTCCTCGACCACTCCCTGCTGCTCTACGGCTCGGGGCTCGGGGACGGCAACCTGCACGGCCACGACAACGTGCCCGCGGTGCTGGCCGGCGGGTGCGCGGGCCGGCTCGAAGGCGGCCGCCATGTCGCCCTCCGTTCGGGGACGCCCCTGGCCAACGTCTACGTCACCATGCTCGCCATGGTGGATGTCCCCGGCGCCGAGCGGTTCGGCGACAGCACGGGGCCGATTGCCGGGCTGTGATCGCCATGATGCGGGTCCCGGGGTTCGTTCGCGTCGCGTCGGAGGTGACGATCGGCCTGGCGGTCCTGCTCGTGGCGGCCGCGGCGACCGCCGGCCCACGCGACCTGCCGCTCATCGACGCAGTCCGTTCGAGCGACCGCGCCCGGCTCGCCGCGCTCCTGGACCAGCGGGTGAACCCGGACGCGAGCCTGCCCGACGGCACGACAGCCCTGCACTGGGCCGTACGTGTCGACGATCCGGTGGCGGTGGATGCGCTGATCCGGGCCGGGGCGAACGTCCGCGCAACGACCCGTTTCGGTGTGACGCCGCTGGCGCTCGCGGCCACGAACGGCAGCGCCCT
>VFZH01000158.1 GCA_016871255.1 Acidimicrobiia bacterium | reverse complement strand
CGCCCCACTCGCCCCACTCGCCCCACTCGCCCCCCTCGCCCCACTCGCCCTCCCTGCCCGCCCGATCGCATACACTCGGCCCGATGCGGCGTCGCCGTGCTCTGATCACGCTGGCCGTGCTTCTCGTCCCGTCTGCCTGGGCTGTGCTCGGGCTGGCGCAGGAGATCGTCCGAACGCCCTTCGGCATCGATCCGCTCGGCCGCTTTCCCGAGGCGTCCGTGGCCACGGGGCCGGAGCTGCCGTCCGGCTACGACGGCCGGTTCCAGTTCTGCCGGCTCCGGTTCCGCAACTCGTTCGAGGGCGACGGCAGCGGCTGGTTCGTGGACTACCCGCGCGCCGATCGCAACTTCTCGGCCCGCATGGCGGAGCTCACCCGGATCGACATCCCGGTCGATCACCGCGGCCGCCCGCGTCACCGCGTCGTGACCGCGACCGATCCCGGCCTGTTCGCCTGCCCGTTTCTCGTGATGACCGAGCCGGGCGGGGCGCACTTCGACGACCTGGAGGTGGAGCGTCTGCGGACGTACCTGCTGAAGGGCGGGCTTCTCTGGACCGACGACTCCTGGGGCAGCCATGCCTGGCGCTGGTGGCTCGATCAGCTGGAGCGCGCGCTCCCGCGCCACGAGTACCCGGTCGTCGAGCTCCCGATCGCGCATCCGATCTTCCACATGATGTTCGACATCCCGGAGGTCCCGCAGGTCCCCAACGTCGGCCTCTGGGTGACCCGGGGTCTCACCGCCGAGCGCGGCGGTGACAGTCCCACGACACCTCCGCAGGCGATCCTCGAACCGGGCACGGATCGCGTGATGGTGTTCATGACGCACAACACCGACTTCGGCGACGCGGCCGAGGAGGAAGCGTTGAGCCCCGACTACTTCCGGCAGTTTTCGGTGCAGGCGTACGCGCTGGCGACCAACGTCGTGCTCTACGCGTTGACACATTGAGGCGCGCGCTCGTCCTGCTGATCGCGATCGCCCTCGGGGCAGCCGCCGTGTCCGCGCAGCGGTTCCTGCGCGAAGGCCCTGGTGCGCCGCTCCGCCGCCCGCCGCCGGGTGACTTCACCGACGGCCGTTTCGCCTTCTGCAAGCTGCGCTACACGAGCGTCCGGCGTGAGCCGATGGGGATCGGCTGGTGGACCGACTACCCGTTCGCCGGCATCCACCTGATGGTGCGGGCCTCCGAGCTGAGCCGGGTCGTCATCAGCCGCGGGGCGGACGGTGAACCGAGCCACTGGGTCGTGTCGCTCGACGACGACGCGCTGTTCCAGTGCCCGTTCGTCATGGCGTCCGACGTGGGCACGATGGGGTTGAGCGCACCGCAGGTCGAGCGTCTCCGCACGTACCTCCTGAAGGGCGGGTTCCTGTGGGTGGACGACTTCTGGGGCGAGACGTCGTGGGCGCAGTGGTCGTCGCAGATCGCGCGCGTGCTGCCGCCTGACGAGCACCCGATCCGGGACCTGCCGGCCGATCACCCGGTCCTGCGCACGATGCACACGCTGCCGGGCGTGCCGCAGGTCACCAACATCAACAACTGGCGCCGGACCGCCGGCACCTCGGAGCAGGGGGAAACGCAGCCGTTCCTGCGCGGGATTGCGGACCGCCACGGCCGTCTCCTGGTCCTGATGTCGTTCAACTCGGACATCGGCGACTCGTGGGAGCGCGAAGGTGAAGACCCCGACTTCTTCAGGCAGTTCTCGCCGGACGGCTACGCGCTCGGCCTGAACGTCCTCGTGTACGCGATGACGCACTGACCCGGGTTCACAGCGTCTCGTCGACGAGGTCCGCGACCTGTTCGGCGATCGAGAGGGACGCCGTCAGGCCGGGCGACTCGATGCCGGCCGCCAGCACGAGCCTCGGCACCCGCGTGTCGTGCCGGATGAGGAAGTCCGCGAACGACTCCTCCGGCCCGTGGATCTTGGCGCGGATGCCCGTGCCGCCCAGCCGCAGGTCTTCGAGCCGCACCCAGGGCAGGAGACGCCTGGTCGGTTCGAGAAAGTCCTCCACGGGCAGACGGTTGCTCTCGTAGTCGTCCTTCCGGGTCTGGAACTCGGCCGTCGGCCCCAGCGTGACGCTTCCCCCGATCGTCTTGGCGATGTGCACGCCCAGGCCGTGCGTGTGGGGCAGCGGGTACACCAGGCTGTCAACCTTCGAACACTTCGCCGGGACGAGCTCGACGTATTCGCCCCGGCAGGGGTGGATCGTGAACCGTTCTCCACCAAGCTGCGCCGACACCTCGTCGGCGTACAGGCCGGCGGCGTTCACCACCGTGCGTGCGCGGATCCGCTCCGCCGGTGTCTGGAGTTCGATGGCCGTGGCCGCGGCCGATCCGCTCACGAGCGGTGAGCCGGTGAGCAGCGCCACGTCGTGCCCCCGGCCCAGGCGTACCAGCGTCCGGATGTAGGCCTCGGCCTCGAAGATGCCGCTGTCCGGGGAGTAGAGCGCCACGTCGGCGCGCACGTGCGGCTCGCGGCGGCGGACGAAGTCCGCGTCCACCAGCGCCAGTCCCGGCGCGCCGTTGGCCGTGCCCCGCGCCAGCAGCGCTTCGAGGCGCGGCACGTCCGCCGCGCCGTCGGCCAGCACGACCTTCCCGCACCGCCGGTACGGCACCTGGTGGCGCTCGCAGAACTCGTACAGCAGCCGCGCGCCGTTCACGCAGTGGCGGGCCTTCAGCGACCCCGGCGGGTAGTAGAGGCCGGCGTGAATGACCTGGCTGTTGTGCGTGCTGGCGCCCATGCCCGGGTGCGGCTCCCGTTCCAGCACGCAGACGCTGTGCCCGCGCCGGGCGATGGCCAGGGCCGTGGCCAGGCCCACCACGCCGGCGCCGATGACTGCGGTGTCGATGTCGGTCAGATCCATGGCGAGACACGACGGCCGCCCCTTCGTTGCTGCCCTCGCGACCAACATGGTACGATTCGGGGCTGGCGCGTGCGAGAAGACGAGTATAGAGAATCCCGGCGCGAGTCTTCATGCTGACGGACGCCGGCGCGGATCCCGGCCGCGGCCGGGCCGTCCTCGTGACGGGCGGCGCGGGCCGGCTCGGCGCGTGCATCGCCGGGTCGTTTCCCGATCGGCCCGTCGTGACCACCACCCGGGCGACGCTGGATATCACCGATCACCGTGCCGTGCGCCGGCTGGTCGCCGACGTCCGGCCCGCCGTGATCGTCAACTGCGCGGCCTACAACGACGTGGACGCCGCGGAGGACTCGCCGCGCGATGCGCTGGCCGTGAACGCCTTCGCGGTGAGGACCCTGGCCAGGGCGGCCGACGACTGCGGCGCGACCTTCGTGCACTACAGCACCGACTTCGTGTTCGACGGGGAGACCACGAGCGCGTACGACGAGACGGCCAGGCCGTCGCCGCGCGGGACCTACGGGGCGTCGAAGCTGCTGGGCGAGTGGTTCGCTCTCGACGCCGCCAGGGGGTTCGTGTGCCGGGTCGAGAGCCTGTTCGGCGGCACGGGTCCGCGGCCGGGCTCGCTCGACCGGATCGTCGACGGGATGCGCGCGGGCCGGCCCGTGCGCGTGTTCACGGATCGCGTGGCGTCGCCGAGCTACGTCCCGGACGTGGCGGCGGCCACGCGATACCTGATCGATCGGGGTGCGGCGCCGGGCCTGTACCACTGCGTGAACACCGGGCACGGCACGTGGCGTGACCTGGCGGAGGAAGCGGCGCGCGTGCTCGGCCTGTCCCCGTCCCTGGAGCTGATGACGATGGCCGAGGCGCGCCTGACGGCCCCGAGACCTCGGTTCTGTGCGTTGTCGAACCGGCGTCTGACGGACGCCGGGTACGCGATGCCGACCTGGCAGGACGCCGTGCGGCGGTGGCTCGCTCCGGGGTGCGAGCCTCTCGGCGCGGCCTCCCGGCCGTCCGCGCGACAGACGCATCCGGCACAACAGGAGCCCTGACGGGTCTTTCATGTCCAGACGCGCGGTCATCACCGGCATCACCGGCCAGGACGGGTCGTACCTGGCCGAACTGCTGCTCGAGAAGGGGTACGAAGTCACCGGCGTGGTGCGCCGGGCCAGCGCGCCCAACCTGTCGCGCGTCGAACACCTGCGCGATCGGGTCGCGTTCCGGCCGGCGGACCTGCTCGACCAGTTGTCGCTGATGCGGATCATCCAGGACATCCGGCCGCACGAGTTCTACAACCTGGCGGCGATGTCGTTCGTCCCGGCGTCGTGGGATCAGCCGATGCTCACGGGTGAATACAACTCGCTGGGGGTGACCCGCGTGCTGGAGGCGATCCGCCAGGTGGATCCCGCCGTGCGCATCTACCAGGCGTCGTCGAGCGAGATGTTCGGCCGCGTCCGCGAAGTGCCGCAGACCGAGTCGACCCCGTTCTACCCGCGCAGCCCCTACGGGGTGTCGAAGGTGTTCGGCCACTACATCACGGTGAACTACCGCGAGAGCTACGGGATGTTCGCCGTGTCCGGCATCCTGTTCAACCACGAGTCGCCCAGGCGCGGGCTCGAGTTCGTCACGCGCAAGGTGTCCGACGGCGTGGCCCGCATCAGATTGGGGCTGGCCGACCACCTGTCGCTCGGCAACCTGGACGCGGCGCGCGACTGGGGGTTCGCCGGCGACTACGTGCGGGCGATGTGGCTCATGCTGCAGCAGGAGACGCCGGACGACTACGTGATCGCCACGGGCGTGAGCCACACCGTTCGCGAGCTGGTCGAGGCGGCGTTCGGCCACGTCGGCCTGGACTGGCAGCAGTACGTGCGGCTCGATCCGAAGCTGCTGCGGCCGGCGGAGGTGGACCACCTGATTGGCGACGCCTCGAAAGCCAGGCGCGAGCTGGGGTGGGAGCCGGCCGTCGACTTCCGCGGGCTGGTGGCCATGATGGTGGACGCCGACCTCGAGCGCCTCCGCAGGTCGCCGCAGCCGGACGCGCGGATCGAGGGCTGAGCGGGGAGAGCGGACTCGAAATCCCAAAACCGAAATCCCGAATCCCAAGCCGAATCCCGGGTCCCAAAGCCCAGAGTATCTGACGGAGACACCCGTAGGGGCCGGCTTCAGCCGGCCATGGTCCAGGAGAGACCGGACGGAAACCGACCGTGACGACGCTGCAGCAGAAGATTGAATCGCGAACCGCCAGGGTGGGCGTGATCGGCCTCGGCTACGTCGGGCTGCCGCTTGCCGTGGAGTTCGCGCGTGCGGGCTTCGACGTGACCGGGTTCGACGTGGACGAGGGGAAGGTCGCCGCCATCCGGGCCGGCCGGAGCTACATCGGCGACGTGCCCGACGGGGACGTCGCGGCGGAGGTGGGCGCCGGGCGTCTCCACGCCACGACGGACATGGGCGAGCTCGCGTCGATGGACATCATCGACATCTGCGTCCCGACGCCGCTGCGCAAGACCCGGGATCCGGACCTCTCCTACGTGATCCAGGCGGTGGAGGCGGTCAAGCGGCACCTGCGGCCCGGGCAACTGGTCGTGCTCGAGTCGACGACCTATCCCGGCACGACCGACGAGGTCGTGCAGCCCGCCCTGGAGGAAGGGGGGCTGCGCGCCGGCGAGGACTTCCACCTGGCCTTTTCGCCCGAGCGCGTCGATCCCGGGAACCCGCGGTTCAACACGCGGTCGATCCCGAAGGTCGTGGGCGGCGTCAACGCCACGAGCACCCGGCTGGCGGCCGCCTTCTACGCGACGTCGATCGACGCCGTCGTCCCCGTCAGCTCGACGCGCGTGGCCGAGATGGTCAAGCTCCTCGAGAATACGTTCCGCGCCGTCAACATCGGTCTCGTGAACGAGATCGCGCTCATGTCGCACCGGATGAACCTCGACGTGTGGGAGGTCATCGACGCGGCCGGCACCAAGCCGTTCGGCTTCATGCCGTTCTACCCGGGCCCCGGGCTTGGCGGCCACTGCATCCCGATCGACCCGTACTACCTGTCGTGGAAGGCGCGGCAGAGCGGCTTCGAGTGCCGCTTCATCGAGCTGGCCGGGCAGATCAACGGCTCGATGCCGGGGTTCGTCGCGGAGCGTGTCGGCGAGGCGCTCAACACGGTGAAGAAGGCGATCAACGGCTCGCGCGTGCACGTCTTCGGCGTGGCCTACAAGAGGGATGTCGGCGACGTGCGCGAGTCGCCGGCGCTCGACCTGATCGAGCTGCTCGACCGGCGAGGCGCGGTCATGAGCTACACCGACCCGTTCGTGCCGCGTCTCCAGCACGTGCACATCGACCTCGAGTCGATCCCGGAAGACCGGGCGCACGAGGGCGCCGACATCGCCGTCGTCTGCACGAACCACACTGCCTTCGACTACCCGGCGATGCCGCGGCGGTTCCCGCTGGTGCTCGACACGCGCAACGCCCTGAAGGGGATCACGGCGCCGAACATCCATCGGCTGTAGCGATGGCCGGGCCCTCGACCGCCAGACGTGAACAGTGTGTTTCGGAAAGATCACGCAGAATCGACATGGTCGTCACGTAGACGTTGCATGACGAGACCGGAGCCACGACCCTCCGACCGGCCGCTGGAGCCCTATTTCGGTACTTCCTGCAGATTGGGGTAGCCGACCATCACCCCCAGCGGCCGGTCGTCGGTGACGCCGGGGCCGGGGCGATCGCGCCGTTCGGTCCAGACCTGGTTCACACGGAGGTCGATGCGGCGGCGTGCGCCGTCGGGTCGCCGAGGCACCGGGGCGCCGATCTGCAGCCAGCGATCGGTGGGAACGGGCGTGCGCTGCAGCACGTGCCCGTCGGCTTCCAACTGGACGATGAAGGGACGCGGGCGCCCGGGGAGCTCCGGAGCGCGCACGAGCAGCGTCAGGAACCCCGGGTCACCCTGCAGCCAGGCGACGGCGTGGCGGGTCGACCATCGAAACCGCGTGCCGTCGTCGGCCACACGCTCGTCGTGGAAGCCCCGATCTGCCGGGATCCCGGGCTGCCGGCGGGATTCCACCAGTGCCAGCACGAGCAGGACGCCGAGCACTGTCGCCGCGGCCGCCGCCCCTTTTCGGAACCACGGCGCGGGGGCGGTGCCGCCGGCGGGCGACGCGCCGGCCATCGCCCCGAAGGCGGCCCAGAAGGGCAGCGCGGCTTCCGGCACCAGGAGCGGATGCCCCGTCACGCACGTGAGGAGGTACCCGCAGCACCCGGCGAACAGCCCTGAGAGCGCAGGGCTGGCGGGCTGCGCGCGCAGGGCCGACCAGCCCAGCCGAAGGCCGGTGGCCACCACCGACAGGAACAGCGCGCCGCCCAGGAGGCCGAGCTCGGCGAACGCCTGCAGGAAGTAGTTGTGGGCGTTTTCGTACGGGTAGTACGCGCGCAATTCGTCGGACATGTACTCGTGTGACCGCGGGTAGTACTGGCCGATCCCGACGCCGCCGACGGGAGCTGACGCGAGCATCCGCGCGCTCGTGGCTGCGAACTCGGTCCGGAACTGCAGCGATGCGCTCGCCGAGCCGGTGGGGTTCGGGTTGAGCCAGGCAGAGGCGACTCCGACCGCCAGGAGCGTCGCGACCAGGCCGCCGAACCAGAGCCCTGCCGTGCGCG
>VFZH01000157.1 GCA_016871255.1 Acidimicrobiia bacterium | reverse complement strand
CGAGTGGGGCGAGTAGGGCGAGTGGGAGGGCTACTCGCGAGCTCGCGCCCCGCGGAAGCGCCAGGGGGCGGCGAGCGACTCCAGGAACACCGGGAGGGTGACCTTCGAGGCTCCCTCGTGCCGGTTGCAGAAGGAGATCGGCACCTCCACGATCCGCAGGCCCAGGCGGCTGGTTGCCTGCGTGAGCTCCACCTGGAAGGCGTGTCCGCGCGACTGGAGTCGATCGAGCGGGAGGCGCTGCAGCGCGGCGCGGCGGAATGCCCGGAAGCCGCTCGTCGTGTCCCGCACCGTCGCGCCCGTCACGAGCCGTACGTACCCGTTGCCCGCCCGGCTGAGGAGCCGCCGCGACACGGGCCAGTCGTAGAGCCTGGCGCCCGGCACGTACCGCGACCCCTGCGCCACGTCGGCGTCCGCCAGCGCCGACACCAGCCGTTCGAGCTGGCTCGGGTCGTGCGAGCCGTCCGCGTCCATCTGGCACACGACGTCCGCCTGCAGGTCGAGGGCGGCGCGAAAGCCGGCGACGTACGACGGGCCGAATCCCCGGTCGCCGGTCCGGTGGATGACCCGGATGCGTGCGTTCGCCCGCGCCAACTCGTCCGCCAGCGCGCCGGTGCCGTCCGGCGAGTCGTCATCCACGACGAGGACATCGACGTCCGGAAGCTCGAGCGCGCGGGCGACAACGCCCGCCAGGTTGTCGCGTTCGTTGTAGGTGGGGATGACGACTATCGTGCCGGAGACACCCGCAGACCGCATCACAGGGAAACCGGCCCTCAGTATAGCGGTCTTCCGATCGCGCGGCAGGGCGCATAATGACCGCATGCGGACCGCTTGCAGGCGTGTGGCCTCGCTGCTGCTCGCAGGCGCGCTCTCGGGTTGGGGGGGCGACGGCCTCGCCGCGCAGGACGACGCCGCGGCGCTGGCCGCGCTGCTCGAGAAGGCGGCCGGCTACGTGTCACGCTTCACGATCGAATTCTCCTCGGCGGTCGCCGAAGAGCGGTACGTGCAGCAGACCTCCGGCGGCCAGGTCATGGTCACGGGCAGTCGCGGTCGCGGGAGCAGCGCGATCACCAGCGCACCCGAACGCCGCGAGCTGGTGTCGGACTTCCTGCTGGTCAAACCGGCCGGCCTGGACACCTGGGTGCCATTCCGCGACGTCTTCGAGGTCGATGGGCGGCCGGTACGCGAACGTGAGGAGCGGCTGACGAAGCTGCTGCTCACGCCGGGCGGCCGCGGCGCCGACCTGGCGGCGGCGCTGTTCGTGGAGAGCGCCCGGTACAACATCGGTGACGTCGAGCGTACGCTCAACATGCCGCTCATCGCCCTCACGTTCCTCGATGCGGGCCAGCAGCCCGGCTTCGAGTTCCGGCTGGGGAAGCTCGATGCCGCAGCGGGCGAGCGTGTGCGGGAGGTTTCCTACACCGAGCGCGTGAGGCCGACGCGCGTGCGAACGCCGGACGGCCGGAACCTGGTCTCCAGTGGCCGTGTCTGGCTCGACGAGACGACGGGACGCATCGTCCGAACGGAACTGATCGTCCAGGACCCGGCCGTTCGCGCGACCATCACCACGTCGTTCCGCGCCGACGATCGGTTCGGGGTGTATGTGCTCGCCGAGATGAACGAGGAGTACGCGCTCCGCAACCGCTCGCGCGTGACCGGACGCGCGACCTACGGCCGGTTCCGCCGGTTCGCCGTGACGGCGACCGAGGAGATTCCGCTGCCACCGGCGCCATGACGCGCCGGTTCGTGCCCGGCACGGCCGCTCTGCTCGTCCTCGCTTTCCTGCACGGTGGCGGCCCGGGCACGGCGCAGTCTTCCGCCCCGGAATTCGATCGCTGGTTCACCCCGGCAACCATGCGCCTGGACTACGTCCACGTGGGCGGCCTCGGCGCCGAGCAGCTCGCCGTCAGCCAGGTCGTCGGCGACGGGCCGTGGCCGGGCAGCCGCACCCGGCTCGTCGACGACACCGACCTCGGAACCTACCGCGTGGACGTCCTCGACGCGCGTTCAGGCACGCGGCTGTACTCGCGTGGCTTCTCGTCGGTGTACGCCGAGTGGGAAACGACCGCCGAAGCGGCGTGGACGCACAAGACCTTCCGCGAGTCGGTGCGGTTCCCCTGGCCGCAGGCGGCGGTGGAGGTGGCGATCCGGAAGCGCGTGCCGGGTGGCGGGTTCCGGGACCTGTGGTCCACGTCGATCGATCCCCGCACCGTGGCTGCCCCCGCGCATCGTCCACCCGCGGGAGCTGTCTGGACGCTGGTCGAGCACGGTCCACCGGCCGAGAAGGTCGATCTGTTGCTGATCGCGGAAGGCTACACGCGTGGCGACATCGCGGCGTTCCATGCCGACGCGGAGCGCCTCGTGGAGGGGATGTTCGCGCTGGAGCCCTACAGGAGCCGGCGGACCGGCTTCAACGTGCGCGCGCTCGACCTGGTGTCGCCGGAGAGCGGTGTGCGCGGCCGGGACGGCGCGGCTGGCACGTCGCGGCTGGCCACGCAGTACGGTGTGTTCGGCATGGACCGCTACCTCCTCAGCATGGACGATCCGGCCCTCCGAGACGCCGCAGCCGCCGCGCCGTACGAGTTCATCGCGGTCGTCGTGAACGAGCGGTCCTACGGCGGCGGCGGGATCTTCAACGCGCACGCCACCGTAGCCGCCGGCCACGACGCCGCGCCGTATGTCTTCGTGCACGAGTTCGCCCACCACTTCGCGGGCCTCGGTGACGAGTACTACAGCTCCGAGGTGTCGTACGAAACCGGCGGCTCATCCCATCCGGAGCCGTGGGAGCCGAACCTGACTGCGCTGGCCGATCCAGCCGCGCTCAAGTGGCGCGATCTCGTGAAGCCCGGCACACCGCTTCCGACGCCGTGGGACCGTGAGGGGTACGAACGGCTCGGCCGCGAGCACCGCGCCCGGCGCGCGGCGCTGGACAAGCGGGGTACCACGCCGGCGATGGTGGCTGAGGCCGTCCGGGACGAGCTGGAAGGCGTGCGGCAGTTCCTCGCCGGCCTGCGGTACGCCGGCACGGTCGGCGCCTTCGAGGGCGCGGGCTACCAGGCGGAGGGGCTGTACCGGCCGAGCGTCAACTGCGTGATGTTCACCCGCGACCCCGGCGGCTTCTGCCCCGTGTGCCGCCGCGCCATCAGCCGCATCATCGACCTGTACGCGGGGCAATGATGATTAGCGATTGGTGATTGAGGATTGCATTGGCGATTGAGGGATTGGCAATTGCATTGGCGATCGGCGATTGAGGGCTTGAGGATTGCATTGACGATTGGCGATTGGCGATTGGCGATTGATTGGCCGATTGAGGATCGGCGTCCCCAGAGCGTAGGCCGATCAGCCATGACGGTCGGCAGCAGGCCCGCTCAATCGCCACTCGCGAATCGTCAATGCAATCCCTCTATCCCTCAATTGCCAATGCAATCGCCAATCCCTCAATCGCCGATCGTCAATGCAATCGCCAATCGCCAATCGCCAATCGCCAATCGCCAGTCGCCAGTCGCCAATCGCCAGTCGCCAGTCGCCAATCGTCAATGCAATCGCCGATCGTCAATCGTCAATCGCCAATGCAATCCTCAATCCCCAATCCTCAATCTCAAATACCGTAGATTTCCCCGTATTTCTCTTCCAGGTAGGCCAGGTACGGCTCCGGATCGATCGGCGAGCCCGTGGCGCGTTCGACGAGCTGCTGCGGCGTCAGCATGCGGCCGTGGCGGTGCACCTGCTCGCGCAGCCACCCGAGCAGGGTGGCGAAGTCCCCTCGTGCGATGTCCAGATCGCGCGCCGGGTGTTCGCGGCCGAACGCGTCCCACAACTGGGCCGACACGACGTTGCCCAGCGTGTAGGTGGGGAAGTAGCCGAGCAGGCCCCCCGACCAATGGATGTCCTGCAGCACTCCTCGGGCGTCGTCGGGTGGATCGAGGTCGAGGTACTCGCGCATTTTCGTCCGCCACACCTCCGGCAGATCGGCGACCGCGAGCCGGCCTTCGATCAGCGCGATCTCGATCTCCACGCGCAGCATCACGTGCAGGTTGTAGGTGGCTTCGTCGGCTTCGACGCGGATGAGGGATCGCTGCACCCGGTTGATCGCCTTGTAGAAGGCGTCGAGATCCGTGTCGCCGAGAGCGGAGGCGAAGCGGGCGCGGAGGGCCGGGAAGAAGTGCTGCCAGAAGGGTCGCGAGCGTGCGACGAGGTTCTCCCACAGCCGGCTCTGCGATTCGTGGATCCCCAGGGACACCGCCCGTCCAAGCGGGGTGCGCGCCACCGCGGGATCGATACCCTGTTCGTACAGCGCGTGCCCGGTCTCGTGCAGGGCGCCGAACAGGAGCGACAGCGGCTCCTGCTCCACGTAGCGCGTCGTGATCCGCACGTCGTGCGGTCCGATCCCCGTGGCGAACGGGTGCACGGAGCGATCCTGCCGGCCGCGCGTCCAGTCGAAGCCGAGGGCGGTGACCACCTCGCGGCTGAACGCGTCCAGGTCGGCTTCCGGCCAGCGCGCCCGCAGGCAGCGATCGTCCACGGCCGGCCGCTCCGCGATCGCCCGGATGAGCGCAACCTGCCTCGGCCTCAGCGCCTCGAACAGCGCCTGGATCTCCGCGGTGGTCGTCCCGGGCTCGTAGTCGTCGAGTAGGACATCGTAGGGGTGTGCGCCGGGTGGAAAGAAGCTCACGTACTGCCTCTTCAACTCGATGACGCGCTCGAGGTGCGGCCGGAACGCCTCGAAGCGCGAGGCGGCACGCGCGTCGATCCAGGCGTGCTGCGAGGCGGAGAGCACGCGGGCCTGCTCGGCGACGAACGCGGCGGGCACGCGCCGCGCCTTGTCGTAGTCGCGGGCGGTGACGGTCAGCAGGCGCGCGGGCGTCGATGACGGGTCGGCGCCCGCTGTCTCGGCGCGCGCCTGCTCGATCAGGGCTCCGACATCGTCGGCCGTGAAGCGCTCGTGGGCGAGCCGTCGAATTGTGGACGTCATGTGCCCGCGGGTGGTGGCGCCGCCCGGAGGCATCTTCACCTGCTCGTCCCACTCGAGCAGCGAGGCGGTGTGGTCGAGATCGGTGACGTCCCCGAGGATTCCGGTCAGCGTGTCGAGAGCGGTGTGCATGGAGGTCCCGTGTGGGTCGCGATCGGTCCGTCGGCCGGCGCGGCGGGTGGCCGGGGCGTGACGCCGCGGGTCAGGCGCCCGCCCCCTCCTCGAGGGCCGACCGGACGGTGGCCAGCAGGCCTTCGCGGGTGAACGGCTTGTGGAGGAGGGCCCGGCGATGTCCGCCGACGTCGTCGGCCACGTCCACGCCGCTCGTGTAGCCGGTCATGTACACGACCCTCGTGTCCGGGCGCAGGCCGGTGAGGCGGGCGGCCAGCGCCCGGCCGTCCATCTGCGGCATCACGATGTCGGTGAGGAGGAGGTCGATCTTCCGGTCGAGCCCCGCCGCGGTCTCGAGCGCGGTCGGGCCGTTCTCGGCCTCGATGATCGTGTACCCCGCCCGGCGCAACTGACTGCAGACGATCCGCCGGACGCTCTGCTCGTTCTCCACGACCAGAATGCAGCCGTGGCCCCCGGACGCCTGGGCGTGCCCTGTGGTCGAGGTGGAGGTGTGCCGTGTGAGATGTGGCAGCAGCACGTGGAACGTGCTGCCCTGTCCGGGTTCGCTCTCGACCTCGATGTAACCGCCGCTCTGCTTGACGATGCCGTAGACCGTGGCCAGGCCCAGCCCGGTCCCGCGGCCGAGGGCCTTCGT
The DNA here is from genome assembly GCA_016871255.1 of Acidimicrobiia bacterium. GTDB lineage: Bacteria > Acidobacteriota > Vicinamibacteria > Vicinamibacterales > UBA2999 > VFZH01. The sequence goes on along the minus strand of VFZH01000157.1, from coordinate 1,881 downwards.
GGTGAAGAAGGGCTCGAAGATGCGGTTCTTGACATCGGGATCCATGCCCACGCCCGAGTCGCGGACACTGATCACGGCGTACTGGCCCGAGGCCAGGCCCGGCTCGGCGCCGGCAGCCGCCACGGTCCGCAGCGACGTGGATACGCTGAGACGACCTCCGTGCGGCATGGCGTCCCGCGCGTTGATCCCCAGGTTGATCAGGACCTGCTGGAGTTGCCCCGCGTCGGCCCGCACGCTCTCGACATGCGGGTCGAGGCGGGCGACGAGCTCGATGTCCTCGCCGAGGAGGCGCTTCACCAGCTGCAGCGTGTCGCGTGCCAGCTCGTTCAGGCCGAGCACCTTCGGCGTCAGCACCTGCCGGCGGCTGAACGCCAGGAGCTGCCGGGTGAGCGCCGCCGCCGAGTCCGACGCGGCGAGGATTTCGTCCACGATGGCCGCCAGGTCGGGCGCGAGAGCCGAGTCCTTCAGCAGCTCGGCGTTGCCGAAGATGATCGTCAGCAGGTTGTTGAAGTCGTGGGCGACTCCGCCGGCCAGGCGGCCCACCGCTTCCATCTTCTGTGCCTGGCGCAGCTGCGCGTCCGCCGTGCGCAGCGTCTCGTTGGCGATCGTCAGCTCGCGCGTCCGTGCCTCGACGCGCGCCTCGAGCTCGCCGTGGGCCTGCCGGAGCCGCTCGAGCGCGCTCGTCATCCGCGCGTTCGCCTGTCCCAGTTCCTCCGAGCTCAGATCGAGCGACCGTTCCAGCATCTGGCGGTCGGAATCGGACTGCCGGTACGCGAGATCGATGGCGGCCAGAAACGGGTGCCATTCATCAGGGACCTGATCGAGCGACCCGAAGTGCCGCGTGATCTGCCGGCGAAGCAGGCTGTGGAAGTGCGACTCCATCCTCAGAGTTCGGCAAACGTCGTGATCGTCATCGTCTGGTTGTGGAGTTCGCAGCGGGCGGTCGGCGTGAAGGGCGAGATCTCGCCGTACGAGTAGAAGCCGGTGAGGACCGCTCCTGCGCCGACGACATCGCGGACGCCGTCGATCTCCTCCTCGACACGCTGCTGGAGAACCATCTTCCGGCCCACGCAACTGATCAGGAGTGCGCAGTCGGCCTTCCCGCCGGCGAGCGACATTGCGCTCGCGCGGGCCGCGCGGATCGCGCCGTCGATGAGGCGATCGAAGTTGGCCTTCATCAGCCTGGCGTGGGACCCCACGGGAATGTCGCCGGCAAAGGTCATGCTGTCCGCCTGCTCGTCCACGCTCAGCACTGTCCGCACCACGCCGGCCGTCTGGCCGGCCGCCCGGACGCTGAGGGGGAACAACAGGCCGGACGCCGGAAGGTCGCGGGCCTGCTCGCCCAGGTACTTCTTGTAGAGCGAGAGGGCCGACTGACCGTCCAACTCGTACAGCACGTTGCCGTCGGCACGGGTGACCAGCCGCTCGAGACCGAACGAGTCCCAGCCGCCCAGCGATCCCGTTCCGACCCGGAGGCGATCGCCGTAGAAGCCGATGGCGACGATGGCGCCTTCGCGGAGCGTGCCGCCGGCCACGACCGCGGTCGACTTGAAGCGGGAGCCGTCGCCGGACAGCCCGCCGGTGACGATCACCTCTGCGGGCAGGCTGGTCGTGAGGCCCTGTACCAGGTCGCTGCCGTTCACCTTCAGGCCGTCCGAGAACACGAGCACGTGCCGCAGGGTCTGGTGGTCGGGAAGCGACGCCGCGAGCCGGCGGCCGGCGGCCCGGCTGGAGTCGCAGTCCTTCAGGTCCACGGTGGCCGGCACGCATCGGGTGTGCTCGAGCTGGAGAGCGGTGACGACCGCCGTCTCGTCTGCCACACCGTCGTTGGAGATCTCGCCCGCCGTGGTGCAGCCCGCCACGCACGCGTCCGGGTACGCC
>VFZH01000156.1 GCA_016871255.1 Acidimicrobiia bacterium | reverse complement strand
TGATCAGGCCGTTCGCCGTGGTCACGCCCGCGACCTGCATCACGGTGCGCGCCAGCGGGAGGTCCTCGGCCGCCGCCGGATCCAGCACGAGCGCCATGAACGGCAGGACCGAGGCCACGCCGATCGTCTCGAACAGCGCCGCGACGAGGCTGACGAGCGCACCCCAGAACAGCAGCCAGCGCTCCCGGCCGGTGAAGAGGTCGCCGAGGATCCGCAGGGTGCCTGGTTCGCGCATCAGGCGCTCAACCTCCCGCCCCCACGGGCGCCGTCGCCGCCTGCTCGACCAGCGCGCTCACCACCCGATCGGCGGCCCGCCCGTCGCCGTACGCCCCGTTGTCCTCAGACCGCGGACGGTCGGATGGATGGTCCCGGTACAGGACGTTCCATCCCGACTCGATCGTCTCGAGCCACTCGGTCTCCTCGCGCAGCGTGATGCAGGGCACGCGGAGCCAATACGCCTCCTTCTGCAGCCCACCTGAATCGGTCAGCACCACCGTGGCGCCCGTGAGCAGCCGGATCATGTCGAGGTATCCCAGCGGCGCCACCACGCGGACGCGGTCGCCGAGCCGGATCCGGTGAGCGTCGAGCGCCGCGCGGGTGCGCGGGTGCGCCGGGAACACGATGTCCAGATCGCCTGCCATCCGGTTGACGAAGGCCGCAACCTCCGCGAGCCGGGCGGGATCACCGGCCGTTTCCGCCCTGTGGATCGTGAGGACCCCGTATCGATCGGTCGCGCCTGCCGGCGCGCGCCGCTCTGCCGCGAGGGCGGCCGCGTGGCTCACGGCGTCGCACATCACGTCTCCGGACACGACGACGGCCGGGTGACCCCGCTCCGGCGACCCTGCCGGACGGCCGCTCCCGAGGCCCTCCGCCGCCAGGTTGGCTGCCGCCGCGGGCGACGGGCAGAACAGCCACGTGGAGAGGTGATCCACCAGGACGCGGTTGATCTCCTCCGGCATCGCCGTGTTGCGGCTCCGCAGCCCCGCCTCCACGTGCGCGACCGGGATGTGCAGCTTCACGGCGGCCAGCCCGCCAGCCAGGGTCGAGTTGGTGTCGCCGTACACGACCACCACGTCCGGCCGGCGGGCCAGCAGGACCTGCTCGATCCGCTCCAGCATCATCCCGGTCTGCCGCCCGTGCGACGCGGAGCCGATGTCGAGGTGATCGTCGGGGGCCGGCAGGCCCAGGTCCTCGAAGAACACCCTCGACAGCTCGTGGTCGTAGTGCTGGCCCGTGTGCAGCACCCGGCTCGCGATCGCCCCCGGGGGGTGCCGCGCCAACGCCTGCTGCACGGCGAAGAGCTTGATGAACTGCGGACGGGCGCCGACGACGTGGAGCAGGTGGAACGGGCGGCTCATCCGAGCGGCGCCAGCGCGGCGCCGGCGCGGCGGTAGCGGGCGCCGCACGCGGGGCAGATCGCCTCCGCCGGCGCCGTCGCCGTCGCGCCCGACGCGAGCTTGACGCCACAGGCGCACATCCAGCCGCGCAGGCGCGCCGGGTTGCCGATCACCAGCCCGTAGTCGGGGACGTCCTTCGTGACAACGGCACCGGCCCCGACGAACGCATACCGCCCGAGCGTCGTGCCGCACACGATCGTGCAGTTGGCGCCCAGCGTGGCGCCGGTCCCGACGCGCGTCTGCACGTACGCGTCGCGCCGGGAGACGGCGCTGCGGGGCGTCGCGACGTTGGTGAACACGACGGAGGGTCCCACGAACACCTCGTCCTCGAGGACGACGCCTCCGTACACCGACACGTTGTTCTGGATCTTCACGCGGTCGCCGATCACGGCGTCGGCGGCGACCAGGACGTTCTGTCCCAGATTGCAGTCGCGCCCGATCGTCGCCCCGGCCATCACGTGGCAGAAGTGCCAGATGCGGGTGCCCTGGCCGATCCGGCTCCCCTCGTCGACGTAGCTCGACTCGTGCGCGACGTATCCGGGCGCCGGTCTCACCGGGCTGCGAGCCGGCGTTCGAACCATGCGTGCGGGCCTCGCCGATCCTCCTGCACGGGTTGCTGCCGGATCCGGTGCGTCAGCTCGATCGACGGCCGCGCGGCCTCGATTCCGCAGCCGCGGCCGTCCAGCGTGTCCCGGTAGACCTCGGTGTGGAGTTCACCGAGGCCGTGGCTGAAATCCACGTCGTGTCCGTCGACCGACATCGCGCGCACGGCCTGGCCCGCCACGTCGTCGGGCCGGCCCGGCAGGTCCGCGTGATCGGTCGACAGGAACCACCGCACCTCCGCCCGATCGAGGCGCAGGGCCCCCGCCGCCTTGCGCCGCTCGCGCAGGTGCACCACGGAGTCCTCCACGCGCCCGAAAATCCAGACCAGGAGATCGAAGAGGTGGATGCCGATGTTCGTGACGACGCCGCCGGATCGTTCCTCCGAGCCCTTCCACGAGATGTCGTACCAGGGCCCCCGCGGCGTGACGTAGGTCAGCTCCACCTGGTGCCCGCCCCGCGCGGGCTCGGCCCGCACGCGCTCGCTGAGCGCCACGATCGCCGGGTGCAGCCGGAGCTGCAGGACGGTGAACACGCGGCGCCCGGATTCCGCCTCGATCTGCTGCAGCGCATCCAGGTTCCACGGGTTGATCACGAGCGGCTTCTCGCAGATCACGTCGGCGCCTGATCGGAGCGCCGTGCGGACGTGTGCGTCGTGCAGGTAGTTGGGGGAGCAGACGCTGACCACGTGGACCCGGCCCGCGTCAGGCCCGCGGCGCAGCTTGTCGAGGTGCCGGTCGAACCGCTCGAACTCGGTGAAGAAGCGGGCGTCGGGCGCGAACTGATCGAGCACGCCGACGGCGTCGTGCGGGTCCACGGCCGCGACGACACGGTGCCCCGTCGCGCGGATCGCGCGCAGGTGGCGGGGGGCGACGAAGCCGCCCACGCCGGTGACCGCGAAGTTCAGCATCGGGCGGCGTCAGGGCGCCGGGGTGTTCGCCGCGCTGCGGTAGTAGTAGGCGTAGTTCCGCCGGTAGTAGCGGGAGTAGTAGTAGGCGTCGCGTTCGATGTGGACCTTGTTCAGGATGCCCCCGATGTACTTCGCCTTCGCGCCGTCGAGCTGCTCGAGCGCCGTCTTCGCCGCGCCCCGCGCCGTCATCTCGGCGCCGACGACGAAGACCACGCCGGTGACGTGGTGGGCCAGCACGCTGGCGTCGGTGACGGCCATGACCGGGGGGCTGTCCAGAACGACCCACGCGAAGTGCTGCTGCAGCGCGGCGAGGAAGTCGCGGAACCGCTTCGAGCCGAGCAGCTCCGCCGGGTTGGGCGGGTGCTTGCCCGCCGGCAGGACCCAGAGGTCCGGGATCGCTGTGCGCCGGACCGCCTCGCTGGTCTTGCCGTCGCCGACGAGCACGTTCGACAGCCCGGGTTCCTGGGTCATCTCGAAGAGCTCGTGCAGCTTCGCCCGGCGCATGTCGGCGTCGATCAGCAGGACGCGCTGGCCGGCGAGCGCAAGCGACATCGCGAGGTTGGAGGAAACAACCGTCTTGCCCTCACCCGGCGTCGTGCTCGTGACGACGACGGACCGCGGGCCCGCGTCGGCGGAGGAGAAGAGCACGTTCGTGCGGATGCCCCGGAACGCCTCGCTGAAGTGGGCGGGGACGTCCTGCGTCACCAGCGGGGACGGGGTGGCGCTCTTCACGGCCGGGATCAGCCCCAGGAACGAGAGCCCGAGGTCGTTCTTGATCTCGTCGGGCGACTTGATGCGGTTGTCGAGGTACTCGAAGAAGAACGCGAGGCCGATCCCGAGCAGCGTGCCGCCGAAGAGCCCGATCAGCAGGTTCCCGAACTTGTTCGGCGAGGCCGGCCGCTGCGGGACCTGCGCCTGATCCACGATGCGCACGTTGGTCGTCTTCAGCTCGCCGGAGATGTCCGTCTCCTTGCTCCGCTGGAGCAAGCCTTCGAAGATCACCTGGTTGGTCGCCGAGTTGCGCTCGAGCACGCCGTACTCGATCGCCATCCGGTTGAGCGCCTGCGCCTCGTCGCGCTGCTGGTCGAGCGACGCGTTGAGGGAGCGCTCGTTGGCCAGGGCCGCCTCGTAGTCGTTCCTGAGCGCCTGCACCACCTTCTGCACCTCGGCGGCCAGCCGCCGCTCGGTCGTGTCGAGCTCCGTCCCGATCTTGATCATGTCCGGGTGCCGGGCGCCGAGCCGCTCCTCCATCTGCGCCTTCTGCCGCTGCAGTTCCGACAGCTGTGTCTTCAGCTGCTGGATGAACGGGCTGGCCATGACGGCGGGAATGGTGTCGAGCGCCGCCGGATCGTCCCGGACCTCGCGGATCTGGTTGTAGACCGCTTCCTTGGCGATGCGCTCCGTGCGGGCCTGGGCGACGGCGGTGTTCAGGTACGCCAGGCGGTCGACGACGATGTTCTGCCGGTCTTCGAGGGAGATCGCGCCCGTCTGCTCGCGGTACGACTGCAGCGCCTGCTCGGAGGACTCGAGGGCCTCGCGCTGCTCGGCGATCCGCTCGTTCAGGAACACCGTCGCGTCCCTGGCGGCGTTCAGGTTCGACTCCAGGTTCTCGTTGATGTACGCCTTCGCGAGGCCGTTGGCGAATGCCGCGGCGAACTCGGGGCTGGTCGAGTAGTACGACACGTCGACCAGGCGGCTGTCGTTCACCGGGCTGATCTCGACGTTCGCCCGGGCGCTGTCGACGATGCGATCCTTCTCGGCCCGTGCCGCCTCCTCCGGCGACAGCGAGGGGGGCGGGTCCGACACGTGGCGCTTGACGAAGGCGTAGGCGTGCGCCGCCCAGTTCATCGGGTTCAGCGTGAGCGCCGGCTCGCCGGACGGGGCCGCGAAGGCGGGATCGTCCCAGAGGTCCAGGTCGTCGAGCACCCGCCGCGTAACGGTGCGGCTCTCGAGGATGCGGTACTGCGTCGGGTAGTAGTCCATCAACGTCATGTTCCGCTCGACGAGGTTGTCGAAGTTGACGACGTTGGGGTTCTCGTTCTCGATCAGGATGCGCACGGTGCCCCGATACAGGGGTGTGGCCGTGAACGTGTGCACGACCATGAAACCGAGCACCAGCACGAAGACGGTCAGGGCCGTCCACCGCCGCTTGTGCAGGATGCGGACGTAGTCGACCAGGTGGATGCGATCGCGGTCGCCGGTGTACGACTGACCCGGGTAGCCGTACCCGGAGCCGTACGACGAATAGCCGCCGTAGCCCGCGCGCTCGTGCGCCGCCTCGCCGGACCCTGTCGAGCGCCCGGCGGCAGCGTCCGGAATCTTCGGGCCACCGACCAGATCCGGAATCAGATCCCGATCGGGATCGCCCGGCCCTGGGCTCGTGTTGCCAGTGTGTTCGGACATCACCTGCTACCTCGGAAAAGCGTGCCGGCCCTGAGCATCAGAAGAACCGCTCCGGGACAATGATCGTGTCGTCCGGTTGCACCGGATCGTCCATGTCTGCCTTCACTTCGGACTTCAGGCCGTCTCTTGTCCGGACAATCCGGATGCGGTTCGCCGCACCGCGATCCGTCAGCCCGCCGGCGAGCGACAGCGCCTGCAGGACCGTCATCCCCTTCTGCAGGGTGAAGGACCCTGGCGAACGCACCTGCCCGAAGACATAGACCAGCTCGGCTCGCGGGACGAAGATCGTGTCGCCGTCTCGCAGCAGCGCGTTCTGGGAAAGCTGGCCGGTCTGGAGCGCCATCAGGTCAATCCGGATCACGTCGGCGCTCTCATCCTGGTCGGACGTCACAGGGCCGCTCGCGGTTCCCGTCTTGGGCCTCAGGATCAGCAGTTCCCCGCTCGCGGAGTCCGTCACCGAGCCTGCCCGCGCCAGCGCCTCGATCAGCGTCATGTCGCCCGTCAGGGCGTACGTGCCGGGATCCCGTACCTGCCCCACGATGAAGACCCGCTGACTGCGGTACTGCTCGACGGTGACGCTGACCTGCGGGTTCTTGAAGAAGCCGTCCGCGAGCTTTCCCTGGAGCAGCGTTTCCACCTCACGCAGCGTCAGCCCCGCCACGTGCACCTGCCGGATGAGGGGGAAGGAGAAGGTGCCGTCGGCCTCAACCGTGTACTTGCCCCCCAGGTTCGGCTGGTCGAACACCGAGATGGTGAGCACGTCCTGCGGGCCAACGACGTAGGCGCCCGCCTGCCGGGGCGCGGCATGGGCCGCGCCCGCCACGAGCACGAGCAGGCCGAGGATCACCGCACCGCGTGGGAACTTAGGGCCCTTACCGTCCATACGTCACCGTCGTGCCGGCGCGGTACGCCACGTAGTCCCGGGTCAGCAGTGGCGACCGCCGCCGCTCCTGGTAGAAGTTGACGCCGATCCGCATCTCGCGCCCGATGCGGTACCCGACGCCGCCGCCAAGCAGGTCGACGCGATCGACCCTGTCCTGCACCGGGGCAAAGCGGCCATCGTAGGCCAGCCGCTGCAACCCGGCACGGGCCTGCACGTCCCAGTGTTCGGTCAGCCTGGGCGTCAGGGTCAGCGTGGCGCCGGTGAGGATGTAGTACGGATAGATGGTCTCGAACGAGTAGTTGAGATCGCGGGTCGCGTCGAGCGCCACCAGGACGCGGCCAACGACCGTTGATACGCCGGCGTTCCCGACGACACCACGGTAGGCGCTGAGCTGCCCGGTCGTCGGGTTGAACCGCTGGTAGCCCACCCGGACCTGCCCGGCGATCAGCGCGAACCGCGAGAGGTCGAAGCCGGCCACCACCTGCAGGGACTCCGCGTTGCGCTCGGGGGAGCGCGAGAAGGCGTCGCGTGCACCCGAGGCCTGCACCACGAACGTCGTCAGGGGCGTCAGGTCCTGCTCGTACTGCGCCGTGACGCGGTCCCGTTGCTGGTCCAGCGCATCGGCCAGGTTGCTGCCGAGAAACTGCGCGCCTTCGTCGTACCGCGTCGTGGTCCGTTCGGCCCCGAGTGTGATCCGGGTGCTGCCCGCCGCGCGCACGTCCGTGCCGGCGGACAGGCCGCGGACGAGCCGCCGGGTACGCAGATCGATTTCGTAGCCGACGCGCTGCCGACCCTCGGCGAAGCTGGCACCCACCCAGGGGCGGACGCGGTTCACCGGCACCTCGAACCGGGTCCGCGCATCCCAGTCAACGCTGCGCTCGGAGGCGTAGCGATGGAAGTAGACGAGGTCAGAGCGGATCGTCGTCGCGAGGCGGGAGGGCCCGGCGCGAAACCAGGTGTCGGCCTGTGGCGAAACAGTGAAGGTGACATCCTGTCGGGGGTTCTCGACTTCGTAGAACACGTTGCTGTCGACACCGGCGTTGGTGAGCGCGATCGACGGCGTGATCCCGAGCGGCCCGAGGCGTATCCGCGCCGCGCTCACCGGATCCGCCTCCTGCGCCAGTGCCCGTGCGGAACATCCGCAGAGGATGGCCACCAGGACAAGACGACCGCGGAACACGTTCACGTCCGAACTCTACAGAGCCGCTCTACCCGGCGGAGATCCCGCCCCCGAACGTGAGGCCGCGCCGCGTCTGCGCTAGTTGCTGGGGCTCGCGTTCTGCTGGGTCTGGATGACGCCCACCGTGCCGACGATCGCGACCCCCGTCGCGATCGCGCCAACGACCGCACCCGTGGTGATGCCTGCAATCCCGGCCGCCGCCGTGCCGATGGCCCCTGCCGCACCTACGGCGCCCGCCGCGGCACCCGCGCCGGCCGCCGCCCCT
>VFZH01000155.1 GCA_016871255.1 Acidimicrobiia bacterium | reverse complement strand
CGCCTTCACGGCGCCCGGCCCGTCGCTGGCTTCGCCGACGATCTCGATCCCGGGCTCGTTGGCCAGCCGTCGCCGGATGTCCGCCCGCGCCAGCGGCTCGTCGTCCGCGATCAGCGCCGTCACGGCCACCTACGCCACCCTCGACGTCGCGGCTGCGGGCGCTTCACGGAACGGGATCTCGATGGTGACCGTGGCGCCGCCGCCGGGCGTGGGGCCGTAGGCGACGTGCTGGTCGTGGCCGTACATCTCCTCGAGGCGGGCTTCGGTGTTCCGCAGGCCGATGCCCTTCCGCCGCGGCTCGTGGTCCGGCGCCGCGAAGCCGGGGCCGCTGTCGCTGACCTGCAGCACCAGCCGATCGTCCCGGCGGCTTGCGCGGATCACGACCGTGCTCGCGCCGACGCAGCGGGCGACGCCGTGTTCGATGGCGTTCTCGACGATCGGCTGCAGCACCATCGAGGGCACCAGCGCCCGGACGGTCTCGGGGGCGATCGCCGTCTGCACGGTCAGCCGATCGCTGTACCGCATCTGCTGCAGGCCGAGGTAGCTGTCCACGAAGCCGAGTTCGTCGTCCAGCGGAATGGTGTCCGGCCCCTCGTCGTCCAGCGCGCGACGCAGCAGGCTGCTGAGCTGCTCCACCATCTGCGAGACGACGTCGCGGTCCCCCCGGTGCGCGAGCACGGAGATGCTGTTGAGCGTGTTGAACAGGAAGTGGGGGTTGAGCTGCGAGCGCAGCGCGTGCAGCCGCGCCCTGGTCAGGCTGGCCTCCAGCGCCGCGGCCTTCCGCTCGCCCGACAGCATCTCCGAGTGGTAGTGGAAGGCGTAGTAGACGCCGATGATCGCCCAGTAGGCGTAGACGTCGATCCAGATGTACTGCTTCACCTGATCGAGGCCGGCCCAGGGCACGGCCTGGAACCAGTGCGCGAAGCCGGTGGCGGCGACGGGCACGGCGGCGACTTCGCCCGCGGCCGCCATGTCCGGGAACATGAGCGCCGTGTGCAGGATGATGGCGGTCGTCATCCCCAGCACGTGCGTGCCGAAGGCGTGCACCAGCGAGCGCTCGCTCGTCCGCACCATCGACGCGAACCACCACGCGATCGGCACGGTCATCACGCGGGACACCCAGATCCAGAAGTACTGGCCGACGTCCTCGCGGAGCGGCGTGGACTGGCCCAGGCCGGCCGCCACGGTGCGGTTGACGAGCAGGTTGAAGATGACGACGAGCGAGAGGAAGACGACGACGAGGCCCCAGATCCGCCATTCGCTGGTGACGGCCCCGACGCCCTGAGGGCGCCGCCGGGACGTAGGTGTCATGAAACCTCCTCAGTCGTACCGGGCCACGGGCCCAGCCTACTACCGGGTCCGGGGGACCGCAACGTCGCCCCGGTCGCGCCGCGCGACGCCGGCGGCGCCGATGGCGGTCGTGACCGCACCGAGGCTCCCGGCGCGGCGGGTGAGTGTCAGGCGCAGCGTCACGCTGAAGCTGGCGTTCGGCGTGAGCTCGATGTCCTTCATGGAGTCCTCTTCCGGGGTGATCAGCCGCCGAAGGACGGCATGCGGTTCGACAGCTGGAGCGCGCCCATGACGGCGAAGACCACCACGATTGCGACGAGCACGGCGTTGACGCGCGCTCCGTTCCTGAAGCGCGCACCGACCCAGTCGGTCCGGTTGTTGAGCACGAGCAGCGTCACGGCGAGGAACGGCATGAACATCGCCCCCAGCACGCCGTAGACCAGCTGAATCTGCGTGACCGAAAACCACAGCAGCGGCAGCGACACGACGCCGATCGTGACGACGTACCCGCGGTACGCGGCCGTCTGCGACAGGTCCGTCGGCGCGGCGGGGCCCGCGCCGCCGCCGGCCGCGCGGCGCCGCAGTGCCACGAAGTCGGCGAAGAGATACGGTGCGCTCTGCCAGACGCCCAGCAGGCTGGAGAAGACCGCGCCCCAGAAGCCGGCCAGGAACACCCACCGGCCGGCGGGTCCCAGCACGAGCCCGAGCTGGTCTGCCAGCGCGACCGCGATCCCCGTGCCCTGGCCTTCGACCTGGATGCGCGTGCCGATCAGGACCATGGCCAGACCGAAGAGTGCGGTGAGCGAGTAGGCCACGGCGAGATCGATCCGGCACATCCGGGCGCCGCTCTCACCGGAGCGCCCCTTCTCGCGGATCCAATAGCCGTACGACATCAGTGTGACCGTGCCGCCCACGCCTCCGAGCACGGCAAGCGTCCAGGGCAGCCCGCCCGCCGGAATGGACGGCACGGCAATCCCGCGCGCCACCGCGCCCCAGTCCGGCCCGAGCAGGACGGCGGTGATCGGCACGCCGACGAACAGACACCCGGTGCAGAGCGCCATGACGCGCTCGAAAAGGCGGAAGCCGCCGGCGCGGACGAGCAGGATGCCGGCAATCGAGTGTGCGGCGCCCCAGATGATCTTCGAGGTGGTCGGATCGCCCAGCGGCAGGATGGCGGCGCCGGCGACGCCGCAGGCGTTGACCAGCGCGCCACCGACCATCAGCGTCCACATGAAGAAGTAGGCCATGAAGACAGCCTGAACCCAGCCGGGCAGCCGCGTCACCCAGCCGTCGAGCAGCGTCGTGCCGGTGGCCATCTGCCAGCGCGCGATCCCTTCGTTCAGCGTCCACTTGATGGCGCCGCCGACGACGGCGGCCCACAGCACGGCTGTGCCGACGCGCGAGCCGGCAATGCTCGCCGTCACGAGATCGCCGGCGCCCACGCCCGTGGCGGCCACGAGGATGCCGGGGGCGACCAGCGGCGCGAGGGAACGGAGCCCGGGAGCGTTCACGGGGAGATCCCCATTGCAGACCGCAACTTATAGACGTTCAATGAGGCCATGGTCAAAGTGTTCCTCATCGTGGTCGGCCTGGTGGGGGCGGCGGTGGCGTATGGCGGGTGGCGGATGGTGGACGCCGGGTTCGGCGCCATCGGGGAACCCGGCCGGATCGAGCGGCTCGTGGCCACGACCGTCCGCAACCTGGCCGTCGGGCGGCAGGCGAGGTCGCTGACGAACCCCGTGGAGCTGACCGGCGAGGCGCTCGCGGACGCGCGCGCACACTTCGCCGACCACTGCGCGTCGTGCCACGCCAACGACGGCAGCGGCGACACGGAACTTGGACGGGGCATGTGGCCGCCCGCGCCCGACATGCGCCTGCCGGCCACGCAGGATCTGACCGACGGCCAGCTCTTCTGGATCATCGAGCACGGCGTGCGGTTCACCGGCATGCCCGGCTGGACCACCGGAACCCCGGAGGGGGAGACGGCGAGCTGGCAACTGGTACACTTCATCCGGCGGCTGCCGTCGCTGACGGTGGCCGAGATCGAGGAGATGGAGGCGCTGAACCCGCGCTCGATCGCGGAGGTGCAGCAGCGGCTCGTGGAAGAGGCGTTCCTGGCGGGCGAAGACCCGCCGGTCTTCGACACCGGCGCCACGCACCAGCACTGAAGGAGCAGGACAGATGATTTGCCGCACGCACACGCTTCTGGCGCTGACCGCGCTCGCCGCCCTCCTCGGCCTGTCGTCGGCGCCTGCGGCGCACGAGGGGCACGAGCACAAGGTCATGGGCACCGTCAGCGCGCTCGAGGCGCATCAGCTCGGCGTCAAGGCGACCGATGGCGCGACGTCGACGATCACGCTGAACGCGAAGACCACCATCCTGCGAGGGAAGACGAAGGTGGCCGAAGCCGACATCCGGACGGGTGAGCGGGTCGTCGTGACCTACACGGAATCGAAAGGGAAGGACGGCAAGACCGCGCGCACGGCGACCGAGGTCCGGCTGGGCGCGGCGGGAGGTTGAGCAGACTCAAATCCCAGGTCCCGGATCCCAAAGCCCAAGCCAACTCCCAAAGCCCAAATCCCAAAGTGTCCGCTCGCTCGAACTCAGACACTCGTGGGAGCCGGCTTCAGCCGGCCCGATCCCTGTGCTCGACGCGCTGTCGGCTGACCCGCGCGTGACGGTCCGCCGCGGGGGATCGCCCGATCCCGACGGCACTGCCGTGGTCTACTGGATGCAGCGCGCCCAGCGCGCGTCCGACAACCCGGCCCTCGATCTGGCCATCGATCTCGGCAACCTGCTCGGCAGGCCGGTGGTCGTCTTCTTCGGATTGTTTCCGTTCATCACGCGCGCCAACCTGCGCCACTACCGCTTTCTCGCTGACGGCCTTCCCGATATCGCCGAGGGCCTGTGCCGCCGGCGCGTCGGCTTCGTCCTGCGGCGCCATCCACACCACGGGCTGCTGCCGTTTCTCGAAGAGGTGCGGCCGGCGATCGTCGTGGGCGACGAGAACCCGCTCCGGCAGACGGCCGCGTGGCGGGAGACGGTGGCCGGCCGGCTGCGCGTGCCGTTGTGGACGGTGGATGCCGATGTCGTCGTACCGTCGGTGCTGCTGGAGAAGGAGCAGTACGCCGCGCGGACGATCCGGCCGCGCCTGCACGCGCGGCTCAACGATTTCCTGGTTGCGTCCGGTGAGCCGATGGCGCGGGTACGGTGGTGGGCGCCGGACGGGATGGAAGCGATCGAGCCGACCCCAGCGGCGGTCGAGGGCCTGCCGATCGCACGCGACGCCGAGCCGGTGGCCGATCTGCGGGGCGGCTCGAAAGAGGGGCATCGCCGGCTCGCCCGGTTCCTGCGCAGGGGGCTTGCCGGCTACGGTGAGCGCCGGAACGATCCGACCGAGGACGGGACGAGCGCCCTGTCGCCGTACCTGCACTTCGGACACCTGGGACCGCGGGAGGTGGCGCTGGCGGTGCGTGCGTCGGGCGCGCCCGCGGGGGCGGTCGATGCGTTCATCGAGCAACTGGTCGTGCGGCGCGAACTGGCCGTGAACTTCGTGCGGTTCAACCCGCGATACGATGCGCTGGCCGGCTGCGAGGACTGGGCGCGGCGCGCGCTCCGCGAGCATCGTCGCGACCGGCGCCCGCATCTCTACACCGAGAGGCAGTTCGAGGCGGCGGAGACGCACGATCCCCTCTGGAACGCGGCTCAACGGCAGATGGTGACCACCGGCTGGATGCACGGGTACGTGCGGATGTACTGGGCGAAGAAGATCCTGGAATGGAGCCGGAGCGCGGAGCAGGCGCTCGAGACGGCCGTCCGGCTGAACGATCGCTACCAGATGGACGGTCGCGATCCCAGCGGCTATGCGAATATCGCGTGGGCGATCGGCGGCAAGCACGACCGGCCGTGGCCGCCCCGTCCGGTGTTCGGCACCGTCCGGTCGATGACCGAAGCCGGCATGAAGCGGAAGTTCGACGTCGCCAGGTACGTCGCTCAGCACGCGTAGCGGTGGCCCCCGGCGGCCCTGTGGGTTTCGGACCCTCGGGCCGGCCCTGGCTTGGACCCTCGCAGGGGCCCGCCCGGTCGGGGCTTGGACCTGGACACTCGTAGGGGCCGGCTTCAGACCGGCCTGTGAGGAGCGGATCGCGTGAGAAGCAAGCTGGTCGTTGCGGCGGCGCTGGTGGCAGCCGGCGCCCTCGTGCGCGCGCAGTCGGCGCCGGGTCCCGTCATCGAGCGCCGCAGCCCGGCGCTGGACGAGCTGATCGATCCCGCGGCGAAGCCGGAGCTCCTCAAGGGGGACTACTTCGGCTTCCTCGAAGGCCCCGTCTGGGTGCCCGCACCGGACGGCGGGTTCCTCCTCTTCAGCGACCTTGCCGCGAACCGCATCTACAGGTGGACGCCTGCCGGCGCGGAGCTGTCGGTGTTCCTGGAGCGCAGCGGCTACACGGGGACCGGCCCCAGCGAGGCGCTGCAGCTCAACAACGGACGGCTGGAGCTGGTGCTCCTCGGCTCGAACGGCCTGACGCTGGATACGGACGGGCGGCTGGTGTTCTGTGCGCATGGCGACCGCTCGCTCAAGCGCCTCGAACCGGACGGAACCGTCACCGTGCTGGCCGACCGCTTCGAGGGCAGGCGCTTCAGCGGGCCGAACGACGTGATCGTCCGCTCGGACGGCGCGATCTACTTCTCGGACTTCTTCGCCGGCCTGCGGGGAGCGGACAGTCCCTCCCGCGAGCTGCCCTTCTTCGGGCTCTACCTGCTCAAGGACGGCGTCCTGCGCGTCATCGACCAGGACATCGGCGGCGCGGCGCCGAACGGGGTCGCGTTGTCCGCCGACGAGAAACACCTGTACGTCGGGGCGGGACCCATCCTGTACCGGTACGATGTCAACGGAGACGGGACCGTCAGCAACCGGCAGCCGTTCGCCCGGCTCACGCTGCCCGACGCCGGGGGCATCGTCGATGGGATCAAGCTCGATCAGGCGGGCAACGTGTACGCCCGCGGCGCCGGCGGCTTCTGGGTCCTGTCGCCGACCGGCGCAGTGCTGGGGCTCATCCGGGCGACCGCGACCAATCTCGCGTTCGGTGGAGCCGACGGCCGGATGCTGTACATTACCGCCGGCCGGGATCTCTACGGGCTGCCGGTCAAGACCCCCGGCGTGCGGCCGATGCCGAAAGAGCTCAGATTGCCCCGATAGCGGGCGGCGGCGGGCGGCTGACCCGAGTCGTGGCGTGGAGATTCGGAGGGGCCGGCTGCAGCTGGCCTGAGGAGCGACAGGTGAAGAAGAAGCTGATCGCGTGTGCCGCGTTCATCGCGGCCGGCGCGACCGTGGGTGCGCAGGCGCCCGGATCCGGGGCGGCGATCGATCGGCGTGACCCGGGGCTCGATGCCATCATCGCGGCCGACGCGACGCTGGAGCCGCTGAAGACGGACTACTTCGGCTTCGTCGAAGGCCCTGTGTGGGTGCCGGCGCCCGGCGAGGGGTTCCTGCTGTTCAGCGACATCCCGGCGAACCGGATCTACCGGTGGACGCCGGGCGGCGAGCTGTCGGTGTTCCTCGAGCGCAGCGGCTACACCGGCACCGGCTCCGCTGAAGCGCTCCAGATCAACAACGGGCGGCTTCAGGTCGTCCTCCTCGGCTCGAACGGGCTGACGCTCGACCCGCAGGGCCGGCTCGTGTTCTGCGCGCACGGCGACCGGGCGGTGAAGCGGCTCGAGCCCGACGGCACGGTGACAGTGCTCGCGGACCGCTACGAGGGAAAGCGCCTGAACGGCCCGAACGACCTGATCGTGCGGAGCGACGGCGCGATCTACTTTTCGGACATCCCGGGCGGGCTGCGCTCGCCCGACAGCCCGTCACGCGAGCTGCCGTTCTTCGGGATGTTCCTGCTGAAGGACGGCGTACTGCGCGTGCTCGACCAGGATTTCGGCGGCGGGTTTCCCAACGGCGTGGCGTTGTCGCCCGACGAGAAGCACCTCTACGTGGGCTCGGGGCCGAACCTGTTCCGCTACGACGTCAATGCCGACGGCACGGTGGCCAACCGGCAGTTGTTGTCGACCCTCGCGCTCCCGGACGCGCGCGGCGGGGCGGATGGGATCAAGGTGGACCGGCAGGGCAACGTGTACGCCCGCGGCGCCGCCGGGGTGTGGGTGATCTCGCCGTCGGGAACGCTGCTTGGCATCATCCGCGTACCCGCCGCGAACCTGGCGTTCGGCGGCGCGGACGGCCGCATGCTGTACCTGACTGCCGGCCGGGATCTCTACCGCCTGCCGGTGAAGATCCCCGGCGTGCGTCCGACACCGACGCAGCTCAGGCTGCCTCAATAGGGCGAGTGGGGCGGATGGGGCGAGTGGGGCGAGTGGGGCGGATGGG
>VFZH01000154.1 GCA_016871255.1 Acidimicrobiia bacterium | reverse complement strand
GGCCGCGGGTGGCGCCGAGGACTCCGGCGGCGCGATCGGCGCGTCCCATCCGGACGGCATCTCGCCTGGCGGGGAGGCCGCGGCGCTCGCCGACGCGAACACCGCATCGAGCTCGTCGAACCCGAAGTCGATCTCGTCGGCGGCCGGCCCGGGTGAAAACGCGGCGGCAGGAGCCGGTGGTGCTCCGGCCCGAGTCGGCGCGGACGGTGGGGCCGGGGGCACGGCGGGCGGCACGGCCTGTGCTCCTGCGGCACCATGACCGGGTGCGAACATGGCGTCCAGTTCGTCGAAGTAGTCGTCGAGCGCGCGCGCGCCGGCATCGTCAGCCGGCTGGGACGAGGGCGGCGGCTGGGGGCCCGGTGACGGCGTGGCCGGCGCGGCCCGCCCGGCCGCATGGGCCGCGATGAATCGATCCAGCGGTGACGGCTCGACGGCGGGGGGAGCGGGCGGTGGCGTCGCAACCGCGGGACGGGGAGCGGCAACGCCGAGCAGACCTCGAACGCGCTGCACGAGCTGGCGGGGTTCGAACGGCTTGACCAGCACGCCGTCGCACCCCACCTCTTTCGCGCGCTGTTCGTCCACCCGTTCGAACGCGCCCGCCATCAGCAGCACCGGAATCGGCGGCGACCCCGGCAGGCCCTTCACGTGCTCCGCGATCTCGTACCCGTTCCGGCGTGGCGCCGCCACGTCGGCCAGCACCACGTGGGGCCGCTCGCGGCCGATCCGCTCCAGTGCCTGGTCTCCGTCAGGCACCGCCACGACCGTCACGCCCTCGCCGGCGAACGTCAACTCGACGACCCGTTGAATCGTGGCGTTGGGCTCTACGAGCAGCAGCGTATGCGCCATCGTTCTCCAGCACCGGCCCATCGCCGGCATCCCCTGTACCGCACGGCCGCCATTATAGCGTCCGCTCCCCGTTGACTCGCGGGCACCGGCGCGGTAGCGTGTCGCGCCATGCCCGAGCGCGGACCGATCTTCGACGCGATGCTGCAGGAGTTCGACGAGGCCGCGAGGCTGCTGAAACTCGACCCCGGAATCTGGGGCATCCTGGCCCGTCCGAAACGCCAGGTCGTCGTCTCCTGTCCCGTGCACATGGACAGCGGTGCGATCGAGGTCTTCACCGGCTACCGCGTCCAGTACAACGTCGCGCTCGGCCCCGCGAAGGGCGGCATCCGGTATCACCCGGCCGTCACGCTCGACGAGGTCACTGCCCTGGCCGCCTGGATGACGTGGAAGTGCGCCGTGATGCAGATCCCGTTCGGCGGCGGCAAGGGCGGCGTCGTCTGCGATCCCCGGCGGCTCTCGGCCAGGGAGACCGAGGCGCTCACGAGGCGCTACGTGGCGGAGATCATCGACCTGATCGGCCCCGAACGCGACGTCCCCGCGCCCGACGTCAACACCGACGCCCAGACGATGGCGTGGGTGATGGACACCTACAGCATGCACGTGGGCCATACGGAAACTGCCGTCGTGACCGGCAAGCCGGTGGAGATGGGCGGCTCGCTCGGCCGGCGGGAAGCCACCGGACGCGGCGTGGTGGCCGTCACCCGCGAGGCGGCCGCGCACCTCGACCTGGACCTCAGGTCGCTGACCGTGGCGGTGCAGGGTTTCGGCAACGTGGGTTCGGTCGCGGCCGGCCTGCTCGCACGGTCCGGCGCCCGCATCGTCGCCGTCGCCGACAGCCGTGGTGCCGTGATCAACGAAGCCGGCCTCGACGTCCAGGGGCTCATCGAGCACGCGGCCGGCCGGACCGGGGTCAGCGGCTTTCCCCGTGGGGCGCCGCTCGATCCCGGCGCGCTGCTCGGACTGGACGTCGACGTGCTCATCCCGGCGGCGCTCGAGAACCAGATCACCGCCGCGAACGTGGACACGGTCCGCGCGAAGATCGTCGCGGAGGGTGCGAACGGCCCGACGACGCCGGAGGCCCACCGGGCGCTTCACCGCCGCGGCGTGTTCGTCGTGCCGGACATCCTCGCCAACGCCGGCGGCGTGACCGCCTCGTACTTCGAGTGGGTCCAGAATCGGTACGGCTACTTCTGGACCGAAGAGGACGTGGTCACCCGGCTCGAAGCCAGGATGCGCGATGCGTTCCAGGCGGTGCTCGCCACGGCCCGCGCGCACGCCATCGACATGCGGACGGCGGCCTACATGGTGGCGATCGCACGGATCGCGGCGGTCACGCGTCTGCGCGGCATGTACGCCTGACGGCAGCCAGCCTTCGCAGCCCGCCGGCCGGCCCCTACGAGCCGACCTTCAGCGGGACCAGCTCGGAGGTGGCGCCGATGGCGATCTCCACGAGGTATTCACCCGGGGGAATCCCGCCGAGCGGGAGATCGATCTGGTGGGTTCCACCGGCGGCCGCCGGTGCCACCGGCACATCCGCCATCCTGTCACCCGTCCGGTTGAGCAGCGCCGCCGTGGGTGTGCCGCCACCGTAGACGTCGAAGCGCATCAACACGCGCTCGGACCGCGAGAACTCCCGTCCCACCAGCGGCACGGCATCCGGATTCTGCGCCAGTGCCTGCACGTCGCGGGCCGTCCGCGCCCGGTACACACGGGGGGTGCTCAGCGCGGGACCGGCAGCCAGGTCGGGTACCTGCAGCTCCCGGATCTCCGTATCGAGGACGCCGCCACCCTCACCCTCCACCGAGATGCGGAGCTGCACCTCGCCGGGAGGTGCGTCGAACGTGGCTCGAGCCGAAGGCGCCGCGGCGGCACCCGCGGCTGCCGCCGCGCCGATCGTCCCCCGGTACAGGACGTCTCCCGACATCGTCGCGGCCAGCAGCCGGACGCCGGACGGCGCCTCGGCCCGGCCGCTTGGCGTTGCGGGCAGCGGTTCCCAGACGTAGGTCAGCGCCGTGCGTCCGCTGGCGCCTTTCGACATGCCGACCCAGCTGCGCACGACACGGCTGGCCGCCGCCGGGCTGACCATAGACGCCAGCGCCTCGGCCACCGGCGACGGCAGCGCTGGCCGCTCCGGCGCCGTGGCGCGGCGCACGTCCTCGTCGGTCGGCGCGATGTAGCCGCGGCGCGCTCGCACCTGGAGCCCTCGCGATCGCGCCTTGCCGGACAGGTTCACCTTGATCTCGTGGAACTTCCCGTCCGATGGCGCCTGCGACGAGTACCCGAGCAGGTAATACGCGCTGGAATCGCGCACGACCTGTTCGAGTCCCCGGCCGAGGTCGTTGCGGTTCACGATCGCGCGACCATCGGTGTCCTGGGCCAGGATGCGCAGCGAGTCCTGCGAGAACTGCAGGATCTGCCGATCCTGATCGCGCGTCGCGATTTCGTCGATATGGAACTCCCCCGTTGCCAGACCACGGGGGTCGAGCGTGTAGATCGTCGTATTCGCACGATTGGCCGCCGAGGTGATCTCACGAAGATCATCGAGCACTTCCGTCTGGCGGAAGAAGTCCTGCGTGTCTTCGAACGGGGAGTCCGGCCGTGTCGACTCCGGGATGGGCGCCTGTGCGTTCCGGTTCCGCATGTACTGCGGCAGCGCCGTCGAAAACCCCTCACTCACCAGCACGATCGCCTTGCGTCCTTCGCGAATGCCACCGAGCCGCGTCGCGATCGCGCCGAGGCCCCCGCGAACCACGTCGTTGCGAATCCGCTCCACCTCTTCAGTCGGGTAGTGCGCATACCGCTCCTCCATCTGGTTCCGGGGTTCGTAGTCGTACTTCCGCCCTTCGAAGTTCTCGATGGCCGAGACCATCAGATCGCGGTCGCGCGTGAAGGTGATCGTGTCGAGCGGCGACATGGGATACATGAACGCCACCAGGTCCTTCGGCCCGACCTGGCGCTGTACGAAGTCGATGAGCGGCTTCTTCACCACCAGGGCATTGATCTCGCGCGTGTGGTAGTCGTCGAAGAAGATCACGAACAGCCGGACGTCATCTCGGGACGCCTCGCGTACCAGGTCGTCCTCGTTGCGGATCGGCCTCAGCGGCTCGTCCGTGGCCCGCTGGACGGGGTCCACACGCAGGAGCCTGAACTGCTCGATCGTCTGGACGGCGCCGTCTTCGCGGACTTCGAAGTCCGCCGCCGTCAGGTCGATCGCGGGATTGCCGTTCCGGTCGGTGACGATGACGTCGACCCGGACGAAGTTGATGCCGCCACGGAAGGTCGGTGTGGGTTCCGCGGGAGACGGCGCCTGTCCATCCGCGGGGGCCTGGGCAGTCACTTCGCCCGGGGGGGCCGGGGACTGACCGCCTGTCCGGGGTGGGGCCTGCTGCGCCAGCACCGTCATCCCGAGCACGCCGGCCAGCGCCATCGGGAGCGCGAGGCCGAATCGGAAGCGTGTCGCTGATCGACCCATGCCGGATGATAGCACCGGAAACGGGCTCCAGACCTCACGTCCCAGGGATGGGGGCTCGCGGCTGCAGCTCGGGCCGGCCGGTCATGAACGTGGTGGCGCCATTCTGATGCCCATCAGATGCGCCGTCACGAGGTAGATCCCCCCGTATGGCGCAAGTACGAGCGGAGCCGCGAGCACCGGATGCCATGCGCCGACGACCGACTTGAGGACCAGGCCGACCAGTGCCGCCGCTGCCGCCGCCGTCCACAGACGCGCCAGGCGTGCGGCATCCACCCGCACGTCCTCCCCCAGGCGTCTCGCCAGCCCCCGTCGCAGCAGCGACAGCTCGATCCAGGCACACGCACCGGAGGCGGCGGTCAGACCGGCCGTTCCCCAGCTGGCCGGCACGCCAATCGCCTGGGGCAGCACGAGTGCCGCCGCGTAGCCCAGGCCTGCGGCGCACACGACACGGACGAGCGCGAAGCGCAGCGGGCTTCTGGTGTCCCCGAGCGCGTGGAACGCGGACGCATAGAGGCGACCGAGCGTCGAAGCGAGCAGGCCCACGGAGGATCCGGCGAGCACCCCCCAGACGAATACGGCATCGGCGCGCGTGAACCTGCCCGTCTGAAGGAGCGCGGCAGCGATGACATCACCCAGGACCAGGAACGCCATTGCCGACGGCACGACGAAGAACGCGATCTGAGCCAGGCCCGCATCGAGGCGCGCGCGCAGCGCGTCGGCCCGCTCCAGTCCCGCCGCGCCGGACATCGCCGGCAGCTCCGCCGCCGAGACCGACATGCCGAACAGGCTCACCGGCAGCGTGTGCAGCATCTGCGCGTTGGCCAGCGCCGTCAGCGCGCCGGTCGGCAGGAGGCTCGCCAGCAGCGTGTCGATCCAGGCGCTGATCTGCACCACCCCCCGGCCCACCAGCGCCGGCACGAACGTGCGCGCGATAGTCCGCACCTGCGGGCTGAGCCACGGTTCTCCCGGGCGATTCCCGCCACCCGACACCAGATGCCTGACCGAGGGCACCTGCACGGCAAGCTGCAGGAGGCTGCCCGCCACGGATCCCCACGCCAGCACGATCGCGAGCCCGGGCAGGCCGGCGTCCGGTCCGAATACGACCAGCGCCACGATCATCGCCAGGTTCCAGGACACCGGCGCGCTGTAGGCGAGCAGGAACCGGCCGTGGCTGTTGAGCACGCCCAGACACCAGGCCGACAGCGCCAGGATCCCTGCGCCCGGAAACAGGATCCGCACCAGCGTCACGGTAAGCTCGCGCTTGCCGCCAGCGAAGCCAGGGGCCAACAGGTCGACCAGGACCGGCGCGGCCAGCACGCCGACCAGCACCAGCACGGCCATCGCCAGGCCCTGGAGTGCAGCGACGGCACGCGCCACCTGCGCGGCCCTCGCAGGTTCGTCCTTCGCCAGCAGCCCCGAATACACCGGAATGAACGACGCCGAGAGCGCCCCTTCGCCGAACAGGTTCTGGAGGAGGTTGGGAATGCGGAACGCGGCGGTGAAGGCGTCGGCCGCGTCCGACTGCAGGCCGAAGTAGTGGGAGAACACCCGCTGCCGGACGAGCCCGGCCATCCGGCTGCCGAAGATCCCGAGGGCGACCGTCGCCGACGCGCGCGTCACGGTCCCGTTATCGCCGCCAGCGGATCGCCGGCAGCGATCGCCAGGACCACGAGCGCCGACACCTGCCGATCGCCGCGATTGTCGTCACTGATCATCAGCAGCGTCCGGCGGCCGTCCGCGAGCCGCGGCCCGAACGACAGCGCCTCGAAGTTGTCCAGGTGGCGCAGCGCCTGCGGCAGCCGATCGACCACAGAGTCCAGGTCGAAGACCAGCCGCTTCTCCAGCACGACCGGCGGCGGCTCGTCCATCAGCGACCATCGCCCGGTCACGTCGGCCGCGGGATCGACCCGCACACGAAACAATCGCACGACGTTCCGCCCGAGCTCCTCGTTGTCCTCGTCGCGCACGAACGCCCGCTCGAGGATCAGCAGGTCGTCGCCGCCGAGGGCGAGCACCTCGGAGACGCCGTTGTCACCCAGCGGACTGGCCGCTCCCGGCAGCGGAGGCACCGGCTGCGTGCGGTACGCGTACTCACGGGGCGATGTCAGACGCTCCGTCTCGTACATGAGGACCCGCGTCAGCGCGCCGCGCTGGACATCCGCTGTCGGGCCATCCTGCACCAGGCTGCTCTCCGTCGCGGCGAACAGGCGGCGGCCATCAGGCGACGTCGTCAGCCCCTCGAACCCCTGGTTCGGCCGGAGGCCGGCGTAGGCGGGAGGCAGTTCCACCCTGCCCGTGAACCGCCCGTCACGCGAGTACCGGAAGATGCCCGGCGAGGCACGTTCCGCGCTGAGGGCCTCCCCTTCCGACGCCAGGAACAGGTCCCCGGCGGGATCTGGCGCAATCCCCTCCAGATCCAGGGACTGGACCGGAGCCGCTCGCGCAACGCCAACCGTGCTCACCAGCTCCAGATGTACGTCCGGCTCCGCCCGCACACGCATCGTCAGCAGGCTGGGCCGCTCCCGCTGGTCGGTCACGACGAGCACGACATCCGCTGCGGGGTCGAACCACGCACCCGAGAGCTCCGCGAGCGCGGCGTCCGCTTCACCCGCCGGCTTCGGCAGCACGTGGGCTCCCACGAGATCGAGCGGGAGCGGCGCGGCAGGGGTACCAGCGCTTCCCGGGCCACGTGAGGCGCACGCCACGCATGCGAGCACGCCGATCGCCGGCCAGAGCGTCCTGGTCATCCGATGTCCGGCAGCACGTCGGCGGCGGCCGCAGACCGCAGCGCCTCCGTCCGGCCTGCGAACAGCTCGATGGCCCGAACGTCCTGCGAGAGCTGCTCCAGCACGTGACCACGCACGAACGACAGCGCTCCGACCACCTGCGTGGCGCGCACAACGGCCCCCTGGGCCGCAGCGGTCGCCGCCAGCTTCGCGCTCGACGCGCTCGCCAGCGACGGGACATCCCGCCCCTGCCCTGCCTTCCAGGTCACCAGCCGCGCCGCGTCCAGATCGGTCGCCGCGTCCGCCAGCAGCCCCTGCACCGTCTGCTCGCCGGCATCGGCCCCGCCCGTCGCGCGGGCCGCCACCAGCGCCTCTTCAAGCGCCCGGCGGCCGATGCCCAACGCGACGGCGGCCATGAGGATCCGGACCAGCGCCATCACCGGCGATGCCGAGCCCAGGGGAGTCGCCTGCACGGCCGCCAGCGTCACGCGGGCGAAGGTGACGCCCGGCCAGCCCGCAGTCGCCTCCGGATGGACGGCAACGCCCGCCTCATCGAGGCCCACGAGCAGGGCATCCACCTCGGCGTCCCGCCGGGCGCCCAGGATGGCAACGCCGCGCGCCGTCACCGGCGCCACCCACGAGGCCGCACCCGACACGCGCCCGTCCTGGATCCCGGGGACCTCGTCGCCGCACA
>VFZH01000153.1 GCA_016871255.1 Acidimicrobiia bacterium | reverse complement strand
GCGACGCTCCGACGATGGTGATGGCGGCATCGGGCGGCCGTCCCTCCAGGAATGTTTCCGCGGCGGCCAGCCGGCTGGCCGCTGAGGGCGACTGGAAGAAGCTCCGGTTCACGGCGGCGGGTCGCAGTTGGGCAGGTCGGCGGCCGGCACGGCCCCTGGCGTCGGGCCGTCTTCGGCCGGCGGACAACGCCCGCGGCGAAGTGCCCTGGCCCGCCGCACCTCCCGACCGGGCGATTGTAGTCGCGGGCACAGGGCTCCGGGCCGACGGGAATCCAGCGGGAAGACCGCCAGGCTTTGGTCTATCAACCTATCTGCTTGCCCTTGCCCTCCGGGTGGCCGGCTCCACCGGAGCATGGAACCGCAGCCCTCGCTTGCTCGTCGTACCCGATCCGTCTTACCTTACAATCTCATCCGTTCACGACACTCGTTTCTGACGTCACATGGAGGGCTGCGTATGTGCGGAAGGATAGGAAGGGTGGTCAGACTCTTGGCCGTGCTGCTCGTCCTGCCGGCGGCGGCGGCGGCGCAGTCGGGTATCAGCGGCAGCATTGCAGGCGTTGTGCGGGATACATCCGGAGCGGTGATGCCCGGCGTGACCGTCGAGGCGTCGAGCCCGGCGCTCATCGAGAGGGTGCGGGCGGTGGTGACCGACAGTCAGGGCCAGTACAAGATCCTCGACCTGCGTCCCGGCACCTACGCCGTGACGTTCACCCTCGAGGGGTTCAACACCGTGCGGCGCGAGGGTCTGGATCTGGCGACCGGCGTGACGCTGCCCGTCAATGCGGACCTGGCGGTGGGCTCGGTCCAGGAAACCGTCGTCGTCACCGGCGCGAGCCCGGTGGTGGACGTGCAGAACGTCCGGACGCAGACGGTGCTGACGGCGGAGGTGCTCGACGCGATTCCGACGGCGAAGACGATCAACGCCTTCTCCGCCCTGACGCTCGGCGCCACCGGGAACGCCACTGGCGACGTCGGCGGAAACCGTGGCGAATCGTTCACGACGTTCGGCGTGCACGGGACCTCCGGCAGCGACACCCGCATGCTGCGCGACGGCATGCTGTACACCAGCATGGAGGTTGATGGCGGCGCGGCAGGCCGGATCGTCAGCATCAACACGGCGTCGGTCCAGGAAACGACCATCCAGGTCAGCGGGATGTCGGCCGAGAGCGAGACCGGTGGCCCGCAGATCAACGCCGTGCCCAAGGACGGCGGCAACCGTTTCAGCCTGTACTTCAACACCAGCCTGACTCATCCCGATCTGCAGGCGTCAAACCTCACCGACGAGCTGCGCGCGCAGGGCCTCACCAAGACCCCGACGATCAAGCGCGTGTACGACACGTCCGTGGGCCAGGGCGGACCGATCCGGCGGGACCGGATCTGGTTCTACGCGGCGCAGCGCTGGTGGGGCGCCCAGCAGTTCATCCCCAACATCTGGTTCAACAAGACGCAGGGCACGCCCGTCTACACGCCGGACCTCGATCGGCCGGGCTTCACCGACTTCCCCTACAAGAGCTACGACGGCCGCGTGACGTGGCAGGCCACGGACAGGCAGAAGTTCGCCTTCACCAACACGATCGGATCGAACTGCTACTGCTACACGTTCATCAGCCCCTTCGCGGCGCCGGAAGCGAATCCGAACCTCCACTACTGGCCGCAGACGCTCACACAGGCCACCTGGAGCTACCCGGCCACGAACCGGCTGCTGTTCGAGGCCGGCGGCTCCTACATGTTCCTGCGCTGGTTCGGCGACTACGTGGACGGCGTGAAACCGACCGACATCGCGTACCGGGAGCTGTCGATCAACCTCTCGTTCAACGCACGGCTGTCGAACGTGACGCTGGCGAACGAGTACACCGGCCGGAACCCCTACTACAACAAGCAGGCGTTTCAGCGCTTCTCCGTCTCCTACATCACCGGGTCCCACGCCTTCAAGACGGGGATGTCCCTGTACAACGGGACCCGGCACCTGTTCATCGACCATACGACCGCCCTGCGCTACGACTTCTTCCGCGGCGTGCCGGTGGCGCTGACGCAGAGCGCCTCGCCGAACGAGAACTGGATCGACGTGCGGCCGAACCTCGGGTTGTACGTGCAGGATCAGTGGACGGTGAAGAACCTGACGTTGAACATGGGCGCCCGGTTCGACTACATCCGCGTCCAGTCGCCGGGGAACACCGTGCCCGCCGGCCCGTGGGTGCCTGAGCGGACGTTCCCGGCGGTCACCGACATCCCCAACTGGAAGGACTTCACGCCGCGCCTCGGAGCCGCCTACGATCTCTTCGGCAACGGACGGACGGCCGTGAAGGTTTCGCTGGGGCGGTACGTTGAAGTGGAAACCACCGACACCGGCATCTCCAACGTGCCTTCCAACCAGATCGTCGGGCTGGCCAGCCGGACCTGGAACGACGCGAACCGCAATTTCGTGCCCGACTGCGACCTCAAGAGCACTGGCGCCAACGGCGAGTGCGGGGCGCTGGACAACGCCCGGTTCGGCACGCAGGTCCGCACGCTCCAGTGGGAGGACGACGTGCTCAAGGGCTGGGGCAAGCGCGGGTACAACTGGCAGCACTCGGCGGGCATCCAGCACGAACTGCGGCCGGGCGTCGCGCTCAACGCCACCTACTACCGCACGTGGTTCGGCAACTTCAGGACCACGGACAACACGCTGGTCGGGCCGTCGGACTTCGACACGTTCTGCGTCACCGTGCCGACCGATCCGAGGCTCGGCGAGGTCAGCGGCCAGCAGCAGTGCGGCATCGCCGATCTGCGGCCGGCGAGGCTCGGGCAGGTCAACAACGTCGTCAGCCTCTCGTCCAAGTTCGGGCGGCGGACGCAGATCTTCAACGGGGTGGACATCGCGCTCAACGCGCGGTTCGGGCAGGGTGGCCTGGTGATGGGAGGCGTGTCTCTCGGCCGCCAGGAGGCCAACACCTGCGACCAGGACATCGACGCGCCGTCGCGCCCCGGCTTCTGCGGTGACATCCTGCCGCCGTTGTCGGCGGGGACACAGGTCAAGTTCAACGGCTTCTACCCGCTGCCGTGGTGGGGCCTGCAGGTGAGCGGCGTGTTCCAGAACCTCCCTGGAGTGCCGGTCTCCGCCAACTACGTCGTGACGAACGCGGCCATCGCGCCGTCGCTCGGCCGCAACCTGTCCCGGTGCCCCACCGCGACGGGGCCGTGCACCGCGACGCTGTCGATTCCGATCATTCCCACCAACACGCAGTTCCTGGATCGGCTGAGCCAGATCGACGCCCGCGTGTCCAAGTCGTTCCGGGTCCGGGCGGTGAACGTCCAGGCGGTCCTGGACGTCTACAACCTCACCAACGCCGGCACGGTCCTGGGCGCGAACACGTCGTATCCCACGAACTTCAGGAACGCGACGTCGATCCTGCCGGGCCGCCTGGTGAAGTTCGGCTTCCAGGTCGACTACTAGGGGCGCAGGACCGCGCGGCCGGCAGCTTCGTGCGATGCCAGCAGGAGGGAGCCTCGGCTCCCTCCTGCTGCGTACGGACGAGTTGATGATCGAAGATTGAAGACTGCGGATCGAGAGCGGGAAGGGACGATTGCCGATTCGCTGTCGATTGAGGGCGTGCGGTCCGCGTCGGGCTTCCGGACAGGGCCCTAAGGGCCCAGCCGCTCGCGCATCCACGCGCCGTCGTCCTGCCTGGTGTACCGGAGCCGATCGTGCATCCGGTGGACCCGTCCCTGCCAGAACTCCATCACGTGCGGGATCACGCGGTAGCCGCCCCACCACGCCGGCCGCGGGACCGCCCCGGAATCGAACCGCTGCGCGGCCTCTGCGAACAGGACGTCCAGGGCCTCGCGGCTCTCGACCGGCTCACTCTGGCGCGAGGCGTAGACGCTGACGCGGCTCTCGAACGGGCGCGTCTGGAAGTAGGCGTCCGACTCCGCGGCGCCAACGCGCTCCACGACGCCCTCCACGCGCACCTGCCGCTCCAGGTCGCGCCAGAAGAAGAGGAGGCTGGCGCGCGGGTTGGCGTCGAGGTCGTGCGCCTTCCGGCTGCCGTAGTTCGTGTAGAAGACGAAGCCGTGCGCGTCGAACCCCTTCAGGAGCACCATGCGCACCGACGCGTGGCCATCGGGTGTGGCCGTCGCGAGCGCCATGGCGGTGGGATCACCGCCTTCGACACGCTGCGCCTCGTCGTACCACCGTGTGAAGAGCGCCAGCGGGTCGTCACCCGCCTCTGTTTCCGTCAATCCGTCCGCATGCATCGCCGGTTCCCTTGGTGCGCACCCGTCGCGGCCGGCTTCCGCCTCCACTGCCCTTCCGGCGGACTCGTCGGCGTCCTGGCCACGGCGGTCAGCCGGCCGGCCCCGGGCTGGCCGACGCGCCGTCGTCGACGTCGAGGTGGAGCTGCTCTTCGCGCACGGCCACGGTGACCCGACCGCCCGAGGCCAGCGAGCCGAAGAGCAGCAGCTCGGACAGCGGCTTCTTCACGGCACGGTCCACGAGCCGCCCCATCGGGCGCGCGCCGAAGCGGCGATCGAAGCCGCGGGCCGCGAGCCACGTGCGCGCACCCGGCGTGACCTCGATCGTCACGCCGCGCCCGGCGACCAGCGTCCTGAGCTCGTCGATGTGCCTGTCCACCACCAGCTCGATCTCGCCGGTCCCGAGGGGCGCGAACTGCACCGTGGCGTCGAGCCGGTTGCGGAACTCCGGTGTGAACGTGCGCTCGAGCGCGCCCCGCGACGACGCCCCCTGCCCCGGCTCCGCGAACCCGACGTGGCGATCCGAGAGATCCCGCGCGCCCGCGTTCGTCGTCATGATCAGGATCACGTGCCGGAAGTCGGCCCTGCGGCCGTGCGAGTCGGTCAGCGTCGCGTGGTCCATCACCTGCAGCAGGATCCCGAACAGGTCCGGGTGCGCCTTCTCGATCTCGTCCAGCAGCAGGACGGCGTGGGGCGCCCGCCGCACGGCGTCGATCAGCAGCCCGCCCTCCTCGAACCCGACGTAGCCGGGCGGCGCGCCGATCAGGCGGGACACGGTGTGCTTCTCCATGTACTCCGACATGTCGTAGCGCAGGAACCCGACGCCCAGGATGCGCGCGAGCTGGCGCGCCAGCTCGGTCTTGCCGACGCCCGTCGGGCCGGAGAAGAGAAAGCTGCCGATCGGCTTGTCGGGCGAGCGCAGGCCCGACCGCGAGAGCCGGATGGCCGACACGACCTCGTCGATGGCGGGATCCTGGCCGAAGATCACCCGCTTCAGCTCCGAGTCGAGCGTGGCCAGGGCGAGCCGATCGTCGGTGGAGACGGTCTGCACGGGCACGCGCGCCATCTTCGCCACCACGTGCTCGACCTCGGCCTGATCGATCGCGGCGTGCCGGAGCTCTTCGGGCAGCAGCTTCTGCGCAGCGCCCGCCTCGTCGATGACGTCGATCGCCTTGTCCGGCAGGTGCAGATCGCGCAGGTGCTTGGCCGACAGCCGCACGGCCGTGTCCAGTGCGGCGTCGGTGTAGCGGACGCCGTGGTGCGCCTCGTAGTGCGACCTGAGCCCCTTCAGGATGTCGAGCGTCTCGTCTTCGGACGGCTCGAGCACGTCGATCCGCTGGAACCGGCGCGACAGCGCGCGGTCCCGATCGAAGGACTGCTTCACGTCGTTGAACGTCGTCGAGCCGATGCAGCGCAGCGTGCCGCCGGCGAGCATCGGCTTCAGCAGGTTGCCCGCGTCCATCGCGCCGCCCGACGCGCTGCCGGCGCCGACCAGCGAGTGGATCTCGTCGATGAAGACGATCGCGTTCGGCTCCTGCTCCAGCCGTTCCACCACCTGCTTGACGCGCTCCTCGAAGTCGCCGCGGTAACGCGTGCCGGCAACCAGCGCGCCGAGGTCGAGGGCGAAGATGCGCGCGTTCTTCAGCGGCTCGGGAACGCCGCCGTGCGCGATGCGCAGCGCCAGCCCCTCGGCCAGCGCGGTCTTGCCGACGCCCGGTTCGCCGACCAGCAGCGGGTTGTTCTTGCGGCGGCGGCACAGCACCTGGATCATCCGCTCGATCTCGAGACGCCGGCCGATCAGCGGGTCGATCCGTCCTTCGGCCGCGCGGGCGACGAGCTCGGTGGCAAACGCCTCCAGCGGATCGCGGGTGGTGGTGACCCCGGGCTCGACATCGGGCGCTCCGGAGGGCGAGGGGTCGGTCACGCCGCCGTGCGAGATCACCCGCAGCAGGCGCAGCCGCTCCACGCCGTGCTTGCGGAGGAAGTACGCCGCGTGGCTCTCCTCTTCCTGCAGCATGAAGACGAGCAGGCCGCCGCTGTCCACCTGCTTCGCGCTCGACAGCGCCGTGTGTACCACCGCCTGCTGAATCACCCGGTCGAATCCGAGCGTCGGCTCCGGCTCGACCGGGCCAGGCGCCGGGATGGCGGCGAACGCCTCGCTCAGCACGCCGTCCAGGTCCTGGCGGATCGCGTCGAGCCCGGCGCCGCACGCCTCCAGCACCCGCCGCGCGAACGGCTCCTCGATCAGCGAGAGGAGCAGGTGCTCCAGCCCGACCGAGTCGTGGCGGCGGTCGACCGCCAGACGGAAGGCGCGCTGGATGCTGTCCAGCGTCTCGGGCGCGAAGGGGACGGAGGGTTTCGACACGGCTAGGTGGCCGCTTCCTCCTGCGGCTCGATCGAGGCGCGGAGCGGGAACTCGTGCCGTTCGGCCAGCTCCTTCGTGCGCTGGAGCTTGGTGTCCGCGACGTCCCTCGTGTACACCCCCGCCACGCCCAGGCCGCTCCGGTGCACGCTCATCATGATGGTGAAGGCCTCGGCCTGCGGCTTCTGGAACACCGTCTCGAGCAGCCACACGACGAACTCCTGCGTGGTGTAGTCGTCGTTGTGCAGCAGGACCCGCCAGAGGCGCGGGCGCTCGACGGCCACGTCCTCGCGCGCCCGGGTCAGTGTGGCGTCACGCGGCTTCGGCATGGGGGAGATGCCTCGATTCTACCCAGAAGCTCCCGCCGGATCCGCGTCGAAACGCCAGGGCACCGGCGGGCCGGGCTGGCTCGTCAGGCGCGACACGTGGCGCAGAAACTCGTGGCGGGGCATCTCGCGTGCGCCGAGTGTGGCGAGGTGAGGCGTGGACATCTGGCAGTCGACGAGCTCGAACCCCCACTCGGCGAGCTGGCCGACCAGGTGCGCCAGCGCCACCTTCGAGGCGTCGCTCGCCCGCGCGAACATCGACTCGCCGAAGAACATGCGCCCGATGACGACGCCGTACAACCCGCCCGCCAGCCGGCCATCCGCCCACGATTCGACCGAGTGCGCGAATCCGGCGCCGTGCAGCCGCACGTAGGCGTCGTGGATGTCGCGCGTGATCCACGTGCCCTCCGCGTCGCGCCGCGCCTCGGCACACGCCTCGACCACCGCCCCGAACGCCGTATCGAGCGTCACCGTGAACACGCCCGATCGGATCCGTCGCCGCAGCGACCGCGACACGCGGAACTCGTCGAGCGCGAGCACCATCCGCGGGTCGGGGCTCCACCAGAGCAGCGGCTCACCGTCGCCGGTCCACGGAAAGATGCCCCGCCGGTACGCCCCCACGAGCATCGGCACGGACAGGTCCCCACCCGCCGCGAGCAGTCCGTTCGGGCGGCGCAGCGCCCGTTCGACGGGAGGAAAGGGATCGCCGGGTTCGAGCCAGGGGAGGGGCGGCACGATCTCAAATCCCAAATCCCAAATCCCAAGCCAAGTCCCAAATCCCAAAGCCCAAGCCAAAGCCCAAAGCACCAAAGCCCGAAGTCCGAAGTCCGAAGTCCAAAGTCCGAAGTCCAAAGTTCAAAGTTCAAAGTTCAAACCGAACTCGAAGAGAAGACCCCTAAGATCGCACGTGCCCTCGGCCACCCATCCGTCCGACTCGCCCGACTCGCCCGAC
>VFZH01000152.1 GCA_016871255.1 Acidimicrobiia bacterium | reverse complement strand
CGTCGCTGTCCACGAGCCGCCGCTTCGCGGCCGCCGTGTACGCGGCGGTGGTCTTCTTCGCGACCCCGGTCGCGGCCGCCGGCCGCGCGATCACCGGCTCGGCGGCCTTCTCCTACCTGGCGCCGCCGGCCCTGCTCGGTGTCGTGAACGATGCGGCGTTCCGCCTGCCGTCGAACCACGGCATCCCGGTCGCGGGGGCGTTCGTGGCGCTGGCCGCGCTCGTCGCCCTCTCCACGGCCGTGCTGGTCCGGCACGTCCGCGGCGTGGAGGTCGTCGAGTGAGCGCGGGCCAGGCCGTCGTCGCGGTTCGTCAGCTCTCGAAGTGGTACGGCCAGGTGTGCGCGCTGAACGACCTGACCGTGGCGATTCCGGCCGGCGTGACCGGGCTGCTCGGGCCGAACGGCGCAGGCAAGTCCACGTTGATGAAGCTGATCACCGGCCAGCTCCGGCCGAGCCAGGGCGAGGTGCGGGTCCTGGGGCAGGCGGTCTGGGGGAACCCGGACCTGTTCCTGCGCGTTGGCTACTGCCCGGAACAGGACGCGTTCTACGAGGAGATGACCGGTCTCGCATGGGTCCGGATGCTGGCCGAGCTGAGCGGCCTTCCTGCGGGCGAGGCGGAGACGGCCGCGCGGCGCGCGCTGGCGCTGCTGGATCTCGGCGATGCCGCCGGCCGGCCAATCGGCAGCTACAGCAAGGGCATGCGACAACGCGTGAAACTCGCGCAGGCGATCGCGCACGAGCCGGACCTGCTCGTGCTGGACGAGCCGCTGCTGGGGCTCGATCCGCTTGGCCGGCGCGCCGTCATGACGCTCATCCGGGCGTGGGGGCGCGACGGACGCAGCATCATCGTATCCAGTCACGTGCTGCACGAGGTCGAAGCGCTGACCAGCACCATCGTGCTGATCGATCGCGGCCGCGTCCTGGCCGAAGGCGACGTGCACCAGATCCGCGCGCTGATCGACCGACGTCCCCACACGGTGCGCATCCGGGCCGGCAACGTCCGGGAGCTGGCGTCGTGGCTCGCTGCGGACGAGGGTGTGCGGAGCGTGCGCTTCGAGCAGGGGGCGATCACGGTCGAAACGGCCGCGCCCGACGCGCTCTACGCCCGGGTGACGGCGCTGGCGGCCGAGGGGCGTGTCGCCGACGTCACGGAGGTGACCTCGCCTGACGACAACCTGCAGGCCGTGTTCCGGTACCTGGTGGAACCGTGATGGCTCCACGGACGCCTCCACCGCCCGGACGGGCCGTGCGCCTGATCTTCGACCTCTCGCTTGGCCGGATGCTCTGGTCGTCGCGCTCGCTGTTCACGGCACTGCTGGCCGCCGCTCCGCTCGTGCTGGCGCTGGCCGGGCGGGTCCTTTCCACCGGCGGTGTCGCGTTCGCCGGATCCTCCGGCCCCGCCGACGGGCTGACGTCGTTCGGCGTGTTGATCATGCTGGTCTACGCCCGCTTCGTCGTGCCGGTGGCGGCCGTCGTACTGGGCACGTCCATCATGGCCGACGAAGTGGAAGGCCGGACGCTGACGTACCTGTTCGCGCGGCCGGTACCGCGATGGGCGGTCCTGGCGGGGAAGTACCTGGCGTATCTGGTGTGCACGGCGCTGCTGGTGCTGCCAACTGTGACCGTCTTGTACTTCGCGCTGGTACCGCTGGCGTCGGTCGGGGCGACTTTCGGTCTTCTGCTCGCAGACCTGCTGGCGCTCGCGCTCGGCATCGCGGTGTACGGGGCGGTGTTTGCGCTGGCGGGTGCCAGGCTGCGGCGGCCCGTGGTGTTCGGATTCCTCTTCGTGTTCGGGTGGGAGCAGGTGGCGCTCCTGCTGCCGGGAACCGTGAATCGCGTGACCGTGGCCGGCTATCTGGAGGCGCTCATCCCGCACGACCCGCCGGGTAGCAGCGGGTTGTTCGGCCTGGGCCAGCTCGTCGGCGACAAGCCGGGGGTTCCCGAAGCCGTCCTGTGCCTCCTGGTGGTGCATGCCGTCTGCCTCTGGCTGGCGACCCTGGCGGTGGCACGCCGGGAATACGTCGAATAGGCTTGGAGGGGCCGAATCGGAACTCTTCCCGGCTCACGTCGTATATGCCATCAGCCGAGATGACAAAGACCCGAGTCCTGCTGGCGGTCGGCGGCGGCGTCCTGATAGCGGGTCTGGCCACCGGGCTGTACCTGTCGCGGTTCGGCTCGCTGGCCCTGTCGGCGGCGGCCAACATGCCGGAACTCCGCCTGATCCCGGCGGATGCGGTCGTAGTGGCCTACGCCGACGTGCGGGCCCTGATGGACTCGGCCGTGCGACGCCAGTTGACGCCTCCGAATCAGCCTCGCCGGACGAGCCGGCTTCAGGAAGAGACCGGCCTCAACCCGGAAACCGACATCGACGCCGTGCTCATGGCCCTCGCGCCAGCCGGCTCGGCTGGCGACGGGGGACTGCTCGTGGTGCGCGGGGCGTTCGACGAAGTACGGATCGAGCGATCCGTGCGGGATCGAGGCGCCGCGGTTGTCGAGTACAAGGGACGGCGCCTGTTCGAACGCGCCTCTCCGGAAAACGGGATGGCGGTGACGTTCGCGAGCCCGGGCGTCCTGGTGTTCGGTGATGCCGCGCGTGTCCGGGCGGCGATCGATGCAGCTGAAGGGGCGCCCAGTGTCACCGGGAACCAGGCACTGATGGACCTCGTGGCGGATCTTCCGTTCGGACAGGCCTGGGCGGCGGGCCGGCTCGACGCGCTCGCGGCCAGCGCCCGGGTACCGGCAGACCTGACGAGCCGGCTTCCCGCGATGTCCTGGTTCGCCGCGTCCGGGCGTGTGGACCAGGGCGTCGAAGGGCACCTGACCGTGCAGGCGATCGACGAATCAGCCGCCGCGGATCTCCGGCAGGTGGTGCAGGGGTTCGCCGCGCTGGCGCGGCTGCAGGTACGCCAGCACGAGGCCCTGGCGTCGGTGCTGGACTCCCTGCAGATCGGCGGGCAAGGCAGCACCGTGACGGTCGGCCTGGTGGTGCCTCCTGCTGCCGTAGCGGCCCTGGGTGCTGCGCTGTCTTCGGCCGGGCGGCTGCCGCTCACACCCGCACGGTGACGCTCGCCCGTCGAAAGCTGACCCCCGAACCCTGAACATCGGCCAGAATCGTCCGCATGGCGGACGAGCCTGCCCGCGACTACCTGTTCTTCTACGGCACGCTGATGAGCCGTCTGGGCCGCTCACGCCCTGCCGGCGTTGATCGGTGGCTGACCTGGCTGGGGTGCGGCACCATCAAAGCTCAACTGTTCGACCTGGGTACCTACCCTGGTGCGGTTCCGTCAGAAACGGATGAGGTCAGAGGCGAGCTGCACGCCTGCACGAATCCCGGCAGTGTGTTGCCGGTGTTGGATGAATTCGAGCAGTACCGCCCCGACCGTCCTGCGCACAGCCTCTTCGTGCGCACTCGGGTGCTCGTGTTGGGAGACGACGCGGCCCACACGGAGGCGTGGGCGTACTTCTACAACGCAGCCCCCGGCGAAGCTCCTCGCATCGATCCTGGTGACTACTTGAGCTACCTGTTGTCTCGGGCCAGGAAGACATCCCTCCCGGAGCAGGCTTAGGGCCCTGGCCGGAACAAGGTTGCCATCTCGGCCGACGCTGCATCCCGCCTCGCGGCGTTGCTCGTCGGTCACAGACACCCGGCCTGCTCCCTCCTCGCGCCTGGCGATCCGGGCGCCTCGCCGCCCGAGAGTCGGCAACCTTACTCCGGCCAGGGCCCTTAGTTCGCTCTGCCCGTGATCCTCGCGGGGAACGGGAGCCCTTCCTCTTCGTACGGAGCTGGCACCGGAGGCTCGCCGGAGACACCTTCGGCGCAGGTCACCCAGGGCACGAGCTTGATGCCGCTGGTCTCCGGTGCCAGGGCCAGCATGGTCATCAGGTGAGCTTCGGCCGCATCCCATGCCGGGAGACACACGACGACCAGATCCGGCAGGAGCCGGCGAATCAACGA
Organism: Acidimicrobiia bacterium; assembly: GCA_016871255.1. GTDB lineage: Bacteria > Acidobacteriota > Vicinamibacteria > Vicinamibacterales > UBA2999 > VFZH01. The sequence goes on along the minus strand of VFZH01000152.1, from coordinate 4,109 downwards.
GAAGGCACGGTCACGAGACTGGGCAAAGTGCACGTCGCACGGTCCCGGTGGCAGAACGGGGAGCAGCTCTCCCAGGGTGTCCGCATCGCCGTTGACGATCACCATCGTCCTGGCGCAGGGCACCAGCGGCTGGAAGGCATCGGGAAGCAGAGCCGCAACAGGTATTCGCACGGCGATGGCAGTTACACGAAGCGTGCCAGTCGGCCGTGCGCGAGTAGTGGGCTTCTCCCGTGATCGGAAGGCCGCTGTGTGCCATGCAGAGTGACGGAAGGGGTGCAGACGGGTGCGGCCGGGGTAGCGATGTACAATCGCGCCGTGCAGCAACTCATTCGGGACCTGCTCGTGTCGCTGGGCGAGAACCCCGACCGCGAGGGGCTGGCCAGCACGCCGCGTCGGGTGGAGCGGGCGCTCCGCTTCCTGACGAGCGGCTACGGCGCCGATGTGGACGCGGTGCTGAACGGGGCGCTCTTCTCGGTGGACTACAGCGAGATGGTCATCGTGAAGGACGTGGACTTCTACAGCCTCTGCGAGCACCACCTGCTGCCGTTCTTCGGCAAGTGCCACGTCGCCTACATCCCCAGGAAGCGGGTCATCGGACTGAGCAAGATCCCCCGGCTGGTGGACGTGTTCGCCCGGCGCCTGCAGATCCAGGAGCGGATGACGAACCAGATTGCGGAGACCATCCGCGAGACGATCGATCCGCTTGGCGTGGCGGTGGTCGTGGAAGCCACGCACCTCTGCATGGCGATGCGCGGCGTCGAGAAGCAGAACTCGGTGGCCCTGACCAGCGCCATGCTCGGAGCCTTCCAGGACCAGGCACGCACGCGGATGGAGTTCCTCGAACTGATCCGGCGGCGCGACGTCGCGACGATGGGGCCCGCCGAGCACGCCAGCCTGGCCTCCGTCGATGACTAGACGCAGCGCGGGCGCCGTCCTGGTCGCGCTGGCGATGGCCGGGGCGGGTGCGCCGGCCCAGACGCGGCGAGCCGGCCAGGTCACCGAACCCGCCAGGTTCGACTGCCCGACGCCGCTCGGTACGGGCGTCGTGACCGAGCGCGTGTTCTGCGACGTGCTGATCGGGCACGATCCCGCGGGCGGGATCGTGATCCCGCTGCCTCCGCATACCGGCGACGTCACGATCCGGTTCGACCTGCACAACCGGCACACCTACTCGGAAGACCTGCTCCGCGCCAACCGCGCGTATCGGAAGTACACGGCGACCATCGGCGTGATGACGGCGGACGTCACGCTGCTGACCCGGGCGGTCGTGCAGAACGAGTTCCGGGCGCCGGGCGACCTGCTCGATCGCGTCACGGGTGGCGCCGGCCCCGGCGGCGTGAAAGCGGTGGCGCCGACGGGGCTCGTGACGGTGACGCTGACGATCCCGGCCGAGGAAGACAGCGTGAGCATCCTCGGCGAGAAGCTCACCGTCGTGCGCCCGGACGCGAGCGACGCCGTCGATCACTTCACCTCACCGGGCCGTCCGATCGCGATCATCAGCAACGTCGAGTTGACCTACCGCCCGGGGCCCGCCCGTCGCAGGCGCGGATAGGGCCGACTCCGGGGCAGCGCATGCGGGTGGTGGTCTACGGTGCCGGCGCAGTCGGCGGCTTCTGGGCCGCACTGCTGGCCCGAGCCGGGCACGACGTCCACGTCATCGCCCGTGGCGCCCACCTGCAGGCTCTCCGCGATCGCGGCATCAGGATCGCCTCCGCTCCCCTCGGCGATCTCGCCGTGCACCCGATCCAGGCCTCCTCGTCGGCGGCCGGGCTCGCCCCGGCCGATCTCGTGCTGCTCGCCGTGAAGACCCATCAGACGGCGGGCGTCCTCGACGACCTCGCCCAGGTCGTGGCCGGGCACACCGTCGTCATCGCGCTGCAGAACGGCATCGAGTCGGACGACCTGCTCGTCCCACGCTTCGGTGGTCACCGCGTCCTCGGTGCGGTGGTCTATGTCGGCGCGGTGGTGCACGAGGCAGGTGTGATCGGGCACGCACACGGGGGGATGCTCATCCTGGGCAACCCGCATGGCGTGGACGCCGGCCGCGTGGAAGCCGTAGTGGCGTGCCTGAACGCGCCGGGGCTGAAGGCCCGGATGAGCGACAGCCTGGAGCGGCAGCGGTGGCACAAGCTCATGTGGAACACGGCGTTCAACCCCGTGTCTGCCCTGACGCAGCAGGATTCGCAGGCGCTCCTTCGCACGCCGGAGACGCGCGCGCTGCTCGAAGCCGCCATGCGCGAGGTTGTGGCCGTGGCCGAAGCGTGCGGTGTGCCGCTGACCGGCGCTGACGTGGACAAGTCGCTGGCAGACACCGGCCGGCAGGTGCCGATCCGGACGTCGATGCTCGAGGATCGTGCCCGGGGCAGGGAGACCGAGCACGAGGCACTGGTCGGCGTCGTCGTGCGCCTGGGTCGGGAGGCGGGCGTGCCGACGCCGGTGACGGCGACGTTGTATGCGCTGCTGAAGGCCGGAGGGTAAGAGGGTGCTCAGCCGGCGCCGAGGCCGGCGAGCCAGACGGCGCCAATGACGAGGGCGAACATGGCGCCCGTACACGAGAGAGCGCGATGGGCTCTCGGGCCCGCCAGCGCCGACCGCTCGGCTGCCAGGCCGACGGCCGCCGCGAACACCGTCATCGCCGCGACCGTCGAGACTCCGAACACGCCGACGTAAGTCACGGCGGCCGCGCGTGTCGGCAGCGCGAGCGCCGGCAGCACGCCGAGGAAGTGCGACGTGCCGGCCACGCCGTGCAGGATGCCCATGGCGAAGGCAGCGTGCGCGTGGCCGAGGCGTCTGAGGACCGCGGGGCCCTGCCGCACGTGCGGGTGCGCGTGCGGCACGCCCTGGTGCGCGTGCGGCGGGGCGCCGATGGCGAGGGCGCGGCGGAGTGCCCACACGCCGACCGCGATCAGGGCGCCGCCAACCAGCCGTTCGCCCCACGCCGAGAGCGTGTCCACGCTCGGCAGGAGTTCCCGCAGCAGGACGGCCAGCAGGGCGACGACCACGACTCCGGCGGCGTGGCCGAGACCCCAGGTCCAGCCGGCGAACCAGCTTCGCCGCCGGTCGGCGATGGCGATCGGCGCGACCGCCGCCATGTGATCGGGACCGGCCAGGACGTGAATGGCGCCGGCAACGGCGGCGCTGAGGACGACGAGCACGAACCCCATCATTTCACGACTGCCGGTCACGCCGTACTGCCGGGTGGCCTCGTCCCAGAACTCTGGTTCGGGAGTGGGGCCCCGGGACCTGGCTTGGGCTTCGGGTCCTGGGCTTCGGGCTTTCGCGACCGCGCTACTTCGGCGCCATCCGGATCGCGCCGTCCAGCCGGATCACCTCGCCGTTCAGCATCTCGTTCTCGAAGATGTGACGGACCAGCGCCGCGTATTCGGTGGGGCGGCCCAGGCGCGGCGGAAACGGCACCTGCTGGGCGAGGGAGGTGCGCGCCGGCTCCGGCAGGCCGGCCATGAGCGGCGTGTCGAAGGTGCCGGGCGCGATGGTCATGACGCGGACACCCATGCGGGCGAACTCGCGGGCGATCGGCAGCGTCATGCCGACGACGCCCCCCTTGGACGCCGAGTAGGCGGCCTGGCCGATCTGGCCGTCGAACGCGGAGACCGACGCGGTGTTGACGATGACGCCCCGCTCGCCGGCTTCGTTGGGTTCGTTGGTGCCCATCGCGGCGGCGGCCAGCCGGATCGTGTTGAAGGTGCCGATCAGGTTGATCTGGATCGTGCGCACGAAGTGTGCGAGCGGCTGCGGGCCGTCCCGGCCCACCACGCGCTCGGCGACGGCGATGCCCGCCGCGTTGACCAGACCGTGGATGGCGCCGAACGCCTCCAGTGCCCCGTCGACCGCCGCCTGCACGTCGGCATCGCTCGTGACGTCGGTGCGAAAGAAGCGTGCGCGTTCGCCGAGGCGTGCGGCGAGGGTGGTGCCGGCCGCTTCGTTGAGATCCAGGATGACGGCGTTGCCGCCCTCGGCCGCGACCATTTCCGCCGTGGCGCCACCGAGCCCCGATGCGCCGCCGGTGACGAGAACGGTGCGGCCGGAGAGGGTCATGGATGGGGCGAGTGGGGCGAGTGGGACGGATGGGGCGAGTGGGACGGATGGGG
>VFZH01000151.1 GCA_016871255.1 Acidimicrobiia bacterium | reverse complement strand
ACTAGTCCTCTGGAAACGTGATCAGTCACACAACTCCCGGGCGGGGCATCCCGGCTCGCTGCGTTGCTCCTCCCTCACATATGGCCGATATTCTCGGTCGTCGCGCCTTGCGATCCGGGCGCCGCGCGCCGGGACTTGTGCAACTCATCACGTTTCCAGAGGACTAGCCGCCGAGGCCCGCGATCCGCAGCAGAGGCGTGACGGCGGCGGCGCGGGTCGACTCGCCGACGGCCGCGCGGAGATCGCCACCCGGGTTCAGCCGCAGGTCCAGCAGGTGCCGAGGCATGACGTTGCCGAGGGCCTTCACCATCGACTGCCGCACGCCGGGGTGTTCGCGCTCGAGATCGAAGATGAGCCGCTTGATGCGCTGGCGCTGCAGGCCGAGGTCGCCGCAGGCCGGGCAGCAGCAGCCGATGACCGGCAGCTCGCACTGCTTGGCGTACACCCGGGCCTCGTCCTCGGTGACGTACACGAACGGCCTGATGACCGTGTGTTCGCCCGAATCGGACACCAGGCGCGCCGGCATCGCCTTGAGCGCCCCGGCAAAGAAGAGGTTCAGCAGCAGGGTTTCCACGAAGTCGTCCAGGTGATGGCCGAGCGCGATCTTCGTGGCGCCGACCTCGGTCGCAAGGCGGTACAGCACGCCGCGGCGCAGTCTCGCGCACAGGGAACACGGCGTGGCGCCGCTGTCCAGCAGGTCGTCCATGACGTCACCGATGGCCGTGTGCTCGATCCGGGACTCCCAGCCACGCTCGGCGCACGTCCGGCTGATGACGTCGTGCTTGTATTCCTTGTACCCGGAATCGACCGTCACCGCGACCAGCGAGAACCGGATGGGCGCACGGCGCCGCAACCGGTCGAGCATCTGCAGCAACGCCCAGCTGTCCTTCCCGCCGGACAGCCCGACCATGATCCGGTCGCCATCCTCGATCAACCCGAAATCCGCGATGGCACGGGTGGTCTTCTTCGCGATCCGCGCCTCGAGCGCCGTCTGGTACGACATCGTGCCCAGTGTAACGGATGGGGCGAGCGGGAGGGTCGGGGCCAGCGTGAGGGTCAGCCGGCCCGTGCGTGCGTTCGACGGCGCTGAACCGCCCAGACAACGAGCGCTATCGACAGGATCGTGCCGATGAGGCCCAGCGCCACTTCTCGACCGTGTGTTCGCATCAGCTCCAGTGCCTGGTCGCCGTACAGCACGGCGAGCGTGCCGATAATCAGGTAGCGCGCGCCCCGCGCGACGCAGATGGCCAGCACGAACTTCCCGGGACGGACCCCCGCCACGCCGGCCAGCAGCACGAACAACTTGAAGGGCGCGGGCGGCGGCAGCAGCGCCGGCACCATCAGCGCCAGTACGCCATGTTTCCGGTAGGCCGCCAGCACGGGCTCGACGCGCGAGAGACTCACCCGTCTTCGCAGGAACGCCTCGCCACCCCGATCGGCGAGCCGGTACAGCACGTAGCAGCCCCCAATCGAGCCGAGCGTCGCCATCGCGGCGTAGTAGGGCATCAGGGGCTTGCGACTGACGACCAGGAGCACGACCAGGAGATCGTTGACTTGCGGCAGGGACAGGAACGAGGAATCGAGGAACGCGACGCCCGCCAGGCCAACACCGCCAATCTTGAGCGCAAACGCGTGGAGGGAAGCAATGAACGTGGACACGGGCGAAGGCAGGGACGAGCTATCGGATTATAGGGCGAGTGAGACATCGCCCACTCGCCCCATCCGCCCCACTCGCCCCATCCGCTCCACTCGCCCCACTCGCCCCACTCGCCCTACCTGAATCGTACGCCCATCGTGAACTGGTACGCCCAGCCGCCCAGGTCGAGCTGGCCGGCTGCGAACTCCGAGCCCACCGTCGCTTCAGCCGAGCTGTAGCGCACCTCCCCACCGGTCACCCAGTTGCCGGCATTGAACCGGAGGCCGGCGACCACCACGGGACCGATGCTGTTCCCGCTCGCCTGGTAGGTCTCCTGGAAGATGTCGCGACGGGAGGTGGAGAAGTCGATGAACTCACCCGACTCGCTGTACCGCCAGTTGAACAACGCCGCGCCGGCTCCGAAGTACGGCTGCACGGGCGTGTCGGTCCCGAACGGCAGCAGCCGCACGGTGGCCGCGGCCGGGACGATGCGCAGGCGCATCCGCTGGGCGATCTCGCTGCCATCGGCATTCACGAACCGGTCGTAGACGCTCGGCACGGTCCGGCGGTAGAAGCCCAGTCCGCCCCCCACTTCGAAGAACGGCCCGACCGCCGCCAGCCACTCGCCGTTGAACGTGGCACCGTTGAAGTCCGCGAGGTTGAAGGCCAGAAACGTCCGGTTCGCCGTCAGCACATCGCTCGGGACACGCGCATCCTCGCCACGGGGCGTGAAGCCGCCGACCCCCACGTTCAGGATCTGCTGTGCCGGCGCCGCACCGGCACCGGCGAGGACGAAGAGCGCCGGCAGGCACGCTCGAAGGATCAATCGCTTCATGACAGACCTCCTGCCGGTCATGAAGCATGGACGATGCCAATAGGGCAATTGGGAATCAGGGATTAGCGATTAGGGATTGATGATTGCATTGACGATTGGTGATTGGCGATTTCATTGGCGATTTCATTGGCGATTTCATTGGCGATTGGTCACCGGGGCCGGCTCAATCGGCAATCGGCAATCGGCAATCGTCAATCGTCAATCGTCAATCGTCAATCGTCAATGCAATCCCCAATCCTCAATCACCAATCGTCAATATTCGGTATCACTCCCTGTCCTCTGTGGAGCACGGCCGTGCGCGCCGGTGGCCGTCGCGAGCAGTCGTGGATCGAGCACGGAAACGGAACGCCGAGGACGGGAGCCGTGCGGTCACGACCGCGTCAGCTGCACCCGCTTGACCATGTGCAATTCGCTGCCACCGCCGGGCACGCGGCGCAGCACCATTTCGTCCATGAAGCTGCGAATCAGGAAGATGCCCCTGCCGCTCGGCTTGAGCAGGTTCTCGGGAGCCAGGGGATCGGGGAGGCTGTCGGGATCGAAACCGCACCCTTCGTCGCGCACAGAGATGGCCAGGCCGGTTGCGGCGTCCTCCTGAAGGTAGGAAAACTCAACCACGACGCGTTTCTCCACGTCGCCGCAGTTGCCGTGGAGGATGGCGTTGACCACCGACTCCCGGACCGCCAGCCCGACCCAGTGGCGCGCATCGTCATCGAGCCCGGCCAGACGACCCACCTGGTCACCGACGGTCTGAACCGTGTCGATCAGATCCAGATCGCTCCGGAAATCGAGCCGCAGGGCGTTCCTGTTGGGCATCAGACCGGTCTTTGATTATAGTCGTACCATGTCGCGCGCCGTCACGGTCCACCCGACCGCACGCGTGCGCGGGCGCGTGCGGCTTCCCGGCGACAAGTCCCTCTCGCACCGCTACGCCCTGCTCGGCGCGCTGGCACGCGGCACCACGGCCATCAGCGGCTACGCCTCCGGAGCGGATTGCGCGTCCACGCTCGCGTGCCTGCGTCAGCTCGGCGTGGAGATTGAGAACGACCGTGAGCCGGACGGGCGACGGACGGTCCGCGTGCACGGCCCCTGGCCGCGCGGTCTCACGGTCCCGGCAGCCGCCCTCGATGCCGGCAACTCCGGCTCGACGATGCGCATGCTCGCGGGCATCCTGGCGGCGCAGTCGTTCACCACCGTCATCGACGGTGACGCCTCGCTCGGCCGCCGCCCGATGCGCCGTGTGATCGAGCCGCTGGCGCGCATGGGCGCACGTATCCAGTCACACGACGGCCGTCCACCGCTGACGATCACGGGGACCACGTCGCTCGCCCCGATCGACCACGAACCCGACGTGCCGAGCGCCCAGGTGAAGAGCGCCGTTCTGCTGGCAGGCCTGCACGCCCGTGGCGTGACGCGCGTGCGCGAACCGATCCGGACGCGCGATCACACCGAGCGCGCCCTCCGGGCCTTTGGTGCCGCTGTCACAGCCGATGACGACTGGATCGCACTCGAGGGTCCGCAGGCGCTGGTCCCGCTCGTCCTCGACGTCCCGGGCGACATCTCGTCGGCGGCCTTCTGGATGGTGGCCGCCGCGGCACTGCCGGGGTCGGATGTGACGATCGAACACGTCGGGCTCAACCCGACGCGCACGCCCGTCATCGACGTCCTGCGGCGCCTGGGCGCCCGGATCGACGTGTCGGTCGCCGGGGAACACGCGCACGAGCCGGTCGGCACGCTGCGGATCCGCCACGGGGATCTCGCGGCCGTCACGATCGCCCCGACGGAGGTGCCCGCGATCATCGACGAGTTGCCCGTGCTGGCCGCGCTGGCCGCGCTGGGTGGCGAGCTCTCGGTCAGCGGCGCCGGCGAACTGCGTGTCAAGGAAAGCGATCGCATCTCCGCGCTGGCTGCCGGGCTGCGCGCGCTCGGGGCTGACATCGACGAACAGCCGGACGGCTTTCACGTGCGCGGCTCGCGGCGCCTGAGCGGCGGCCGGGCAGACGCGTGTGGCGACCATCGGCTCGCCATGGCGTTCTCCATCGCCGCCCTGGGCGCCACGGCCCCTTCCACCATCGAGGACGCCGGGGCCGCCGATGTCTCCTACCCCGAGTTCTTCGGCACCCTCGATTCGTTGCGGGCGTGAGAACGGACAAGATCTACCTGGTCGGCTTCATGGGCGCCGGCAAGTCCACCGTGGCACGCGCTCTGGGCAACCGCCTGGGGTGGCGCGTGGAGGACGTGGACGATCTGATCGAAGCACGGGAGCACCGATCCGTCCCGGCGATCTTCGCCAGCGACGGTGAAGCGTACTTCCGCCGGATCGAGCGCGAGGTGCTCGCCGGCCTTCTCCCTCTCCGCGACATCGTCGTCGCCACCGGCGGCGGCACTTTCGCCGATCCCGAGAACCGCGCGGCCCTGCTCGCGACCGGTGCCGTGGCCTGGCTCGACGTGCCCGTGTCCCACGCCCTGGCGCGCATTCCCGCGGATGGCCGCCGTCCGCTCGCCGCCGATCGCGGGCGCGTGGAGCAGCTCTACCTCCATCGCCTGCCGAGCTACCAGCAGGCCCACGTCCGGATCGACGCCACGCGCCCCGTGGACGAGGTCGTCGAGCGCCTCCTCGAGTGGATCGGCTACTGAGCCCGGACGGATCGATGCGGTACGTGGTGCTGAGCGACATCCACTCCAACCTCGAAGCGCTCGAGGCGGTGCTGGCCGAGGCGCGCCCGGAGCCCGGCGACGGCGTGCTGGTGCTCGGGGACCTGGTCGGCTACGGCCCGGACCCGAACGCGGTCGTGACCCGACTGCGGGAGCTGCAGCCGCTGGCCGTGATTCGCGGCAACCACGACAAGGTCGCATCGGGGCTGGAACCCGCCACCCGCTTCAACCACCACGCCAGGACGGCCGTGGCCTGGACCGCGGACGTGCTGACACCGGACTCGCGGCACTACCTGTCGGAGCTGCCGGCCGGACCGGTGGCGATCGACGACGTCGTCGAGATCTGCCACGGCACGCCGTTCGACGAAGACGTCTACGTGTTCGACGACCTGGATGCCGCCCGGGCGCTCCGGTCCGCCCGCCGGCGGGTGTGCCTGTTCGGACACACACACCTGGCTGCGGCTTTCCGTCTGGCGGACGGCGGCGTGCGCGCCGTCGTCCCGCGCCGAACGGCCGCGTTCCGGGTGGACGTCGGCGGGGGCCGCTGGATCGTCAACTGCGGTGCCGTTGGCCAGCCGCGGGACGGCGACTGGCGCGCCGCGTGGGGCGAAGTGGACACGCTGTGTGGCCGGGTGACGATCCACCGCGTGGAGTACGACGTCGAGGCGACGCAGGCGAAGATGGTGGCGGCGGGGCTGCCGGAGCTGCTGGTGGAGCGGCTGAAGCTGGGGCGGTGACCTGAGGGCCCTGGCCGGAATACGGTTGCCATCTCGGCCGACGCTGCATCCCGCCTCGCGGCGTTGCTCGCCGGTCACAGGCACCCGGCCTGCTCCCTCCTCGCGCCTGGCGATCCGGGCGCCTCGCCGCCCGGGAGTCGGCAACCGTATTCCGGCCAGGGCCCTTAGAACCGTACCAACCGGTTGACCTTGACGATGAACGCGCGGTTTGCCAGCCCGGGCAAGCCCGCCGCGCGTGTGTCGCGCTGCTCGTTGTATACGATGAACAGCTCGCTGCCAGGCGCGTACTCCCATCGCAGGCGGACATTCGCGGCAAGCAGATTCCCCGATGAGTTGTACTGCAACAGCGCGCTCGCGAACATCAGCGGTGTCATCGTGTAGGTGACCCTGGACCCCGCGAGGGTCGCCGTGAAGCGACCCTGCGGCAGATCGACCCGGTTGACGGACAGGCTCGGCTCGATCGAGAAGCGCGAGGTCAGGTCCAGGCGTCCCTGGCTGAAGCTCACGACCGTTCGGCGCCCGTTGTAGAAGTCTCCGAATTCGAGGGACGCCGTTCCCGAAAACCGCCGCTGCTGCCCCAGCGTCATCCCGGTGCGCACGCTGGCCCACTCGTATCCGGCAACCGGCAGCGTGACGCCCGGAGCGATCCGGAACGGCCGGGGCAGGAACTCGTAGGTACGTGTCCCGGACACGCTGAACCGGTCGCCGTTGTGAAACTCGATGGCGAACTGACCGTCCAGTTCCCGCGTCTCGACACGGCCCGCTGCATCCTCGATGTACTCGGCCGAACCGGTCCAGGAGTACTTGCGCACGTGGCGGCTCGATCGCGGCCGGGGACTGAACCGCGCCTGCGCGAAGCTCCGGCGGAGGTCATCCCGGCTGACGAAGCCGACCTCCGGGTTGAAGTTGTCTCCCACGTACAGATGTTCGAGCTGCAGGCCGTAACGGTCTCCGGCGTAGTCCAGCTGCGCCCGATAGCTGTCCTCATCGCCACGGAGGGACCCGCTGTCGGTCCGGGCCCAGTAGGTGTTGATGTTCAACGAGCTGTAGAAGGCGAACGTGCCGTCCACGCCGTACGCCGCGTTCCGGCCGGCGATCCGCTCACCGGCGGACCGGTGCGTCACCAGTGCGCCGACGCTGCTCCGCCGAAACACGTCACGCTTCACGCGAGCCACGGCGAAGTTGGTCGCCGCCACCTGAACGCCCGGCGCGTCCCCCGAGCGGATGTCCAGCGCACCGATGCTGTAGCGCCCGACGCGCCCGGTCATCCGCGCCCCTGCCGTGATCGGCACGGCACGCCCCTGGTGCAGACCGATCCGCCTGCTGTAGAAGAGCGTTGGCGTGCTGCTCGCGCCACTGCCCAGGCCGCCGAAGTTGAAGATCCCCTGGTTCTCCAGGAAGAACTCCCGTTTCTCCGGAAAGAACAGGCTGAATCGTGTCAGGTTGACCTGCTGCTCGTCCGCTTCGACCTGGGCGAAGTCGGTGTTGTACGTCAGGTCCGCGGTCAGGTTCTCCGTCAGGCTGTACTTCACGTCCACGCCCATGTCCAGCGCGGCGTCGTTCGAGATGGGCACGGACGACTGGAGATCCGTCGTGAGATCGGCAGTCAGGTACGGCTTGACCTCGAGATTGAGCGCCCGGGGAGGGACCTCGATGCCGACGAGCGTCGCGCCCTCCGACACCTGCCTCATGCCGCTGGCCGCGTGGGCGGGGGGCATCGGGGTGAGGTAGGAGATCTCGTTCATCCACTTGTTGTCCCGCCGCGCCTGGAAGCCCCACACCTGCGGGTTGCCCGGGCGATACCTGATCGACTTGAAGGGCAGCTCGACTTCGATGGACCACCCCCCTTCGAACCGGCCCACCTCCACCCGCCAGACCGGATTCCACGCGACGTTGAGCTGGCGCTCGTCGCTGACCTGCGCGTCGAAGCGCGCGCCCGCCGGCGTCACGTTGAAGACGATCGCGTTCCTGCGGTCGTAGAACGTATCCAGGCTGAAGCCGAAGTGGTCGTTCTGGATGATGTTCATGCTGTCGCGGCGCATCTCGTCGGCGATGAGGCGATTTGGGTACTGCTCCCAGCACCGGACGCTCACGTAGATGGCGTCGTCGTCGAAGAGGACCCAGACGTGTGTCGGCTGCGTCGCCGGAGGACCGGCCTTGGGCTCCGCCTGGATGAACCCGTCCATCGGGGGCACCTCGCGGTAGACGGCCTCGTCCAGACGGCCATCGACGCCGAGCGCCTCCCGGAGGCGCACGGCCCGAGCGGTCACCCGGCCCGACGCGTCCCGCAGGATCACCGCGGGGGCAACGGGCGCCGGC
>VFZH01000150.1 GCA_016871255.1 Acidimicrobiia bacterium | reverse complement strand
CCGTCAGGTACTTCTCCAGCAGCAGTGGCGAAAAGCGCAGCACCCCCGCGATGTTGTCGAAGCCATAGCTGGCGTCGTCAGCCGGCAGCAGCGCCGCCACGTCGAGGTCCAGGCCGAGCAGGTCGCGGACCGCGTTCCGGTACTCGGCGCGATTCAGCCGGTGCATCGCTTCGGTGCGTCCAGGGTTCGGCGCCGCCGCGGCCGCGGAGTCCAGTGACGTTTCGAGCCACGCCGCGAACCCCTCGGCTGCCGCCCTGTCGGGACGCCGCGCGCCGGATGGCGGCATCATCCCTGCGCGCACCTTGCGCACGACCTGCTCCCATACGGCCGCGTCCCGGCCGGGGTCCGACACGTCCAGCGCATCGAGCGCCAGCCCGCCGGTCTTCAGCCGCTGGTTGTGACAGGTCGTGCAGTAGGTACGAACCAGCGCGGCGGATCCGCCGGCGGTGGGAGGCAGGACCGCCCCGGGGGACTGGGCAACGGCCGGGCCCGGCGCCATGGCCGAGACGAACACGAGGGCGGCGAGCGGGCCTCGGTACATGAGCGGCTGGGGGACGCGCCCCTCAGAACGGGCGCCGATCCCGTGTCACGGCCGGATGATACGCGCTCCGGTGGAACAACGCCATGACCCTGCAGGGCCATGTGCAGCCTGCGGGGAGCACCTCAGGGATGTCGTATCATCATCGACATGAAGGCTATACAGATCACTGTCGATGACGCGCTTCTGGCGCGGCTCGACGCGGACGAGGAGGTGCGGCGCCGGGGTCGCTCGGCGGTATTCCGCGAGGCGGTCGAGGCCCATCTGCGCCAGCGGCAGAAACGCGCGACCCGCGACGCCTACCGGAAGGCATACGGCGGCGGCCGGGAGATCGGCGAGCTTGCGGACTGGGCTGACGAGGGCGCATGGCCAGAACCGTGAGGCGCGGCGACATCTGGACGTACCGGTTCAAGGCGCCGGACAGGCGGCGCCCCGTGCTGGTGGTGTCGCGCGACGACGCGATCGAGCGGCTGCACACGGTGATGGTGGCGCCAATCACGTCCACGATTCGCGGGGTGCCGAGCGAGGTGCTCGTGGGTGAAGCCGAGGGCCTGAAGCACCCGTCCGCCGCCAACTTCGATCACGTGCAGACCGTGGAACGCGCCCGGCTGGTCGGGTACGTCGGCAGCCTCTCGGCGACGCAGCTGCGCGCGACCTGCCGGGCGCTGGCGGTCGCCACCGGCTGCGCCGACTGAAGGCGCGCACCCGCGGCGCGGGCTCAGTAGAAGTCGTGCGCATCGACCGCCGCGGCGCCGGTCACGGCGGACACGCGCTCGGCGCGGACCGAGACCACCCCGTCCTGCTGCTGCAGCACGCCATCGACGACCAGGAACGGCTGGCCGACGATCGTCAGCCGCTGGCGATCGAACAGATCGGGGCGGACGATCACGTTCGCGATGCCGGTTTCGTCTTCGAGCGTGAGGAACACGAACCCCTTCGCCGTGCCGGGACGCTGCCGCGTGATGACCATTCCCGCCACGCGCACACGCCGGCCGTCACGCACACCCGGCAGATCGGTGGCGCGCAGGACACCCCTCAGCGACAGATCCACGCGCCGGAGCGCCATCGGGTGCGGGCCGATCGTCAGCCCCATCCCGGCGTAGTCGGCCTGCAGCCGCTCGTCGGCGCCCATCACCGGCAAGGGGCTGGCACTGCTCTCGGATCCCTCGTCCGCGAGCCGGTTCCCGTCCGTTCGCCCTGCGCCGTGCATCCCACGGGCATGCATGGAGGGGCCAGCTTCAGCTGGCTCCTCGCCAGCGAGCCCCACCTCATCGAGCAACTCCCCCCCGGCCGGCCGGACGGCCCGCTCGATCTGCCACAGCGCGCTCCGGCGTTCGGCGGTGAAGGCATTGAGCGCCCCGATGTCGGCCAGCGTCGCCAGTTCGTCGCGCCTGAGCCCCGCGCGCCGTGCCACGTCCTCGATCGAACGGAAGCGCCCCGTCCGCCGCGGCGGCACCTTCCAGTCGTGCGCGCACGTATTGCAGAACCAGACAGTCTCTTCAACGCGCGCCCGCCTTCGCCCGGCTTCGGCGAGGCCCGGGGCCGGCGTCACCCGCTCGAGCAGCGAGCGGTCACCGCCGCACTTGGGACACTGCTCCGGCACGTCTTCCACCACTCCGCGTTCGATCGCCGCCATCGCCTGCCCCGCCTCTTTGCGCAGCCCGGTCACGTACATCAGCCCGAGGCGGATCGCGCCGTCGGGCTCCACCGTGCAGCGCCAGTCGGACACCTGCGCGTCGATCGGCTGGAACCGCACGCCGCGCCGCTGCGCGTCCTTCACCAGCGACGCGGGGTGGTAGAACCCCATCGGCTGGTTGTTGAGCAGCGCCGTGTAGAACGCCGCCGGGTAGTGCACCTTCAGGTATGCGCTCGCGTAGGCCAGCAGCGCGAAGCTGGCCGCGTGCGACTCGGGGAACCCGTAGAGCGCAAACGAGGTGATCGACGTCACGATGCGGTCTGCGGTGGGCCCGGTGATGCCGCGCTCGGCCATCCCCGCGCGAAGCTGCACCTCGATCTCGCGCATCCGCCGCTCGGATCGCTTGAACCCCATCGCGCGCCGCAGCTCCTCGGCCTGCCCGCCCGTGAACCCGGCCGCCACCATCGCCATCCGCAGCAGCTGTTCCTGGAAGAGCGGCACGCCGAGCGTGCGCGCCAGCACCGGCTCGAGCGAGGGGTGCAGCGGCACGACCGGCTCGCGCCCCGCGCGCCGGTTCAGGTACGGGTGCACCATGTCGCCGACGATCGGGCCCGGCCGGATGATCGCGACCTCCACCACGAGGTCGTAGAAGCGCTCGGGCCTGAGCCGCGGCAGCGTGGCCATCTGCGCGCGCGATTCCACCTGGAAGACGCCGACCGTGTCAGCCTGCTGGAGCAGGGCGTAGACCTCGGGATCGTCGGGCGGCAGGTGCGCGAGATCCAGCGGCGCGCCCGCCTGCCCCACCAGCTCGATCGCGTCTTCGAGCGCCGCCATCATCCCCAGCCCGAGCAGGTCCACCTTGACGATGCCCATGTCGGCGCAGTCGTCCTTGTCCCACTGGATCACGACGCGGCCCGGCATGCTGGCCGGCTCGAGCGGCACGACCGAGTCGAGCGCCCCCTCGGCGATCACCATCCCCCCGGAGTGCTGCCCGAGGTGGCGCGGCAGGTCCTGGATGGCCGTCCAGAGATCGGCGAACGCCGCCAGGCGCGGCTCGTCGCGCGAGAGCCCCGCCGCCGCCAGGTTCCGGTCGAGCGTCTCCTTCGGGTCGGTGAACTCGAAGTGGTGCATGACCGTCGCCAGCCGGTCGATCCGTTCCGCGTCGAGCGCCAGCGCCTTGCCCACCTCGCGTGCGGCGCTCCGGCCGCGATAGGTGATGACGTTGGCCGTCATGGCGGCGCCGCGTGCGCCGTACTTCTCGTACACGTGCTGGATCACCTGCTCGCGCCGGTCGCCGCTCGGCAGGTCGAGATCGATATCCGGCCATTCGCCGCGTTCTTCCGAAAGAAAGCGCTCGAACAGCAGGTCCATCGCGATCGGATCGACGGCGGTGATGCCCAGGCTGTAGCAGACCGCGCTGTTGGCGGCCGAGCCCCGGCCCTGCACGAGGATGTCGTGCCGCCGGCAGAAGTTGACGATGTCCCAGACGATCAGGAAGTAGCCGGCGAGATCCAGCTTCTCGATGAGCGCCAGCTCGCGGGCGATCTGCGCCTGGGCCCGATCGGTGAAGGGCCGGTAGCGATCGCGCGCGCCCGCCTCGGTCAGGCGGCGGAGGAACGAGATGGCCGTGTCGCCGTCCGGCACGGGATACACGGGAAAGCGGTAGCCGAGGTCCGCCATCGTGTACTGCAGCCGCTCGGCCAGCGCTGCGGTTTCCGCGAGCGCCCCGGGATGATCCGCGAACAGCCGGGCCATCGTCTCGGGCGGCTTGAGATACCGCTCGGCGTTTCTCGACAACAGCCGCCCGGCCTCGTCCACGGTCGTGTGATGGCGGACGCAGGTGAGCACGTCGAACAGCGGCCGGTCGGCCGGCGCCGCGAAGCGGACGCCGTTGGTGACGACGAGCGGCACCTTGAACGCCGCGGCCAGCGCCACCAGCGCGGCGTTGTCGTGCTCCTGATCCCGCAGGCCGTGCCGCTGCAGCTCCACCCGGACGTTCGCGCGCCCGAACACCCCCACGAGCCGATCCAGCAGCCCCCCCACGCCGTGCCGCCGCGCATCCACGAGCGACCGGCCGGCCACGGCCACCAGCCCGCGGGTGTGCCCGTCCAGCTCCTCGAGCGCCAGCGCACCTTCACCCTTGGGCGCGCGCATCTTCATGCGCGTGATCAGGCGGCAGAGGTTCCGGTAGCCCTCGGGGGACTCGACCAATACGGCCAATGACATTGGGGATTGGGGATCGAGGATGGCGGATTGCATGGACGAGTGAGGCGTGAGGTCTGCGTTGGGATTTGTGATTTGGGACTTGGCTTGGGATTTGGACTTTGGGATTCGGGATTTGACCCGGTTCTCACCGATCGAGAGCTCCGCCCCGATGATGGCGCGCACACCGGCCCGGGTGGCCGCCTTGTGAAAACGCGGCGCGCCGTACACGCCGTCGGCATCGACGAGCGCCAGCGCGGAGTAGCCGAGATCCGCCGCGCGCGCCACGAGTGTCTCAGGCAGCGACGCGCCCTGCAGGAAGCTGAAGGCGGAGGAGGAATGGAGCTCAATGAACATTGGAGATTGACGATTGGGGATTGGGGATTGCATTGATGATTGGAGATTGATGATTGGGGAGGCATTGATGATTGGGGGATTGGCGACGGCTCGACGTCACGTCGAGCGATGGTGATCGCAACTGGCGTCAATCACCAATCGTTCAATCGTCAACGCACTCATCAATCCCCAATCTCCAATCACCAATCGATTCAGTCGATCTCCCCTTCGATGAACCAGCCGGCTGTCGCGCGATCGCGAAACAGGCGGTAGGTGCCTCCACCAGCGAGCGTGACGTCCCACTCGTCGCGATCCCACACCTCCCTCCACCCGCCCGAGGCGCGCCAGGGGCCGGCGGACTGCTGCACGCGGCCGCCGGCGGGGCCGCGCCGATCGACCATCACTGAAGCGGGAGTCCCGGACGCCGTTCGCACTCGCACCGGCACAGGCGACCGAAAGCGGCGCAGCACCAGATCGCGTGCGGCATCCTGTCCCCCGGGCGGCGGGGCTGCCGGCACCCGGTCCGGAGGCCGGAACGGCCGGAGCGCGAACGCGCCCGGCCGCCACGAATCGACCACCGCCGGCGCGCCGCAGCGGCCGGCGCCCATCAGCGCATCCAGGCGGGCCAGCAGCGTGGAGAGCTGCGCGGGCGTCGGCAACGGCCGGACGAGCAGCGAATACTGCAGCACCCGGCCAGGCGCCGGGTCGATCGACACGGTCACGCGATCGATGCCCGCCGGGGGCAGGTGCGATTCCAGATCGAGCAGCGCCAGCGTGCGCAGCGTCTTCGCATCGCCGATGGGCGCAGGCAGCACCAGCGTGCGCGTGTGAACGTCGCGCGTGACGAGGTGCAGGTGGACGTGCAGCGCGGCGGCGCCTCGGCCGCGCCGCGCGAGCCGGCCGGCCAGCGGCTCCAGCAGCCGGGTCAGGATGAAGGACAGCGGCTCGAGCCCCTCGATCGGCCACTCGAGATCGAGGGTGTCCTCGAACCGCTCTTCGGGCACGGTCGGCACGAACGGCTCGAGATCGTCCCCGCGCGCCACCCGCTGCCACCGCACGCCGGCCTGCCCCAGCCGGGCCGCAACGCCGTCCGCCGGCAGACGCGCGAACTCACCCAGGGTCCGGAGGCCCCAGCGGAGAAGAACATTGACGATTGGAGATTGGGGATTGGGGATTGCATTGGCGATTGACGATTGGGGATTGGGGATTGCATTGGCGATTGGCGATTGGGGATTGGCGAGCGGCGCGTTTGTGACCCAGCTGGCGACCACTTCCCTGTCCTCCCCAGCCACGGACATGGCCCTTCCCTTTGGGATTGGGGATTGGGGATTCGGGATTTCGAGTCTGCTCGCCCCCACCGCGCGCGCTTCGTCGCCGGGTTCGACGACCGTCACCCCCGGCCGCGTGCACGCCAGCAGGTACGCCGCCGTGTGTGTGGACGCCACGGCCACGCGTGCCGTCATCCCGCGGCCAGCTGCTTCGCGTTCGATCGCCGCAGCCAGCGTCCGCGCGTCGCCGAACAGCCGCGCCACGCCACTGACATCGAGCGTCACGCCGCACGTCTCGACCGCCACACGCGGCGAGAACTCGCGCGCCACGCCGAGCAGACCATCAAGGGAAGGACCGGCGAGCGAGGCGAACAAGGTCATTGATGATTTGAGATTGGAGATTGACGATTGCATTGGTAATTGACGATTGGCGATTGAGGCGTGCAATCTGCGTTGGGAGTTGGGAATTGGGATTTGGCTTGGGTTTTGGGCTTTGGGCTTTATCTCGCCGCCCCAAACACTCCGGCCTGGCGGCGGGGCGCGATCACACGCCCGGCGATGTCGAGACCCGTCAGGTGGCGGCTGCGCGCCGACGTCCCTGCCCAGCGCACGCCGCCGTGACCATCGAGCAGCACGGTCACGCCCCCCGCACTGCGGGCGAGCGGCCGGGCCGCCACCAGCAGGCACGCCGTGTCACTGCCTTCGATGGCCCGCTGCACCCGCAGCCACGTCGTGCGCGGCACGTTTCCCAGCAGTGACGCCGGCACGTCGGCCAGATCGAGGGCAACCAGACCGAATCCGCCGGCGTGCAGCACGAACAGCAGCGCCGTCACCGCCCGTTCGAGCGCCCGGACGGCAAGCGTCCGGGGCGCACCCGGGCGGCCTGCCGACAGGTCTTCGCCCCTGATCCACAGCAGCCGGTCGAGCGCCACGCCGTGCGCCGAACACACGTCCAGGCGATCGCACGTGTCGATCAGCGCTGCGAGGTCCCCACGCGTCGTCGCCGCCGCCAGCGCGCCGAGCAGCACGCTCGTCCGGCCCGATGAGGGCGGACCCGCGATCTCGGACAGCTGCCCGGCCGGGAACCCGCCACCCAGCACGGCATCGAGCACGGCCAGCGTCGAGGGGACCGCCCCCGAGGCCATCGTCCGATCGGGCGGCGGCAGCCGGGAGGTCAGCGTGCGATCGAGTTGCCGGGCCGACAGGGCGGATTCCAGAGCAACCCTTGTTATATTCGCCATATGTTTGCCTATCCCTATATAGGCGAACATAAGGAGAAATAGCAAGACGCATCGTGAGAAAAATAGCCTCCGGAACATTCCGCACGCTCCGGCACGGGATGTAACATGGCTGATCGCATGTCGCGGTGCTCCGTCGCTGTCGCTGTGTCCGTGGCTGTCACTGTCGCGGCCGCCACCACGATGCCTGCGATCGCCGGCGCGCAGGTCGTCACGTCGAATCCGCTGGATGAGATGAAAGCCAGGGTCCAGCGCGTGCTCGACGACGCGCGGCTCCCGTTCAGCGAACAGCAGAGTCGAGAGCTGTCGCTCGTCATGGAGGAGCAGCGACAGGTGTCGGAGCGGCTGTTCGGCGACATCATGGACTTCAGCCGGGGTGCGGTCCGGGGCGCCGATCGCGATCGTGCGCTGGCAGGCATCCAGTGGATGAACGAAGCGTTCGAAGCGACGCTCCGGAACGTGCTGACCGCCGAACAGAACGAGGTATGGGAGGCCTTCCGCGTGGCCGAGATCCGGCGGCAGGGAGGGCTTCCCGCCCTGCGGCAGATCCTGGCCGCCGCCAACGCTCCACTCAGCCCCGAACAGGACCAGCGCGCCAGCGTGGCGTACCTGCGTGCCGCAGAGCAGCTCCGGAGCGCTGAAGAAGCGGGGACGGTGCCGCCCGGCGGCGAGACGACGGTCGCCAGGGACACGCTCGAGCAGATCGCCGACCTTCTGCTCTCGAGTCAGGCGACGGCGGTGCTCCAGGCCGTGGACCCCGCATCGCCGTGGGCGCCAGCCGTGCCCCTGGCGGTGGACGAGGTGGACGGATCCGGCCGTCTCAGCGACACCACCGGGGAAACCGGAACCATCGCCACCCGCAATCTCCTCGTAACCGCCCTCGGCGCCGTGGCATGGCCGACGGCGACCTTCGTCGGGGGCACGGGCGCCACGGGCGCCAGGTCGTCGAACGAAATCTCCCAGATCCGCATGA
>VFZH01000149.1 GCA_016871255.1 Acidimicrobiia bacterium | reverse complement strand
ACGGTCAGAACGTTCAGGCCGGCGTACGAGTTCTGGCAGCACATCTTCGCCATCCCCGACGGCCGCATCCTGCTCGGCAGCGCCACCAACGGGCGTCTGCTGGCGACCTTCCCGGTCCAGGGTGACTGGAACCGTGACGCCAGGTGGGAAGACCCCACGTTGTCGTCGCTCCTCGCCGGGCGCGCGCTTCCCCGCCGGCTCTCCGATCGCCGGGACGCGGTCGTGCGAATCCTCGAGCCGACGACCGGGCCGCTGGTCCACAACCCGGCCCGCGGCCAGCGCCTGATCACGAACGCCGAACGCTACGGCGCCTTCCTCTCCGAATGGGGTTCCATCTACGAGCGATTCGGTGTGCCCGCCGAAATCGGGTTGTCGCAGGCGATTCTGGAGTCGAGCCTCGACGGGCGCGCGCGGTCGAGAGCGCGGGCGCTGGGCTTCTGCCAGTGGCTGCCGACGAACTGGCGCCAGCTCAATCGCCTGACCTCGCAGGAGCTCGAAGCTTACAACCAGACGACGCAAGCGCCCTTCTGTGCCGCCTACCTGTCGATCCTGGCGACCATGTACGGCAGCTTCATCCCGGCGCTGTCCGAACACCACTCGGGCGGCGTGAACGTCGGGCGCGTGCTGATCAACGGCGAGCGGCTGGGCGCCACCGACGCCCGCGAACAGTACTTCATCGGCGGCGAGTTCGCCCGCCGCCTGCGTGCGATCTCGCTCATGGGCTATCGCGACCTGTACCGTTCGTACGGACCGCGCTCGGTGCTCTACTCCGAGATGGTGTTCGGGAACACGCACACGGTCAGCCGGCTGATCAGCGAGATCCCGCAGCGGCCCGTGTACGCCATGCGGGCCACCCGCGCGCTCCCGGTGTCGGAGGTGGTGCGGCGGAGCGGTCTGCGGACCGACGAGGTGAAGCGGTACAACCCGGCACTCGTGAAGCAGGTGCCACGCAACGCCAACGTCTACCTGCCCGCCTACGTGGACACCTTCGGTCCGGACGTGTCCTTCTGGCACCGGCCGCCGACCGCCGAATACGCCTCGGCCCTGCACGACTTCCTGCGCCTCGAGCCCGGTGTCGCGCGCTGGCACGAACCGGAGTTCGAAGCCGTCCTGCGGGGGTTCCAGAGGCGGTTCACCGAGACCGCGACGGAAGAGGGCACCGTGATGGGCGCCACGCTGGCGTTCGTGATCGGCGACCTGCGTACGAGCCGCCGGGCGGCCATCCTCGAGGACTTCCGGACCAGCGGCCGCATCCTGCAGCTCTTCACGCGGGGACTGCGCGAGATCCGAACGGAGCTGCCCGGCTGGAACGTCCTCGACCTGCTGCCCGGCGCGCCCGCCGGGCCATAGCTGCGCCGGTTCTCGAGCGTGCCGAGGGTGATGACTGGCTCGTCAAGGAGCCTGTGCGATGCCTTCGCGCGTTCCGTCGAACGAGCAGGCGCTCGTTGGCGAGTCGATCGGGGCCACGAACCGACGGTCGGCAGAACAGGTACGACGGCTGCCGGCTGAATGGACCCGCGTAGCGGGTCCCCACCGCGCATCCGGATCTGAATCTCGACGGCGCGATCACGCATCCGTAACCAGCCCGCGCGGGCCTCACCCGGCGCTGCGGCGAGCGGAGGCCGTAAGTTCCTGAGACAGGATGGGTTCGCGGCGCCCACGCATTCGGGAAGCGCTGGCACGGAGTTCCCATCACCCCTCGGATGCCGAAGGGAGTGACGTCTCTCTGGGACCGGCCGTCTGCCCGGCCGACGTTCCGGGCCTGTTGGCGAGGCTACGACCGCGCGCAGGTGGACGCGTTCCTCGAAGACACGGAGACAGATCGCCGCCGGCTGCTCGAAGCCGTGGAGCGGGTGGACGCCGTGCTGGCCGAGCAGCGGTCACGGGACCCAGACCGGCGCCTGGCCCTGGCCGAGCGCGACGCCGAGGCAATCCGCGCCCGCGCGGAGCAGCAGGCGCTGCAGACGCTGCGCCGCGCGGAAGCTCAGGCGGAGTCGCTGGTGTTCGGCCGGCTCGAAGCGAGCCGCCGCGAGCTCGAACAGCTCGCGCGTTTTCGCGCCGACCTCGCAACCTGCCTGCAGGCCGGCGTGACCGCACTCGGCGACGGCAGCAGTCTGCTGGGCGCCATCGCGGCCGCCCACCCGCGAACGGAGCCGGACTGCGAGGTGCTGCCGCCGGATGCGACAGCGCCACGGCGCACGCGCCCCGGACTCGTGCGAACGGTCCGCGGGGGACCGACAGCCGCCGGCATGGCGGCGGTGGCCGCGGCGGGGTTCATCCTGGCCGCGCTCCTGCTCACCGGCGGCGGCTGGCCGGTGACACCCGAAGCCGCTGCCCCGGTTGCGTCTGCGCGCGTCGGCAGCCGGCCCGATCCACCGGCGCGTACCGCTCTGGACGCCACCCCGGCGGGGTTCGTCCCCGACCTGAGCGAAGGGCTGCTGCTGACCCTGACGGCCACGCGCGAGTCCCTGATCACGATGCTGGTTGACGGCGGGCAGTCGATGGATCACGCCATGCGCGCCGGGGAAACGATCGTCGTGTCGGCGAAGGAGGACGCGCTGCTCTGGATGGCGGATGCAGGCGCCCTGTCGCTGTTGATCAACAACCGGCCCGCGGGAGCGCTCGGCGCGGACGGCGAGTCGGCCACCATCGCCATCGATCGCGCCACGGCTCCGCGGCTGCTCGCAGGAGAACGGCCGCACCAGACGGCCGCGCTCGGCGCCAGCTTCGGGAACCGGTAGCACGCTCTCGGAAACGAACAAAGGGGCAGGCGCCATGCGCCTGCCCCTTCAGGTGAGACCGGCGGTCCCGGGCTAGCGAACCCGGTCGCGAAGGGCCTGCACGTCAGCAGCGCTGCGGATGACCATCCGCCCGACGCGCGTGGACGGCCCCGACGCCGACACGATCTGCAGCACCCCATCCTTCTCGTCGATGTTGTTCTGGCGCTGCGCCATACCCCTGGTCGGGTAGCTGTACATCGTCCAGGTCGCGGTCGACGGGTCGAACCGGCCCGTCTCGTCCGAGTTCTGGAACGTCACCCACACGCGGCCCTGGCTGTCCACTCTCGCCTCGTACGGGTTCATGCCCGGGTACGGCACGGCGTGGTAGGTCAGTGCCTTCGTCTGCGTGTTGATGTGCAGCAGCGTGTTGCCGTAGAAGTTCGTGACCCACAGCGACGGCCGCTTCATGTCCGCGTGCGGGCGGCGGGGCGACTGCTTGCCTCCGAGTCCGCGGCGCGGAATCTCGTAGTCTGCCGGGAAGTCCCCCGGCTTGAGGTACTCGGCAGCCGGCCGCTCCGGCAGCAGGACCTCCGTCACCTGTCCGGTGGACGTGTCCGCATGGACCATGATGTCGTCGTTCACCGCCGTCCACCAGCCGTTGCCGTGCATGTCACCCGCGATCCCGTAGGTCAGCGAACCGGTGGGCGACTTGTACACGTCGAACTTCCGGGTCCGCGGATCGAACCGGACCGCAGCACCCTCCTGCATCGTGCCGCTCTGGGCCCAGATGTAGCCGTTGCCATCCTCGCCCAGCCACCCGCCGACGCCGGCCGGGGCCGGCACGCTCTCGACCTCCCGGTCGCCGGGATGGATGATCCCCAGCGTGCCGTCGAGGTACGCGATCCGCGGCGACGCGTTGAAGTAGATCTTCCCGTCGGTGGCAGGGTAGATGCCGTGCGAACGCGCGGCCTCGCCGTTCTCGAGCTTCACCGCGTATTCGGTCGTCTCGCCCGTCTTCCCGTCCACCCTGGCCACCGTCCGCGTCATGCTCCGCCGCGTCGAGGTCATCCAGAAGTTGCCGTCGCGGTCCAGGGCCGCGTCGTGCATGCCCGCGGCGCCTCCGGCGGAGCTCGCCGCGCCGAAGCGCCAGTCGCTGCCGTTGTGCGTCGAGTACCCGCCGCCGACGTATGCGACGTCGTACTCGTAGACGACCGGCAGCGTGGCCTCACCGCTCGGGCGGAACACCTGCGGCTTCATCGGCGACGGGCCCGGGCCGCGCATCTCGGTCAGCCAGACGGCCAGCTCCTGCTGCCACGGCTCGAGCTGCATCTTGTTCGACGGGGAGAACCCGTTCATCATCACGCCGACGATGATCTCCCAGCCGTGCTGGTCGAACCGGCCGCGCAGCGCCGTGCTGGTCTGATGGCAGTACGTGCAGTTCTTCTGGAACAGGGCCTTCCCGCGCCGCTGCTGGACCGTGTCTTCGGGCAGGGCCGCCATGACCTGGTACCCGGAGAGCTGCGGGATGAGGTCGTCGGTCTTCGTCATCGTGAAGTTCACGCGACTCACGCCCGACCCGAGCGTCGCGGACGCTTCCGCGCGATTGAGGCCGATGGCCTGCGCCCACACGTCGTACTTCCCGCTCTTCATCGGCGGGAAGAAGTACTGCCCGTCCGCGCCGGTGTAGACCGAGGCGGTCATCGACTCCCCGTCGATCTTGGCGGAAACCGCCACGCCTTCGACCGGCTTGCCATCCGAGGTGATCGTGCCCGTCAGCAGCGCTTCCGATCCCTGTCCGTGTACCACGGCCAGGGCGACGACGAGTACCCCGGTCATCGCCAGGGCGAAGCCGAACTGAGTTCGCGTGCGTCGTGTCTTCATCTGTCGCTCCTCATTCACCTGGCTTGTCGGAAGCCAGCAAGGTCAGGGGCTTCTCGATTGTCTTCATGAAGGCGATCACCTGACCGATCTGCTCGTCGGTCAAGGCCAGCTTGTAGGCCGGCATGCGCGGTCCGCCGTTGGCGATCTTGCTGCGCAGCAGCGTCTCGTTGGCGGTCTGCGCCTTGCTCAGCAGCGGGCCGAACGTCGTCTGCCGCGGCTGGGCCGGCTTCTCGGCATCGCTCTGGAACTCGGTGGCCGGATCCTGGCCGACGTGACACATGGCGCACCGGGTCTGGAAGATCTTGCGGCCCACGAGCTCGGTATCGGTCAGGGTGCCGGACGACTGTGGCTGCTGGGCAGCGAGCGTGCCGCCAAGGACGCTGACCAGCGCGAGCGTGTAACAAATTCGGAGCACGGGTGCCCTCTCTGGAAATGGTGTAGCTGCAGCAGCTTACTACGGGTCGCGGGACCTGACAAATGGGGATGGGCCGGCTGCCTTCGACTTCGCTCGGGCCAGGAACGCCGTCCCCCCCGGGGTTGATGAACGCCCGGGTGAACAAGGACGATCGGCGGCCTGACGGGTACAACTGTGAGGTGCCGGCTTCAGCCGGCCCGTACACCGTCGCCGGGCGTGTCGTCGATGAAATACGTGGCGCAGACGACGTCGAGCAGCTCGGGGGTCACTTCCACCGGCCGCTGGTGGTACCGGCAGAAACTGACGATCTGGCCGATCAGGTCGCGCGGATGGCAGGCCCGCATCGGGATACCCCGGCCGAGGTAGCAGTGCTCTCGCAGGTGCGCGACCTGCGCCGGGTCGAACGCCAGCCCGTGCCGCTGGCACGTCTGCTCGAAGATCCGGCTGAACTGCTCCACGGTCGGATCCTTCGCCAGCACCTTGTACGGGATGCGCCGGAGGAACGCCTCGTCGGCCAGATCCCCGGGCTGCAGATTCGTAGCGAACACCACCATGGCGTCGAACGGCAGCCCGAACTTGCGCCCGGTCTGCAGCGTCAGGTAGTCCACGCGCGATTCGAGCGGCACCACCCAGCGGTTGAGGAGGTCCCGGGGCGACACCTTCTGCCGGCCGAAGTCGTCCACCAGCAGCAGGCCGCCGTTCGCCTTGAGCTGCACGGGGGCCTCGTAGAAGGCGGAGAGTGCATCGAACCGCAGCTCGAGCATCTCCGCGGACAGCTCGCCGCCGACCGTGATGACGGGCCGGCGGATCCGCACCCATCGCCCGTCCACTTCGTCGTCGGCCCGGATCAGGCTGCCGTTCCCGACGGTGTCCCGGGACTGGTGCACGGCAGGGTCGAACAAGGCGATCACCTGCCCCTCCACGTCGATGGCGCCGGGGATGTAGATGTCGCCTCCGAGCGCCCGGCCGATTCCCTCGCCCATCGCGCTCTTGCCGTTACCGGGGGGACCGTACAGGAACACCGCCCGCCGCGCCGCGATCGCGGGTCCGAGCTGGTCGAGCATCGCGGGCTGGACGACCAGGTGCGAGAACGCCTGCGCCACGGTGGTCCGATCGACGGGCGCGTGCGCGTCGGACAGCGCCGCCATGTACGCCGCGTACTGCTCGAGCGGGACCGGCGCCACGCCCACGTACCCGCAACGCGCCATGGCGCGTACGGCGCGGACGCGCCCCTCGCCGGTCAGCGCGTAGCGGTAGCCCGCCGTGCCGGCGCCGCTGGCGCGCTTCACTTCGACGAGCTGCTCGAAGCGGAGCTGCTCGATGAGCGGTTCGAGGATCGCGTAGGACAGGCCGACGGCGTCCGCCAGGTCCATCCCCGTCCGCTCCCCCCGGTGCAGCCACTTGAGGACGAGCGATGCGACCGTCTCCTCGCCGAGGCCGGAGTCGCGCAGGTCGGCCGGCCGCGCGGGCGCGATCACGGCGCACGCCTCCGGGTGGACGGCTGGCTCGAGAACCGGCACCCTGGTCTACTCCAGGCCGCTCACGAGCGGCCCCAGCACGCGCACGAACTTGATCGCCGCCGGCCCGATGGCGACGACCCAGACCGCGGGAAAAATGCACACCACGAGGGGGAACACCATCTTCACGCCGGTCTTCGCCGCGGCCTCTTCCGCCCGCTGCCGCCGTCTCGTGCGCAACGTCTCGGAGAAGACGCGCAACGACTGCGCCACGCTCGTCCCGAACTTGTCCGTCTGGATCAGCATCGTCACGAGCGAGTTGAGATCGTCCACGCCGGTCCGATCCGCCAGGTTCCGCAGCGCGTCGCTCCGGGCCGTGCCGGCGAGCAGCTCGAGATTGACCAGGCGCAGCTCGCCCGACAGGTCGGGATACGTGTGCTGGAGTTCGTCGCCGACCCGGGCAAGCGCCTGGTCGAGCCCCAGCCCCGCCTCGACGCTCACCACCAGCAGGTCCAGCGTGTCGGCCAGCGCGAGCTGAATGCGCTTCTGCCGGCGGCCCGCCAGCCGCGCCAGCACGATGCCCGGCAGGATGTAGCCGAACCCGAGGGCCACCAGCGCCAGGGCGACGTTCGGGCGCATCAGGATCGGGGTCACGAGCAGGAGGAACGCGGCCAGCGCGACGGTCAGACGCATCCCGATGAAGATCGCCAGCGCGTCGGGCCGGCGGAACCCGGCCCGTACCAGGCGCAGGCTCAGCTTGCTCAGCTCCTTCGGCGACTTCGGCGCGCGGCGGCCGACGCGGCCGAAGAACTCCGCCACCTGCTGAGCGCGCTCGGGATCCGCCTCCGGCTCGCGCTCGACCACCTCCCGGATCCTGCGGTCCACCGCCACGGCCCGGCGTGACAGCAGCCACCAGGCCGCCCCGGCCAGGCCGAGCGTACCGAACGCGAACGCGAGCAGAGGCAGAAGGGCCAGCACGTCTACACCTCGATGTGGATCACCTTCCTGATCCAGAGCCAGCCGATCGCCTGCATCGTGATCGCCGCCACGATCAGCCGCTGGCCGATCGGGTCCTGGAACAGCAGGTTCATGTGATCGGGCTGGATGAAGGACAGCGCCAGCGCCAGGAACGCCGGGAGCCCGATCAGGATGTAGCCGGTGAACCGGCCGTGAGCCGTGTGGGTCCGCACCTGGCGCTGCAACGTGAACCGCTCGCGGACGACGTTGGCGAGGTTGTCGAGGATCTCGGCGAGGTTGCCGCCGGTCTCCCGCTGGATGAGGACGGCCGTGACGAAGAACCGCACGTCCACCAGCGGCACCCGCTTCGACAGGTGGTGGAGCGACTCGGCCATTGGCAGGCCGAAGTTCTGTTCGTCGAACGTGGCGCGGAACTCCGGCCCGACGGGATCGCGCATCTCGTCGGCCACCATCTTCAGGCCGGCGGCGAAGGCGTGCCCGGCCTGGACCGCGCGCGAGATCAGGTCGAGCGCCTCGGGAAACAGCTCCTCGAACCGCCGGAGCCGGGCCGACCGGCGCCAGGCGACCACGCCGAACGGGATGGCAGCCGGGGCGGCGAACGCGAGCACGGCGACGTACGGCGCCAGGCCCGCCGTCACACCCGCCATCGCGCCCGCCAGGCCGCAGCCCATCGCCAGCAGGAGCAGGCCGCTCAGGCTGAGACGCAGGCCGGACTGCCGCAGCCAGCCGCCGAGTCTGCTGCCG
>VFZH01000148.1 GCA_016871255.1 Acidimicrobiia bacterium | reverse complement strand
TGCACGAGCTCGTCGAGCGTGCCCACGCCGAACGACGCCGCCAGCGGCAGCACGACGGCGCGGAGATCGCCATGGTGCCGCCAGACTTGGTACCACAGCGCGCCCACGACGCCGTACTGCAGCAGGTGGACGCGTTCGACCGCGTTCACCTCCGCGTTGCCCGTGGCCACGACGAGCGCGTAGCCGCACGCGGAGGCTGCAGCCACGGCAAGCACCACGAGACGGCGCCAGTGGCGGCGTCGGCCGAGGCGCGCCACGGTCAACGCGAGCGCCGCCACCGCGAGCACGACGCAGGCCGTGGTCACCACGAGCACGAACGTGGACGGGAAGAGCCGGCGCAGCGCTTCGCGCAGGATGTCGGCAGCCGGCACGAACGCCAGCGTGAGGGACGAGGCCGCGCCCGCCAGCGCCAGGCTGCCGCGGGAAGGAGCGGTCACGCGGCCGCGCCGCGCGCGGCGGGCCGGGTCGTCATGCGGGGCCGTCGGCGAGGGCGCCGGCAATCTCGCGCATCTGCGCGACGTGGCGTGTCTCGTGCGCAGCGACCAGCTCGACCCACTGGTACACGGACAACGGGCCAAAGGCGTGGTGGGACGCCGTCACGCTGCCCAGTGCCAGGCCATCGGCGCCGGTCACGACGGATCGCAGATCCTGGCGGGCACGCTCGGCCATGTCCCATGCCGCGGCCGCGTCGATGTCCCGCTGCGGCTGCATCGGATCAAGGGCCGTGCGCCGCGCCACGCGGTCGGCCTGCACCGCCACGATCGCGTCCGGCAGCGGCACGCGTGGACCCGACTCCGCCCCGAGCCCGGAGGCTTGCGCCTGTTCGATGGCCGTGCGCACGATGCCGGCAAAGCGTCTCTCTGCCAGCGACAGGTGGTGCATCACCTCCGCCGCCGACCAGCGGTCGGGCCAGTGACGCACCCCGCGCTGCTCCGGCCGAATCGCTTCGAACGCCTGCCGCAGCCCGGTGCGCGCCTCGTCGAGTTTCGCGAGAACCTCAGTGACATGCGGGTGCATGCCCGCATCCTACCCCACCGAGTCTTGCCCCACGGGGTCTGACCCGGGTCAGACCGGGGTCAGACCCCGGATCGCAGAAAGTGCGTACCCTCGGACTCTGCGACGAATTCTGGCGCAAACCTGCACGCCCAGAACGCGTCGGGGTCAGACCCGGGTCAGACCCCGGTGTGGCGGCGGGCGAAGTCGATGAAGGCGTCGCACTCGGAGGGGGACCGGAACACGTGGCGCGGGATGATGTAGCCGGCCAGGGTGTCGGTCATCAGGAACACGTGCGTAGGGGTCACGTGGACGGCGAGCACGCCGGCCCAGACGGTGCGGCCGTCGTGTACGGCGCTGACCTGACGCACGCCGCTGTCGTCGAGCTCGACTCGTCTCGGGCCGACCAGCGACCCGCGCTCGTCGGGCACCGCCGCCTGCTTGTACAGCCACGCCAGCACGAGCCAGATCCCCGCGCCGAGGCCCACGACCAGCGCAGCGGTCGGGCGGTGCAGCCTCACGCCCGCCGCGCCGGACAACACGAACCCGACGACGACGCCGAACAGCACCAGCACACCCCAGTACAGCGGCGATCGCACGGACGCTCGAATCCGGGCGGTCACGAACCGCTGAAACGCGCGCATATCCGCGCGCGTGGCGGTGAACTCGACGGACAACCTCTCCGACACGGCACTCCTTCGGAAACAGAGCCCCCGATCTTACACAGTCGTGGAACGTGGCTTCCCTCCCCCGACGCGGCACCCGTTGGACCGCGTGGATGGAACACACACGGAGTCAAGTGGTTACAAGGGCCGGCCGGCTGGCCCGCGCCTTGCCTTCCAATCCGGCAGGTATGACCGCCAGACGCGGAGGGTCCGATGACCAGCCCACTGTGCAGAGGAGTGTTTGCGTTCGTCACCGCGATGACGCTACCCGCGGCGACACTCGTCTCATCCAGCTCAGGCCGGGAACCGCAGCCTGACGACGAACGTGCGGGTCACGTGACGTACCTGCGCGGGTCCTGTCCGGAGGTGACCTTCATGCTGGAGCGCGTCCTCGTCACGGCATCGAAGGCAACGCACTACGACGGCGGCTGCGAGCGGCTGCACGACGGCGCGCCGGTGGTCGTCGAAGGCCTGCGGCAGGCAGACGGCTCGGTCGCCGCCGTGCGGATCGCGGTCGGGGACCGGGAACGGAAGGGACAGCCTTCACCGGCCGGTCACGGCAGCGCAGCGCGCCGATAGACGACGTACGGACCGAACCGCGCGCGCGGTTCGAAGCCGGCGGTGAACGTGCCGTCGAGCGCGACGAGACCCGACCAGTCCTGCGGGTCGGGCGCCGTCTGGACAATCCGCCAGTCGTCGCGAGGCTCGACCCCTTCCGGGCAACGGCTGTCGTTGGCGATGCCCTGTTGCCCCAGGAGAGACCAGATCCAGATCCAGCGGTCCGCGCGCTCGGGCTCGGCGAACAGGACGAGGGCCACCCACGGCACGAACACGCCCAGCATGAGCACCCGGGCCGCGGTGACGGGACGGCCGGACGGTCCCTGCTGCGAGCCCAGGCTCGACAGGTTCCCGGCCTTCGGCGACCCGCCGCCTTCCAGCAGGTTCCGTGCCCCATCGAGGTAGGGCAGGGAATCGGTCAGGATCATCGTGCTCCGCCAGCCCTGCCACGCAAGGGCGGCGTCGAGAGTCGCCACCGCGGCGACGATCAGGACATCACGCCTGGTCATCGCGGCTCCAGCCCGGGCCGGGTCACGGCCCTGCGGCCCTGCCCGCTCCGGCCGTCTCTCGACGGTACAGCGTGTACGGGCCGATGATGGCCCGCGGTTCGAAGCCCTCCGTGAAGTCCCCGCCGATCACCGCACGCCCGCCCCAGATCTGCGCGTCGGCGCCCGTCTGCACGATCCGCCA
Organism: Acidimicrobiia bacterium; assembly: GCA_016871255.1. Taxonomy (GTDB): domain Bacteria; phylum Acidobacteriota; class Vicinamibacteria; order Vicinamibacterales; family UBA2999; genus VFZH01. The sequence continues at coordinate 5,527 of VFZH01000148.1, read as the reverse complement.
TTCGTCCGCGGCGCTCAGCCCCTCCGGGCACCGGTTGGTGTTGGTGACCCCGTGCTGCGCCAGAAGCGTGTCGAGATCCCATCCCTGCTTGTACCGGCGATCGATGGCCGCGTTGTGTACCATGAACTCCCAGAACCAGGTGTGGTAGCCGACGGCGGCGTGAGTCCCACCCTCGGCGCGCACCCCGTCAGCCAGGCGCTCCACGATCGCCGAGCGCCTCGAGGGCTGTCCCCCCCAGCCGTTCACCCGCCAGTTGTCGAGCACGGCCGCCACGTGCGCGTTGAACGCCGTCAACGCAATCGAGCCGGCCACCACCAGCAGCCGCAGCGTTCGCCACGGAAGACGTGCCAGCAGCCAGTCCAGCGTCCCCGCCAGCAGCGCCACCTGCAGGGGCCAGATCCACAACCAGCGATCGGCCCGATCCGGTTCGGCCACCACGATTAGGATTGCCCAGGGCACGGCGAACCCGAGCATGAGCACCCGCGCCGCAGGACCGGGCAACGGCATGCCCGTCTCCTGTCGTCGATCGCCGCCACGACCGGCAGACGAGGGAGGCCACCAGCGGGCGACCGCCCGCGACAACCCAGGGTCGCGCAGCAGCGGACATGTGAGCATCATCGCGAAGAACAGCCAGGCGACGCCAGGGAGGTAGAAGCCCGGGGTGTACAGGAGCGTCAGCGACATGGTCGCCTGCGAGAGGAGACCCGACACGCCGCGGGTGGCGCGCGTGATCCACGCCGGCGTCACGGAGGCGACCTGGGGAACCGCCGAAGCCAGCGCCACACCCTGGTCCACGGGGACCATGCTGAGCGAGTGGTCACACCAGACCAACTCCGGGTTCGCCGGCATGATCCAGGTTCGGGTCACCTGCGATCGCAGATCAGCGAACCCGCGATCCCACTGGAAGAGCAGGTACGGCGACCAGACGACCAGGCTCACCGCGGCCACCAGCGCGATCGACGACACCCGAATCGGTGGTCGGTACACGGCCCAGACGACGGGGGCCGACGCCAGCATGATCCCGAGCGACGGGTTTTGCGAATAGACGGCCGCCGCCGCCGAGGCGAGCACGAGGGCCGCGCCCGAAGCCCGGCGCCGCGACACCCACAGCACCATGGCCCGCGCCATGGCCACGTAGAAGACCGGGTGGTAGAAGTGTCCGATCAGGAAGTGGTCGACCGTCAACACGCCGATATGGGACACGCCGAAGAGGACAACCGCCAGCCTCGCCGCGCGCCGGCCGAACGCGTCCCGTACCAGCTGAAACAGCAGCACGAGCGTCGCGACCTGCGCGAGGAACGTTCCCGGCGACTCGTACAGCCGCACGTCGTCGAAGAGGAGCAGCCCCGGCACGAACCAGTAGGCGCCGCCGGGCGGCACGTAGGACGCCAGGCTGGAAACGCTGCCGGCCGCCGGCGGCACGCCGGACTCGATCAGCCGTCTGGCGCCGTCGATGTACGGAAGCGCGTCGGTGAGAATCGTCGAGCTCTGCCAGCCCTGCCAGCCCAAGGCCAGGTCCACCAGCGCCACGCCGGCAATCAGGAACGCGTCGAGCACCCTTGTCCGGCGGTCGGCCCGCTCCGGAGGCCGCGCGGGCACGTCACCGGTCATCGTCGCAGCTCCCGCCAGAGCGCCACGCCGGCCCGGACGTGCGCCCACCCGATCCGCGGCAGCGCCGTCCAGGTGTAGACCTTCGTGCCCCCGGCGGACCGGGCCCTGTGCCGAATCGGCACCTCGGTCACCGGCACGCCCAGGTGGTGCGCGCGCGCGCTCACCTCCCACCAGAAGCCTTCCGGAAACACCCCGAGCGCCGGCAGCAGGCGTTCGAGCGCCGGCCTGGCGATCAGGACGAACGGGCAGCTGGGATCGCTCACGCGGGATCCGAAGGCCGCGCGAAACAGGACACGCGCCGCGCGCGACAGCACCCGGCGGGCGACCGGATCGATCCTCGGCCGACGCACGCCGACGACGACAGCCGCATCGTGCCGCCGATCCCAGAATGCCTGGAGGTCGCCGGGATTGCACTGCCCGTCACCGTCCACGACGAGCACGAACGGCGCACGGGTCGCCCGGAGCCCGTCGATGACCGCCTGCGAGTACCCCTTGCGCGTTCGGTCGCTGACCAGATCCAGCACGCCGTCGGAGGCCAGGCGCGACAGGATCTCGTGGGAGCCGTCCGTGCTCCCGTCCTCGCACACGACCAGGCGTGCGGACAGCCGTGCGCCGAGCGCGTCCTGCCACTCGCGCACCGTCGCTTCGATGGTGGCGGCTTCGTTGTGAACCGGCAACACGACGTCGAGCTGCGGCGCGCGGACGGTCACCGGCCCCGATCATCGAGAGGAACAGGGGAAAGGTCAAGAATGACCACGACTCACGGGCGTCCGGCGCGCCGGTAGATCACGTAGGGACCGACGGTGGCCCGCGGCTCGAAGCCGGCAGTGAAGTCCCCGGCGAACCTGTCGCGCTCCGGCAGTTGCTGAGGGTCGGGGTCGACCTGCACGATCCGCCACTCGTCCTGCGGCGACAACCCCTCCGCGCAACGAGTGTCGTTGCGCACCCTTCCTTCACGAGCCAGGCGTCCAGCTCACGCCCCACCTTGTAGGCGGGATCCAGGATGTGCTCCCTCGCCTGGAAGGCCCAGAACGACACGTCGTATCCGATCGCCGCATGCGTGCGCCCCTCCGCACGGACCTCGCTGGCCACGGCCGACACCGCCTGCAACCGATCGGGTAGCGTGCCCGCCCAGCCCGTCTCGAGCCAGGCGAGTGGCCCGGAGATCACCAGCGCGTTCCCGGCCACCAGCCCCACCGCGATTGCAGCGACCGCCACCCGGATCGCCGGCCGCGACACGCGCTGCAGGGCCCAGGCGATCGTCCCGGTGACCAGCGCGACCTGCAATGCCCAGAGCCACAGGGTCCGGTCCGGACGTCCGGGCTCGCTCAGGACGGTCAGGGCAAGCCAGGGCGCGAAGGTGGAGAAGCAGAGCGTCCTGGCAGCCGGATTGACCCGCCACAGGAACGGACAGGCCAGCATCGCCGCCAGGAGCAGCCACGGGATCCCCGGAGCCGTCCCCGACAGCCGGACGTTCGACGTGAAGGCACCGGCCGCGCGGGCCGCGTGAGCCGGCACCTTCAGGATCGTGTCCACGGATGACCGCGTGGCTGGTTCCACCGGCACCTCCAGCGGCTCGATGCGCATCGTGGGATCGCACCAGACCGATGCGTAGTCCGCCGGCAGAATCCAGGTATGGGTCACCATCGACCGCACGTCGGCGAACCCGCGCTCCCACTCGAACTGCAGGTACGGGAACCAGACGACGAGGCTGACCAGCCCCACCACCGCGACCGGCAGGACGCGCACCGGGGGCCTGTAGACATACCAGGCGGCGGCGACACCGGACAGGAGCAGGACCATCAGCGGGTGCTGCACGTACATCGCCATCGAGATGACCGCGAGGGCGGCAGCGACGTACCAGGCGCGCCGGCGGGTGACCCAGAGCGCCGTGCACCGGACCGCAGCAAGGGCGAGCACCGGATGATAGAAGTGCCCGATGAGAATGCCGTCCCAGGCCATGACGCCGAGCGCCGACAGGCCGAACAACAGGACCGCCAGCCGCGCCGCGCCAGTGCCGAACGAGTCCCGGACGAGCCCGAACAGGAGGACCAGCGCCACCACCTGTGCCAGCGCGGTGGTCGGGGATTCGAACAGACGCGGGTCGTCGAACAGGAGCACACCCGGCACGAACCAGTACGTGCCGCCCGGCGGGAAGTGGGACGCCAGACTCGACAGGTGGCCGGCAGCCGGCACCTGTCCGTGGTCGAGGAGCGCCCGGGCGGCGTCCACGTACACCAGCGAATCGTAGGGTGGGGAACGCGTCGCCCACCCCAGCCATCCCAAGGCAACGTCGACGGCCGCCACGGCGGCGATCAACAGGCCATCGGGCAGGCCCGGGATCCACGCACGCCGGACGCGAATCACCGCCGGTGGATCTCCGGAACGCGACCGCGGCCGTCAGGTGGAACGGAACGGGCGGACGGGCGTTATCCCGGCAGGACGTCCGGCTGTGTCACGCACAGCCGGACGTCGTGCCGCAGTTGATGCACTTGTAGCAGGCGCCGCTGCGGATCATGATGCTGCCGCAGGTGGTGCAGGGTGGTGCGTCCTCCTGGTTCTGGATCGCCGCGAGCTCCTGCGGCTTCGCGCCGCCGTCCGAGCGGCCAGCCTCCTTGGCGGAGGCGGGAGACGTGGCCTGCAGCACGTTCGGGTTCTCGTCCTTCACGTTGACGCCGACCCGGAACTGCGCGTCTGGCGACAGGAACTTCGTGGCCATCCAGCGGAAGATGTAGTCCACGATCGACTTGGCGAAGCGCACCTCGGGGTTCTTCGTCATCCCCGACGGCTCGAAGCGCGCGTGGCTGAACTTGTCCACCAGCACCTGCAGCGGCACGCCGTACTGCAGGGCGTAGGACACCGCCTGCGCGAAGGCGTCGGCGAACCCGGAGATCGTCGAGCCTTCCTTGGCCATGGTGAGGAAGATCTCGCCCGGCTGCCCGTCGTCGTAGAGTCCGACGGTGATGTAGCCATCGTGGCCGGCGATGTCGAACTTGTGCGTGATCGACTGCCGCTCGTCCGGGAGCTTTCGCCGGGTCGGCCGCTCGACGACCTTGACGACCTCCCTGACGACCTCTTCGGGCCGGCTGAAGCCGCCCCCCGCGGCTGCCCGCGTGTCGGCCACGCCCGCTTTCGACGTGTTGAGCGGCTGCGTCCGCTTGCTGCCGTCGCGGTAGATCGAGATCGCCTTGGCGCCCAGCCGCCACGACTCGATGTAGGCCCTCTCGATGTCCTCGATCGAGGCCTCGCGCGGCACGTTCACGGTCTTGCTGATGGCACCCGAGATGAACGGCTGCGTCGCGCCCATCATGCGGATGTGGCCCATGTAGTGGATCGAACGCTGGCCGCGCATCGGCTTGAACGCGCAGTCGAACACGGGCAGGTGCTCGGGCTTGAGGAACGGCGCGCCCTCGATGGTCTCCTGCTCGTCGATGTGGTGGACGATCGCGTCCACCTCGGGCTGCGTGTACCCCAGCTTGCCGAGCGCCATCGGCACGGTCCGGTTGACGATCTTCATCAACCCGCCGCCCACGAGCTTCTTGTACTTGACCAGCGCGATGTCCGGTTCCACGCCGGTCGTGTCGCAGTCCATCATGAACCCGATGGTGCCCGTGGGCGCCAGCACCGTGGCCTGGGCGTTGCGGAAGCCGAAGTCCTCGCCCAGCTCCACCGCCTCGTCCCACGCCTGCTTCGCCGCCCCGTACAGGTCGGCCGGCACGTGCTTCGCGGCAATCTCCCCCACCGCGTCGCGGTGCTTCTGCATCACGCGGAGGAACGGCTCCCGGTTCTGCTCGTAGCCGCCGAAGGGACCGCCGTGGTCGCGCGCGATCCGCGCCGACTGGCCGTACGCCTCGCCGGTCATCACGGCCGTGATCGCCGCCGCGTAGGCGCGCCCCTCCTCGCTGTCGTACGGCAG
>VFZH01000147.1 GCA_016871255.1 Acidimicrobiia bacterium | reverse complement strand
GATTGGCCGATCGCCGATTGACTGCCGGATTGCCGACTGACTGCCGGATTGCCGATCGCTCGGGTTACGCGAGCCGCCCGGGGGCAATCGCCAATTCAATCGCCAATCGTCAATCGCCAATCGTCAATGCAATCCCCAATCATCAATCCTCAATCACCATTGCTCAGTATTCCCTGATTTCCACCCGCTCCCTCGCTTCCTCCGCCGTCAGGCGGCCGGCGCGGAGTTCCGCCAGGTCCCGGCCGGAGATGCGCAGCATGATGGTGCTGAGCTCGTCCGACGGGTTGAGCCGGTCCGGGCGCTCGTTGTCGCGCGCGGCGACGGTCAGCCACTCGCCGGGCCCCACGCCCAGGGCGCCGCTGTGCTCGAGCATGGCGTCGACGATCGCGTTCTTGACCTCGGTGGTGTAGACGCCGCTCGGATCGTTCAGCCACTCGAGAGCGGCAGGCGGCACGGTCTCGGCCGGCCGGGCCGATGCCGCGGCCGCCCCCGGCACGACCGACGTCGCGGCCACGGTCGAAGCCCCCGGGCCCGTTCTGGGATCGCCGGTCAGCGGCTCGGGCACACCCACCTGCATCTCGATCCGGCGGAGGGCGAGCTCGACGGACTGACGCGTGCCCGGATCCGGAATGGACCGGACGAAGCTGCGCAACTGGAGGATCGCGGAGTGCAGAGGCACGCTGTTCTGATCCATGAGCGAGCGGAGCATCCAGGTGATGCTCTGCCGGAGCACCGGCACCTGCACGTCGAAGAACAGGCCGTAGCCCTCGAGGCGGAAGCCGCGCGCATCGGCGCTGCCTGCGAGCAGCAGCGGTGGATCCTGTGGTGACACCGATCGCACCAGCCGGTTCAGGTTGTCGGCGCCCACCCGCACCGCGCGCTCGAGCACACCTTCCATGATCGACAGGTTCGAGCGCTCCTTCAGCCGCGTCGTGTCCGCCTCGCGGTCCTGCGCGGCGGCCACGGACGCGGCTCCGGCCGCCAGCGCGACGCCGACCGCCACCCCTGACAGCACGGCGCGCACTCCGCTGTTCTGCTTCGTCATCGTTCCAGCTCCACCCTTAGTAGGGCCCTTACCGGCCCCGCTGCGAGACGGTCACCAGGTAGTTCAGGAGCTGCCGCTGCTGCTGCACCTCCTCGGCCGTCAGCCCCGCCATCGGGCTCACCGTCTGCTCGATCCGCGCGATGTCGGCGCGCCGTTGCAGGTCGATGTCGCGCACGACCTGCGAGAGGCGGAACGCGAGCGCCTCCTGCTGGCGCGCCTCGCTGGCGCTGACCATCTGCTGCACGCGCCAAAGCAGCTCGTCCTGTGCCGCCACCGCCTGCGTTGCCGCCGGGGGCTCCGCGGCTGCAGCCGCCACCTGCCGCGGCGCATCGACCGCCCGGGCCTCGTCGACGATCTGCCGGATGCGCGCGTCGAGCGCGGCCGGATCGACCGCTGCCGCCGCCGGCGTCGCGGCGGCCTCACGCCACCCCGTGCGATACGTCACGCCGTCGGTGTCGTGGCGCACCTCGATGTTCATCAGCGCCGCCGCGGCGGCGCCGCAGGCGAACAGCAGCACCGCCGCAGCGGCCTGGGCCCACGCGGGCACCGCGGCCCACCCCTTCCTCCGCCCCGGCGAGGTCCCGCCGTCGGCGCGCCGCAGGGGAACCGGCTCGGGCAGTGCCGCGTCCGCGGCCACGACGCGGAAGCCGAGGCGGGTATCGGGCGGAGCCCAGGACGCCAGGTGCTCCCGCGTCTGCCGCAGGACCTCCACCTCCGCGATGCATGCGGGACAGACAGCCAGGTGCTGCTCCAGCAGCTCCCGCTCGCCCGGTTCGCAGTCGCCGTAGACGTATCCCGCCAGCAGCGCGGGTTCGCCGCACACCCGTTCGATGCTCATCGTCGCTCCACCTTCACCGCCGACAGGCGGCCGTTCTGCTCCAGCTCCCGCCGCAGCACGCTCAACCCCTGATAGAGCCGCGTCTTCACCGTGCTGAGCGGACACTGCTGCAGGTCGGCGATCTCCTGGAACGTCATGCCGTGGTACTCCTTCAGGAGAATCGCCGTCCGCTGCTCGTCCGGAAGCCCGCTCATCGCCTCCGCCACCACCTCGCTCAGCTCGCGTCGCGCAACCAGCGTTTCGATCGACTCGACCGGCCCGCGGTCGGCCGCCAGGTCCGCCAGCTCCATGCCCTCCGGCGCCTGCACCTCTCGCACGCGCCGCTGCCTGCGGACCCAGTCGCGGCACAGGTTGAGCGCGATGCGGTAGAGCCAGGACGAGAACTTCGCCTGCCCCCGGAAGCGCGGCAGCGCCCGGTACGCGCGCAGGAACGTCTCCTGACATACGTCCCGTGCATCCTCCTCGCGCCCCAGCGTGCGGTACGCCAGCGCATAGATGGGGCGCTCCCATCGGAGGATCAACTGGTTGAAGCTGTCGGCGTCCCCGCCCATGGACAGGGCCACCAGCTCTTCGTCGGTCCGCATCGTGGGTCCCGGGACCTCCGGTTCCTGGCTGCTCACTGGCTTAGACGGCCGGGAGCGGCGTGTGGCCGGAGCGACCCGGCGCCGTCCGCAGCCCCGGCCGGAGCCTCCACGCCGGAAAGGGCAACTGCCGTTCCTTTGCTAGAATAGCCGCGGTTCAGCCATGTCTCGCGCCGACGACGTGTTTCTCACGACGGAAGAGGTACTCGACTACCTCCACGTCAACCTCCGGACGGTCTACCGCCTGATCAAGGCCGGGAAGATTCCCGCCGTTCGCGTGGGCCGCCAGTGGCGGTTCCGCCGGCGGGACGTCGATGCCTGGCTCGACGGCCAGCGGTCCGCAGGTGGACGGCCGTCCTCCAGAGGCGGGCGCAGGCGGGTGCTCGTCGTGGACGACGAGGAGAACGTCCGCGAGCTGGTGTCGCAGACGCTGTCGCTCAGGCCCGAGTACGAGGTGGACACTGCCAGCGACGCGCCGACCGCACTCGACCGGATCCGGCGGAATCCGTACGACCTGCTGGTCGCCGACCTGAAGATGCCGGGCATGGACGGGCTCTCGCTCATCCGCCAGGCACGGCACATCGACGCCGACCTGCCGATCATCATCATCACGGGGCACTCCAGTGAATCGACGGCGATCGAAGCGGTGAACCTGGGCGTCGCCGGCTACCTGATCAAGCCGTTCCGGGTGCCCCAGGTGCTCGAAGCCGCCGACAAGGCGCTCCGCCACTGACCCCCGCGGAACGGCCGGCGGAAGCCGGCCGCCACAGGTTGTCAGGCGGCGCTCGTCGCCTGCAGCCCTTGCCATGATCCAGCTCTCCTCCCTCACCAAGGCGTTCGGCGACCGTGTCCTGCTCGACCACGTGACGTGGCAGATCGGCGACGGCGATCGCGTCGGCCTGTGCGGCCCAAACGGAGCCGGCAAGACCACGCTGCTGCGCATGCTGGCGGGGCTGGACGAGCCCGACTCCGGCGAGGTCGTCACCCCGTCGGACCTGACGATCGGCTATCTGCCGCAGGACGGGCTCGCCCACAGCGGACGCACGCTGTTCCAGGAAGCGAGCGCCGCCTTTCAGGACCTGCTCGACGTGAAGGCCGAGATGCACGACATCGAGCATCGGCTCGCGGACCCGGACGAACCGGAGGACGCCCACGAAGCGATGCTCGTCCGCTACAGCGAGCTCCAGGACCGCTTCCGTCTGGGCGACGGCTACGGCATCGACCTCCGCGTCTCGACCGTCCTGACCGGCCTGGGCTTCGATCCCGCGGACTTCGAGAAGCCGGCCGAGACGTTCTCCGGCGGGTGGCAGATGCGGATCGCGCTGGCGCGGCTGCTGCTCGGGCGGCCGGGGCTGCTGCTGCTCGACGAACCGACGAACCACCTGGACCTCGACGCGCGCAACTGGCTCGAAGGTTACCTGGCGTCCTATCCGTACGCCGTCGTGCTGGTCTCGCACGACCGCTACTTCCTGGACGCCGTAGTCACGCGCATCACCGACCTGAACCTGCGGTCGCTGACCGACTACGTCGGCAACTACAGCCGGTACGTCGCCGAGCGGGACGCGCGGCTCGAGCGGCTGCGGACCGCCAAGCGCGAGCAGGACGAGGAGATCGCGCGCGTCAGGATGTTCATCGACCGGTTCCGCTACCAGGCCACCAAGGCCGCGCAGGTGCAGAGCCGGATCAAGATGCTCGAGAAGGTGGTGCCGATCGAGGTGCCGCCCGAGCGGAAGCGGATTCGCTTCACGTTCCCCTCCTGCGCGCGCAGCGGCCGGACGGTGCTGGACCTGAAGCACGTGCGCAAGGCGTACGCCAGCCTGGTCGTGCTGAAGGACGTGTCGCTCCACATCGAGCGTGGCGACCGGATCGCCCTGGTCGGGCCGAACGGCGCGGGCAAGTCCACGCTGATGCGCATGCTCTCGGGCGAGGAGGCGCCTGACGACGGCACGCGGAGCACCGGGCACCAGGTGGTCATGGAGTCGTTCGCCCAGGACGAGGCCACGCGCCTCGATCCGGCGCGCACCGTCTACGAAACGCTGCAGAGCGCGTCGGCCACGCAGATGGTGCCGATGATCCGGAACATCCTCGGCGGGTTCCTCTTCTCCGGGGACGACGTCTACAAGAAGGTGAGCGTGCTGTCGGGCGGGGAGCGCACGCGCCTGGCCGTCGCGCGGATGCTGCTCCGGCCGTCGAACACGCTGCTGCTGGACGAGCCGACGAACCACCTGGACCTCGATTCGAAGGACGTGCTGCTCGACGCGCTCGAGGACTACGGCGGCACGCTGGTGTTCGTGTCGCACGACCGCTACTTCGTGGACAAGCTGGCCACGAAGATCGTCGAGGTGGGCCACGGGGGGGTCGCGCTCTATCCCGGGACGTATGCGGAGTTCCTGTGGCACAAGGAACACGCCGGCGAGGCGGCCGGCCAGCCGACTCCCGCGCCAGTCACGAAGCGGGAGGCAACCCCGCCGTCCGCGGCGCCGGCCGCAAGGGGCGAGCGCGGCAGACGGGACCGTCCCCGGCCGGCACGCAGCGACGATTCGCCGCCGGACCGGGAAGCGCGCAAGCGCATCGAGGCCGAACGGCGCCGGAAACAGCGGGACGATCGGGCTCTCAACGCGCGCCTGACCGACCTGGAGAACCGGATCGCCGAGCGCGAGGCCGAGGTCCGCGAGATCGAAGCCGCGATGTCACGACCCGGCTTCTACGACGATCACGCCGCCTCGCAGCCGGTCGTGGACCGGCACCAGGCCCTGATGTGGGAAGTGGGCGACCTGATGTCGCAGTGGGAATCGCTGCAGGAGCACCTCGCCGAGCGGGCGTCCGATTCGTAAGCAACCCTGACCCACCCTGCTGAATCGCACGGCAGACTGACGAAATCCGGTTTACGATTACGTTTCTGTAATCCAGGTGCGTGCTTCCGGCGGGTGCCCTGCGGGCTTGTGGCCGGAATTGCGGCCCTGAAGCTGCGGAAGCAGGCGGGCACGCCGCTTGCGCCCGACCACAGGCGGTTCTCCATGTCCGACATCGCCTCTCTGTCCCAGTACGACGCGGCCGCCGCGCCCCGCGCGGGCGCCGCGGTCAACCGGCTCCACGCCCGCCCGGGCAACGACGCGTTCTTCCGCCAGGTCGTGGCCGGGATGCGCAACGGCGTGCTGGCGGTCACGCGTGACGGCACGGTGGCGCTCGTCAACGACGAGGCCTACCGGATTTTCGGTCTCGAACCCCGGACCAACGACGTGGGCCGGCCCTACGCGGACGTCCTGCGCGAGTTTCCGGACGTGGTGGATGCGTTGACCGGGGCGCTGGACGCGGCGCGGCTCGCCAACCGGGCCGAGCTGCGGCTCAAGCCGTCGGGACGGGTGATCGGTTACACGCTGGCCAACGTGTGCGCCGACTCGGGCGAGGTGACCGGCGCCGCGATGTTCTTCAAGGACCTGACGCTGGTGGAGCAGCTCGAAGAGCGCGAGCGGCTGCGCGACCGGCTGGCCGCCGTGGGACAGATGGCGGCCACGCTGGCCCACGAGGTCAAGAACCCGCTCGCGGGGATCGAGGTGATGGCCGGCCTGCTGCGGCGGCGCCTGCCCGACGCGCCGGACACGCAGGCGCTGGTCACCGACATCATCGCCGAGGTCAAGATGGCCAACGCGATCGTGCAGGAGGTGCTCGACTTCGTGAAGCCGATACGCCTGCGCATGGAGCCGATCGCGATTGCGGAGGTCGTCCACGCCTCGACGGGACTCGCCGAATCGAAGGCCCAGCGCGGCAGCGCACAGCTCACGCTCGACCTGCCCTCCGACCTGCCGCCGATCACGGGCGATCGCCACCAGCTGGTGCAGCTCTTCACGAACCTGCTGATCAACGCCTACGAGGCGCTCGGCGGCGGCGGGCGCGTGACGATCGTGGCGCGTCTCGCCCACGCGACGGGCGAGCGCGAACCGGCGGTCCTGGTCGAGGTCTCCGATGACGGCCCCGGCGTGCCGGCCGAGCTGGCGGAGAAGATCTTCGACCCGTTCTTCACCACCAAGGCACAGGGGTCCGGGCTGGGCCTGGCGATCGTCCGCAAGATCGTGGATGCCCACGACGGCCGCCTGGAGCTGCGGACATCCGATCTGGGCACGACCGTGGCGGTCACGCTGCCGGTGCGCGCGGCCGCGATCACGTGGACGGCGCCGTTCGAGGACACACGACATGGGACGCATTCTGATTGCTGACGACCACGACTCGCTTCGCCGCGGGCTGGCGCAGGCGCTCGCCGACGCCGGGCACGACGTGGACGAGGCCGCCAACGGCAACCAGGCGATCGAGCTGCTGCACGAAGGCTTCTTCGACGTCATCGTGAGCGACCTGCGCATGGGCGGCAGCACGGGCCTCGACGTGCTGAAGACCGCGCGCGCGCTGCACCCCCGCACGGCGGTCATCCTGATGACGGCGTTCGGCTCGGTCTCGACGGCGGTGGAGGCGATGCGCAGCGGCGCGTTCGACTACGTGCAGAAGCCGTTCGAGATCGAGGAGATGGAGGTCAAGATCGCCAAGGCACTGGAGCTGCGGCGCATGCAGCACCAGATCGACTACCTGCGGCACGCGGGAGGCGACATCCACGACTTCGACCACATCATCGGCTCGAGCGGCGCGCTCGGCAGCGTGCTCGGCATCGTGCGGAAGGTCGCCCGGAGCAACACCACCGTCCTGGTCCGCGGCGAGACGGGCACGGGCAAGGAGCTGATCGCCGGCGCGATCCACCACAACTCGACACGGGCCTCGCGCAGCTTCGTCAAGGTCAATTGCGCGGCACTGCAGGAGAACCTGCTCGAGTCCGAGCTCTTCGGCCACGAAAAAGGCGCCTTCACCGGCGCGGACAAGCAGCGCATCGGCCGCTTCGAGCAGGCCGACGGCGGGACGCTGTTCCTCGACGAGGTCGGCGACATGAGCCCCAGCACGCAGGCGAAGATCCTGCGCGTGCTGCAGGAGCAGGAGTTCGAGCGGCTGGGGGGCACGCGCACCATCAAGGTGGACGTGCGGATGCTGGCCGCGACCAACCGCGACCTGGCGGCGATGGTGCGGGCCGGGACGTTCCGCGAGGACCTGTACTACCGCCTGAACGTCGTGGCGATCGAGATGCCGCCGCTGCGCGAGCGGAAGGACGACATCCAGCCCCTGGCGGCCTTCTTCATCAAGCGGTTTTCCGGCGAACTGAAGAAGCGGATCGACGGGATGGAACCGGACGCGGCGCGGATGCTGATGCGCTACAACTGGCCCGGCAACATCCGCGAGCTGGAGAACGCGATCGAGCGGGCGATGCTGCTGGCCGACGGCCACCTGATCACGCCGGCCGACCTGCGGCTGGGCGACACGGCGCCGGTCTCCTCCGGCGGTGACGGCGCCTCACTGGTGAAGATCCCGCCGATGGGGGTGCCGCTCGAGGAGATCGAGCGGGTGGCGCTGGTCGAGGCGCTGAAGATGTCGAACTGGGTGCAGAAGGACGCCGCGGAGCTGCTGCACATCAGCCCGCGGGTGATGAACTACAAGATCAAGGTGCTGAACATCGACTTCCCGCGCGGCCGCCGCGCCGCCCCGCTGCGCGCGGGCCCGCCGCTCGCGGCCGTCTGAAGGGGAGGGCGCGCAGACGCGAAATCCCAAATCCCAAATCCCAAATCCCAAGTCCCAAGGCCCGAATCCCAAACAAGACCTGACGACAGGTGGCATCAACCGCCGACGCCGAGCAACACGCTGGCCTCGAGCGCCACGGCCGTGCCGAGGGCTTCAACAACGCTCGCCGATCTGACCGAGCCGGTCACGTCCCACCGGTCACGAAACAACCGCTCAACGAGCGCCGCACACAGACGCCGCGACATGAATCTCATGAATGCGCTCAGCATCGCGGTCGACCGCCCGGCGAATCACGAGATCCATCTCTCTTGTCCTTAGGGCCCTGGCCGGAATAAGGTTGCCATCTCGGCCGACGATGCATCCCGCCTCGCGGCGTTGCTCGTCGGTCACAGGCACCCGGCCTGCTCCCTCC
>VFZH01000146.1 GCA_016871255.1 Acidimicrobiia bacterium | reverse complement strand
CGCCCGACGATGCGGGCGACGCGCTGGCCCGACTCGGGAACTTCACGATCCTCTCGTCCACCGGCGGGTATCTCGGCACCGAAGACTTCCTGACGTTCATCGGCAACGCCGAGCAGGGCATTGCCGAGCAGGGGTTGTTCGAGGGGCGCGGGCCGCTGGCGATCCTGCTGCTCGTGCTCGTCGGCGGGCTCGCGCTGAACCTGACGCCGTGTGTGCTCCCGATGATCCCGATCAACCTGGCGATCATCGGCGCCGGCGCCCAGGCCGGATCGCGGCGGCGCGGCTTCCTGCTGGGCGGCACCTACGGCGCGGCGATGGCGATCGTCTACGGCGTGCTCGGCGTGATCGTCGTCCTGACTGCCGGCACGTTCGGCACGATCAACGCGTCGCCCTGGTTCAACCTGTCGATTGCCGCGATCTTCGTCGTGCTGGCGCTGGCGATGTTCGACGTGTTCTTCACGATCGACTTCACGCGCTTCTCCACCCGCTTCCAGATGAAGGGCGCGCAGCGCGGGACGTTCATGCTGGCGTTCGGCATGGGCGCCATCGCCGCGCTGCTGGCCGGTGCGTGCGTGGCGCCGGTCGTGATTCAGGTCGTGCTCTTCTCCGGCGACATGTACGCGCGCGGAAGCGCCCTCGCGCTCGCCCTGCCGTTCCTGCTGGGCGTCGGGATGGCCGTGCCGTGGCCGATCGCCGGCGCCGGCATTGCCGCCCTGCCGAAGCCAGGACAGTGGATGGTGCGCGTGAAGCAGGCGTTCGGCGTGTTGATCTTCGCCACCGCCGCCTACTACGGCTACACGGCGTACACGCTGTTTGCCGACCGCTGGGTCGACGCCTCGGAAGTGGCGTCGAGCGTGCAGGAGAAGCTGAGCGAGGGGTGGCACGCGTCGCTGGCCGCCGGCCTGGCCGAAGCCGAGCGCGAAGGGAAGCCGGTGCTGGTGGACCTGTGGGCCACGTGGTGCAAGAACTGCCTCACGATGGACAAGACGACGCTGGCGAGCGCCGAGGTGAAGACCGCGCTCGACGGCTACGTGAAGGTGAAGTACCAGGCCGAGCAGCCCGACGAGGAGCCCGCCCGCGCCGTCATGCAGCACTTCGGGGCCATCGGCTTGCCGACGTACGTGATCCTGGAGCCGAAGAAGGGGAGCTGATCGTGGACCGGAGTTCACTTGAGCTGAGCCTCACGAATCCGGTTCCGGTGGCCGGACCACGCTGCGGTGGCGGGGCCAGCGCATGACCGCCGGCCTGCGCTGGACCCTCTTCCTCCTCCTCATCGCCGCCGCCGCGGCTGCCGGGTACGCCGTCTGGCTCGCTGACGGGCGTGCAGCTGCCGCCACCGCGCGTGCCGGCCAGGTGGACGGGTACATCGACTCCGCGATGGTGGACCTCAGCGAGCTCGTCACGGTCCAGTTCGCGCGCGTCACCCCCGCGCAGCCGCAGGACCAGGGCGCCACGCGCACCGCGTCGCTCCTCTCGCGCATCGGCGAGCAGGCATCCGGCCTGGCGGGCATCGGCTTGAGCACCGCCGGAGCCACCGTCTTGCCGGAGGTGACGGCCGGTCTCGCTTCGCTGATGCAGGTGGACCAGCGCGTCCGCGAGTATCAGGCAGACGGCGACGAGCTCATGGCCGCCGACCTGGCCGTGAGCGAGGGCCGGCTGGGCGTGAGCGCGATGATGGCCAGCCTCCGGAAGCTGCGCGAAGCCGAGCGCGGCCACGCGTCGGCTGAAGCGCGCGCCGCTGCCACGCAGCAGGCCGCCGTAGTTGGCGGCGCCGCGCTCGTCTGGCTCGCCGGCCTGCTGGTGCTCGCGCGCCCCGTTCGCGTGGAAGTTGCGGCCCCGCCGAAGCCTTCAGGGGCAGGCGAAGGCGACACCCCCTCCGCGTCCGGGAGCGAACCCGACTACGACCTGGCACCGGCGTCGGAGCCGGTCGCGAAGGCCGCGAAGCCGGCGGCGGCTTCAGCGGCTCCTGTCGTCAACCTGCTCGAAGCTGCCGCCGTCTGTCGCGATCTCGCGCAGGTCACCGATCCCGCCCGGCTCGACGCGGTGCTTGGCAAGGCGTCGGCCGTGCTCGCCGCGCGCGGCATGGTGATCTGGCTTGGCGCCGGGGAGCAGTTGTTTCCCGCCGCGTCGCAGGGCTACGACCCGCGCGTGCTGGCGCGCCTTGGCCCGCTGGATCGCAGGGAGCCCAACGCGACGACCGAAGCGTGGACGCGCGCCGAAGTCCGCACAGTGGCCCCGGAGGGGGGATCGAACGGCGCCGTCGTGGCGCCCATGATCTCCGTGGACGGCTGCCGAGGCGTTCTCGCGGTGGAGGTGCCTCCGGGCCGCGAATCCGACGCCGCGTCGCAGGCCGTCGTGTCGATGTTCGCCTCGCAGCTCGCGCTGATCGTCGGCGGCTGGCCGTCCACCAGCGCTCCGGCGACCCCGGCGCCCGAGCCGGTTGCGGACGTCGAGCCTGCCTCCGAGCAGCCCGAGCCCGCCGCCGGCGCCAACTGAAACTCGCCGAAGCCTCGTCGCAGTGCCACACCCCCGTTCCGGGGGACAATGCCCTCTTTGGAGACTTCATGCCGACCGTGACCCGTATCTTCAACTTCGCCGCCGGCCCCGCCGTGCTGCCGCTGCCCGTGCTGGAGGAGGCGCAGCGCGACCTCGTCGCGCTCCCCGGCGTGGGAATGTCGGTGATGGAGCTGAGCCATCGCTCGAAGACGTTCGAGGACATCCTGCACCTGGCCGAGGCCGACATGCGCGCACTGGCGGCCATCCCGGAGCGCTACAAGGTGCTGTTCCTGCAGGGCGGCGCCAGCCTGCAGTTCTCGATGGTGCCGATGAACCTGCTGGCGCCCGGGACGACTGCCGACTACATCGACACCGGCTCCTGGGCCGTGAAGGCGATCAAGGAAGCGAAGCGTGTCGGGTCGGTGAACGTGGCCGCCAGCACGAAGGCCGAGGGCTACTCGCGGCTTCCGACGCCCGGCGAGCTGAAGCTGACGCCCGGCGCCGCGTACGTGCACATGACCGGCAACAACACGATCGAGGGGACCGAGTGGCGGGCGCTGCCGCCCGTCGGCGATGCGCCGCTCGTGTGCGACGCGTCGTCCGACATCTTCAGCCGCCCGATCGACATCACGAAGTTCGGAGTCGTCTATGCCGGCGCCCAGAAGAACCTGGGGCCGTCCGGGCTGACGCTCGTGATCCTGCGCGAGGACCTGCTGGAGCGCTCGACCGACGCGCTGCACACGATGCTCGACTACCGGACGCACGTCCAGAACGACTCGCTGTACAACACGCCGCCGACGTTCGGCGTGTACATGCTCGGGCTGACGATGAAGTGGCTCCTGTCGCTGGGCGGGCTCGAGGCCGTGGCGGAGATGAACGAGCGGAAGGCCGGGAAGCTGTACGCGGAGATCGACCGGACCGGGTTCTACCGCGGCACGGCGAAGAGGGAGGATCGGTCGCTGATGAACGTGACGTTCCGGCTGCCGACCGAGGCACTGGAGGGGGCGTTCGACACGGCCGCGACAAAGGAGGGGCTGGACGGCCTGAAGGGACACCGGTCGGTCGGCGGCATGCGTGCGTCGATCTACAACGCGTTCCCCGAGGCAGGAGTGGACGCGCTCGTGCAGTTCATGCGGGAGTTCGAGCGCACCAACGGATAGGCGCCCTCGTAGCGGCCAGCTTCAGTTGGCCGTGAGACGGCACCGCCAGGTTGCGGACGTGACGTTCGACGGGTAGGATATTTCGGTGCCTCAGCCGATCATGTGGACACAAACTGTTGAACCGAAGGGCTTCCGGGCCGCAGCCCTCCTGCTGGCGACAGCGCTGGTGACCGGGTGCACTGGCCAGACGGTTTCGGAAGCACCAGGGGCCACCGACATCCAGCTCGCGCCGGAAACCGAGCTGATCGCAGGCGCGATCCCGCTGAACACCACGCTCGAGATGTTGTTCACGGCGCACGGCCTGACGACCGAGGTTGCGCGGAAGGCGATCGCGGCGGTGCGCGGCGTGTTCGATCCGCGGCGTCTGCGGGCGTCGCAGCCGTTCGAACTCGAGCGCACGCCCGAAGGGGAACTCGATCGCTTCTCTTACGAGATCGACGCCGATACGTACCTGCACGTGACTCCCGAGCCGTCCACCGGCACGCTGGATGCGACGCTCAGGCCGATCCCGAAGACCAGGGAAGCGGCTTCGGCGGTGGGGCGGATCGGCGGCGCGACGCCGTCGTTGTACCAGGCGATGGAGGCTGCCGGAGAGCGGCCGGAGCTGACGATCGCGATGGCGGAGGTGTTTGCCGGCGAGGTGGACTTCAACACCGAGCTGCAGCCGGGAGACAGCTTCGGCCTCGTGTTCGAGAAGTTCACGCGGGAGAATCGCCCCGCGAGCTACGGTGCGATCGAGGCGGCGGAGCTGCGGAACGACGGGCGGGTGCTGCGCGCGATCCGCTTCACGCCGCCCGGTGGCAAACCTGGCTACTACGACGAAGAAGGGCGGTCGCTGCGCCGCTTCTTCCTGCGCTCGCCGTTGAAGTTCGAACCGCGCATCACGTCAGGGTTCAGCCGCAACCGGTTCCATCCGGTGCTGAAGACCCGCCGCCCGCACCTGGGCGTGGACTACGGCGCCCCCGTGGGCACGCCGGTCATCGCCGTGGCCTCAGGCCGCGTGGTGTCCGCCACGTCCGACAACACCAACGGCCGCATGGTGCGCCTGCGCCATTCGGGCGGATACGAGACCTACTACCTGCACCTGTCGCGCTTCGGCGCCGGCATCCGGCCCGGCGTGGCGGTGACGCAGGGGCAGGTGATCGGACATGTCGGCGCCACCGGGCTCGCCACCGGCCCGCACCTCGACTACCGGGTGCGCAGGAGCGGCACGTTCGTGGATCCCGTGCGGGAACATCGGCGCATGCCGCCGGGTGAGCCGGTGCCGGCCGAGGCGCGCGAGGCGTTCGAGGCGGTGCGCGCCCGGGCCATCGCCGCGCTGGAAGAGGCCCTGCAGCAGCAGGTGTCGCCGGCGGCGCCCGCGACGGCCGCACGCGCCGATACGGATCCGGACGCACCGTCCCGCACGGACACCCGCAGCGGCCAGCTCTAGCGCCCGCCTTCGCGCGTTCCGCGCTGCGGCGAGGCTCGCCCCGCCTTGGCGGAGGCTTCGGCGAGACCGCGACCGGCTCGCGACCTGAACCACCGGGATTCTGAGTCTGCTCGCCCTGCCCGCCGCATCCGTCCTACCATGCCGTCGTGGCCACTCCCTCCCTTGTCGTGTTCGTCCACGGCTGGAGTGTCAGGAGCACCGACACCTACGGACAGCTGCCGGAGTGTCTTGCGGCCGAGGCCGGGAAGCGCGGCCTGGCGATCGGCGTCCGGCACGTCTTCCTGGGCCGCTACGTGTCGTTCCGCGACGAGGTCACCGTGGACGACATCGCGCGGGGGTTCGAACACGCCGTGCGGACCGAGCTGGCCGACGTCGTGTCCACGCGTCGCCGCTTCGCGTGCATCACGCACTCCACGGGCGGTCCCGTCGTGCGTCACTGGTGGCGGCGCTTCTCCCTGGACCCGTCGTCAGCGCCTCAATGCCCGATGAGCCACCTGATCATGCTGGCGCCGGCCAACTTCGGCGCTGCGCTGGCGCAGCTGGGCGCCGGCCGGTTGAGCCGGATGAAGAGCTGGGCCGAGGGCGTGCAGCCAGGCGCGGGCGTCCTCGACTGGCTGGAGCTGGGAAGTCCGGAGTCGTGGGAGCTGAACCACGCGTGGATTCGCGCGCCGCGCGACTTCGCCGCGACCGGCGGCGTCTTCCCGTTCGTGCTGACGGGACAGACGATCGACCGTGCGCTCTACGATCACGTCAACAGCTACACGGGCGAACCCGGCTCGGATGGCGTGGTTCGCGCCGCCGCGGCCAATCTCAACGCCAGCGCGATCCGCCTCGTGCAGGAGTCCACCGGCGGGTCCCCGTCCAGGCTCGTGGCCGGCCGGGCCGCCCGCGCGCCGACGACGGCGTTCAAGATCGTGCCCGGCCGCGCACATTCGGGCGCGGACATCGGGATCATGCGCAGCGTCCGCGCGGGCGAGGCCGAACACCCCACGGTCACCGCGGTGCTGCGATGCCTGCAGGTTGGGACGCCTGCGGCCTATCGCGACCTCACGGCTGCCTTCACCACGGAGAACGACGTCGTCCAGCGCGAAGAGCAGGTGAACGTCCGGCGGCGGAAGTTCCTGCCGGACCAGACGTACATCGTGGACCGCTTCAGCCAGGTGATCGTACGGATCCGCGACGACCAGGGCCGGGCGGTGGGCAACTACGACCTCACGCTCCTCGGTGTCCCCGCCGGCGCCGGCGCCCGCGTCCGGCCGTCACCCGATCTGCTGCCGCGCGGGTTCCTGCAGGATCGCCAGCGCAACCGGCGCGATCCGGGGACGCTGACCTTCTACATCAACCACGCGCTGATGACGGGGACCGGCGAGGTCCGGCATCCCCGGTCCGGTGACCTGCTCCGGCCCGCGGTGAAGGGGCTCGAGGCCTTGGGCCTGATGATCGAGCCGCACCTGTCCTCCGGGTTCGCGCACTTCGTCAAGGGCCGCCTGGAGGCGGAGCGGGCCCTGGTGGCGCGGCTGCTGCAGCCGAACCAGACGACGCTGGTCGACATCGTGATGCGGCGGATCGTGCGCAGGGGCGTCGTGCGCCTCGACGGCCTGCGGCAGCGGAACGATCGCGACTTCTCGGCCGATCCCCCGGGCCCGCTCCTGCCGTGAACGGTCAGCCTCCTGCCGCCCGCGCGGCCTCCCATCATGGAGTCGATGGTGGAGCAGGGGACGTCCGTCCCGGCGCCGCGCGCGCCGCGGTATCCGCCGTGGCTGTCTATGTGGCTGGACCCGCGGATGTGACCGCCTTCGTCCAAGGTCGCGGCGAGTTCACGCGATCGAGGCGATCGTCGAGTCGCGCGGCGGGGCGTCGTCGTCGCCGTGGGTACTGCGGACGACCGTCGCCTCGTAGATCAGGTCCTGCAATTCCAGCTTCAGGGCGTTGAGGAAGCGCTCGCGGTGCTCGCGCGGCCAGCGCGACCACTCGGAGCGGATGGCCGACCGCAGCCGACGGGATGCGATGGCCACGGCGAACGGCGTGCCCTGTGCGGCGCGCGAGGCCTTCTCCTCGGGCGGCTGCTGCGCCAGCGCCATGTGCAGCGCCTTGCTGACCGAGAGCTGTCCAGCGGCGACCTTCGGCAGCAGGGCCGGCGCCAGACGCACGAGCCGATCCACACGCTTGACGGTGGCGCCCGATACGCCGATCTGCTCGCCGATCACATCCGCCGACTCACGCCGTTCGCTGGGCGACTCGATCGCGAGCGCCTTGGCCCCGCGCGGCTGCCCCTTGGCCTGCGCCTTGCGCAGGGCCGCCGACGCGCGGACGGCGGTCATGGCCCGGGCGAGTTCCGGAAACCGGTCCGCCGCGATCTTGCGGATGGCGTAGATCTGCTCCTTGCCGAGGTGACGCCGCAGGAGGTTGCGCGACTGCACCTCGAACCAGGGATCCTCCCCGTTCCACTCCAGCGTGGGACAGGGGACGCCGAGCTTGCGGCACGCGCGGTACCGGTGACGACCGTCGAGAATCTGGCCGCGATGGACGAGGATCGGCAGCTTCACGCCGTGCTGCCGGATGTCGTCCACCAGTGCGCGGAAGTCCTCCTGACTCAGGTCCGGAAAGAGCGCCGCCACCGGGTGCACTCCGAGCACCGTGGGTGCGGCAGACGGCTTGCGGGCGGCGGAGGGAGCCATGTCGATGGGTGACAATCGCTCCCGTCCCGAGGGCCGATCAACTGAAATGGGACGAAACGGGCGATCCAGGGGATGAGGAGGCCTCTTGGGGCGATGCGCCGCGCTACCGGTCGCGGGACGAACCGGGGTACATGCGGGCGAGGACGCTGTCGCGGTACTTGCGGCTGAGGCGCAGACAGGTGCCGTCGTTGAGGCGCACCATCGAGTCGCCCTGCTCCGAGGGCAGGATCTCCGCCACGCGGTCGACGTTGACGATGCTCGTGCGGTGGACGCGCAGGAACGACGCGGGGTCGAGCTGCTCCTCGAGCGCGGTCAGCGTGGAGCGCAGCAGCAGGCATCGCCCGCCAGAGTGGATCTCGACGTAGTTGGCCGCTGACTGAATCCAGTCCACGTCGGAGACCTTCAGGATGACGTAGCGCTGGTGATCCTTCACCGCGATCCGCGAGATGTACGGCGACCGGCGGGCGCTGTCGGCGGCAGCCGGCGCCGCGGCGTCCGTCGTCTCGCCGGCGTACATCATGCCGACCAGCTTCTGCTGCGTCGAGGTGCGGCTGTTCTCGTCGGACAGCTCCGCCTTCGCGCGATCGAGCGCGTGCTGGAACCGCCGTGCGTTGACCGGCTTGAGCACGTAGTCGAGCGCGTGCAGCTCGAACGCACGGACGGCGTACTTGTCGTGGGCCGTGACGAAGATGACCGACGGCAGGTGATAGGGGCCCGCGCGCTTCAGCGCTTCCATGCCGTCGAAGCCGGGCATCTGCACGTCCAGGAACACGAGGTC
>VFZH01000145.1 GCA_016871255.1 Acidimicrobiia bacterium | reverse complement strand
TGTCCCGCTCGCCCTATCTGTCCCACTCGCCCTACCTGTCCCACTCGCCCTATCTGTCCCACTCGCCCTATCTGTCCCGCTCGCCCTACCCGCCCTCTCCGCCCTGCCTCGCCCGCCGGTCCCGCGCGATGTTGGCGCGGAACTCCTGCTCGGACACCGACAGCGGCTCGTAGGTCTGCGGGGTCTTCTGCACCTGCACCGGGAAGTCCTTGCGGAGCGGGTGCCCGTCCCAGTTGTCGGGCATCAGGATGCGCCGCAGGTCCGGGTGTCCGTCGAACCCGACACCGAACAGGTCCCACACCTCCCGCTCCGGCCAGCCCGCCCCGCGCCAGATGCCGGCGACGGTGGGCACGCTGCCGTCCGCGCCCACGCGCACCTTCAGGCGAAGGCGGTCGTGCCCGCGTGTCGACACCAGGTGGTAGACGATCTCGAAGCGCGGCTCGCGCGGCAGCAGGTCCACGGCGGTGACGTCGGCCAGCAGATCGAATCGCAGCTGGTCGCGCAGCGCGGCGCACGTTTCGACCAGGTGCGCGGCGTCCACGTACACCGTCGGCTGGTCCGTGCTCGGCGACCGGTCGAACTCCGCCCCCGGCACGAGCGGGGTCAGGGCATCGATGATCGCGGTGGCGTCTATCACCTCAGGCTGCTCTCTTCGGTACGTACGGTTGAGACCACTCGGGTTCCTCGGCCGGGCGGCCCGATTGCCGGCGCGGCCGGCCAGGCCCGATCCGCAGGGACCGGTGCCGTCGCGGTGACAACCCGGCCGGGCGCCCGCTACATTCGCGACCGCGCGATCTTCTGCTGGAGCTGGACGATCCCGTAGATCAGCGACTCGGGCCTCGGCGGGCAACCGGGCACGAACACGTCCACGGGCACGATCTGGTCGACGCCCTGCACGAGGGCGTAGTTGTCGAACACGCCGCCCACCGACGCACAGGCCCCCATCGAGATGACCCACTTCGGCTCCGGCATCTGGTCGTAGATGCGCCGGAGCGCCGGCGCCATCTTTCGCGAGAGCCGCCCCGCCACGATCATCAGGTCCGCCTGGCGGGGCGATCCGCGGAAGACTTCCGCGCCGAAGCGCGCGATATCGTACCGCGAGCAGCTCATCGCCATCATCTCGATGGCGCAGCAGGCCAGGCCGAACGTGACCGGCCAGAGCGCCGACCGTCTCGCCCACTGCACCATCTTCTCCACGGTCGTGGTCAGCACCGGCAGATCGACGTCGGCACCCGGATCCGTGAGGACGACCGGTCGATCGAATCTCGCGAGGTCAGGCGGCATGCGGCCGCTCCATGCCGGCGCGAGCGGGCGCCGCACGATCCCTGACTCGCGCCCGGGGCGGAGGTCCCCAGTCGAGGACGCCCTTGCGCCAGATGTAGATGTAGCCCACCACCAGAATCAGGAAGAAGGTCGTGATCTGCGCCAGTCCGGTCCAGCCGAGATCGCGCAGCGCCACGGCCCACGGGTAGAGAAACGCCACCTCGATGTCGAACAGCAGGAACACCATCGCCACGAGGTAGAACTTCACCGAGTGACGTTCGCGGGCGTCACCGACCGCCGGCATCCCGCACTCGTACGGCGCCTCCTTCTCCGGCGTCGGGTTTCGCGGTCCCAGGACCCGCGACAGGAGGATCATCGCCCCGGCGAAGCCGAGCCCGAGCCCTCCCATGAGGAGCACACCGAGCCAGCCCATCAGGTGCAGGCCTCCGGCAGCGTGGTGCGCGTGGCGGCCAGACGGGCGGAAGTGGCGGATATCAGGGCGCGCATCGCCGTGCTTGTGAATGTTTTCGCAATCAGTCTCATGCTATAGAAACGCTCACGGCGGCGTCAACGACGCCGCGGCCCGTATGAGACTCGCCTGGTTCCGCTCCTCGCTGCCGGATCAGCCGGCCCCGGACGGCGTCGCTGCGCTCGTCAGGGCGCTGCAGGCCAGAGGTCACGACCTGCAGGTCGTCACGGCTCGCGACGCCTACGA
The DNA here is from genome assembly GCA_016871255.1 of Acidimicrobiia bacterium. Lineage (GTDB taxonomy): Bacteria > Acidobacteriota > Vicinamibacteria > Vicinamibacterales > UBA2999 > VFZH01. Next base: position 6,595 of record VFZH01000145.1, on the reverse strand, counting down.
TTTCGTCTGGCGGCACGCGCGTGGCTGGTTCGACCTCGCGGTGTACGAACTGCGCGGCCGCGCCGAGGACCAGTACGTCTGGCCCTACCTGCTCCGTTTCCCCGGGCTCACGCTCTGGATCGGCCAGGCCGGCTTGAACCGCGGGCGCGACCTTGCGCAGCAGCTTCGCGCAGCCGATCTGTCGACCGAGTGGCGGTTCAGCCGGGGCGGGGCGTGGCCGGCGCTGCGGCTGCCGCTGCTGGCGTCCCGGACGGTGGCGGTCCCGCACGCCGGAGCCGTGGCCCTGGCGGACGTGACGCCCACCGAGGGCCATCTGCGCTCGTTCGTGCCGGCGATTGAGCCGCCCGCGGTGGCACGCCGCCCCGCCGGCGTTCGCGGGCGAGTCGTGTGCGGCGTGCTGACGCCGGATACGCGTGCGGCAGCGGTCATCGCCCGTGCCGCGGCGCGGCTGCACGTCGAAGGTGTGGAGGTCGCCTTCGAGGAGCCTGGCGATCAGGGATCGCGACTCGAGACCGTCGACGTCGCGGTCGCGCTGGCCTGGCCTCCGGCAGGCGGTATCGCTGTCGAGGCGCTGGCGGCCATGGCGCTCGGCATCCCGACGATCGTCCTGGAAACGCGCGAAACGGTGGACTGGCCGTCGAGCGATCCGCGCACCTGGCGCTCTCGCGATCGCATCGGGCCTCCGCCTGTGTGCATCGGCCTCGATCCGCTCGACGAGGAGCACTCGCTGGTCGTCGCGCTTCGGCGCCTGGCGTCCGACCTCGACGCGCGCAGGGCACTGGGGGAGCAGGCGCGCCAGTGGTGCGCCGCGCGACACGCACCCGACGCGGCCGCGGCGGCGTTCGAGACGCTCCTCGAAGAAGTCCGGTTGCTCGACCCGCCTGCCCATCCCGCCGACTGGCCCGCTCACCTCACCGCCGACGGGACCGACACCGCCCGGAAGATCCTCGACGAGTTCGGCGTCGAAGTGGACCTGTTCACGTAGAGACACCTGTCACTTTGGGATTTGGAACGTGGGGCTTGCTTGGGTCTTGGGGGATCTGGGATCTGCCCCTACGCCTCCCATGCGTAACCCCCCTCGGTCGTCAGCCGGCGGTCTTCGACCGGCATGCCGATCGAGAAGTGATAGAGGCTCTGCCACGCGTGGTCGCGAAGGCCGAGCAGGTCGTGTGTCGGGTCGTCGTAGAAGCAGCCGATGCCGGTCGCGCGCGCGCCGGCCGCTTCCGCTTCCAGGTACAGCTGTTGCCCCACCATCCCGCACTCCCAGAACAGGTGTCGGTAGAACCAGTCGCCTTTCGTCGCGAGGGGCTCGTCGAATCGGGCCAGCATGGCCGCCGTCAGGATGCCGTCCGACGCGATGTCCTGATCGCAGCAGAGGCGCCGCGCGATGCCGCGGCAGTCCAGCGGCGCCAGCAGCCAAAGCCCCGGCGCATCGGCCACCGGTTCCCACAGGAACTCCTCGCGCATCGCCCGTCCCATCCGCGCCCGCGCGTCGGCCGTCCGGAGGAACGCGTAGATCCCCGGCGTCACCCCCTCGACCCGATGCACGAAGAACGCCAGGTTCACCTCCGGCTCCCACCACGCCACCTCCGCCGGGGTCAGACCCGGGTCAGACCCGGGTCTGACCCCAATCGCACGAAGGACCCGCAGGAAGGCGGACCTGGACAGAGGGCGACCGGCCGGATCGAACGCCACCGCGCTTCTTCGCCTGAGAATCAGGCTCCGAGCGTCCGTCCCCGCTCCGTCGTCTGCCCTATTTGGGGTCAGACCCGGGTCTGACCCGGGTCTGACCCCGAGGTCGGCTGCGTGGCCGGGAAAGGTGGTTGCTCGGGCCACTTCGTGGATGGCGGGCCACTCCACGTGGCTGGCACTGAGGCGATTCGCCACTCCAGCCCACCGTGCCGGTTCGATTCGTCTGGCTGCCTCTGTCAGCGGCCGCGGATCGGCGACGACGGCCGCTGTCGGACTTCCGGCCGTGACGACGGCTACGCACGCCGGCCACTCGGCCTCAGCCCCGTCACCTCCCCTGTGCTCCAGACCCAGGAGGGAGGTGATCGCCTCGTCACTGAACCGAGGCAGGAGCGCCACGCGCCAGCCCAGCAGGCGCCCGGCGAACTGCAGCGCCGCGATCGCGTGCCCGCAGTCGTGCTGGCAATACCGGAACGCCCGCTCGCCGTACTTCCACGCTTCCCGCCAGTGGATCGAGGTCAGGGCCACGAGGCACGACTGCTGCGACACGAACGGGGCCGCCTCAACAGAGGGCACATCCAGCAGGACCCGCTCCTCCAGCGCGTGTACCTCGGGCGCGTAGTGATGCACCCCGAGGCGGCCATCCCCGGTCGCCGCGGTCACGACGTAGCCCTCGGTGGGATGGAGGTTCCCGCTCGAGGGGTTCACGCGCAGGGCCCAGCGCGACGAACCGTACTGCTTCCATGCCGACAGCCCGAGCGAGCAGCGGAGGAACTCTCCCACGGTGTCCGCGTTCAGCGGCGCCGCCGGCCTCCACAGGAACAGATCCCGCCAGGACACGGCCGAGCCCACGACCTGCCGTGAGAGCGGAATCAGCCGCGCCCCCTCGTAACGGCGAAACGGGTTCGGCTGCGTGGCCCAGTCCAGATAGCCCAGCGAGGGGGCGAACCGCCCGAAGTGGTGCTTGGTGCGGTCGTGGTAGGCGCGCGTGAGGCTCATCGGGTCGGTGGTGCCAACGGGGGCCCGGCCAGCGTACCCCACCCCGGTCGCTGTTAAGATCGGGCGCCTATGGCCACTGCGTGTTCGTTCGACATCACCTCCAACGTGGATCTGCAGGAGGTGGACAACGCCCTCAACCAGGCGCGCAAGGAAGTGGCGCAGCGCTACGACTTCAAGGGCGCGAAAGCCGCGATCGAGTTCGACGCGAAGAACTCACAGCTCACGCTCGTCGCGGACGACGAGTTCAAGATCAACGCGTTGTGGGAAATCGTGCAGACCAGGCTCGTCCGGCGCAACGTGCCGGTGAAGAACCTGACGCGGGGCGCCGCCGTGCCCGCGGCGGGCAGCACGGTCCGGCAGGACATCGCGCTCCAGCAGGGCATTCCCACGGAGACCTCCCGCGAGGTCGTGAAGTTCCTGAAAGACCGGAAGATGAAGCGGGTGCAGGCGGCGATCCAGGGGGATCAGCTGCGGATTTCGTCGCCGTCGAAGGACGACCTGCAGGAGGTGATGCGGGTGTTGCGGGAACAGGACTTCGGGGTCGAGCTGCAGTTCGGCAACTACCGCGGGTGAGAACGCGCGGGGAGCACGACTCTGGCTCCCCGCCGTCCCGCCGCCCCAGGGGGCGGCTACTGCGCCTGGCGCTGACGCAGGCGCTCTTCCATCTGCTTCCGCCGCTGCTCCATGCGCGCCTCGCGCTGGTCGGCGATCTGCTTCGCCTTCGCCTGCTGCTCGGACGTCAGCAGTGCGAAGACCTCGTTGTGGATCCGCGCCTGCACGATGGCGGCATCCGCCTCCGCGTCGGCCACGGCCGACGCCGCCATCCGGATGGCGCCCTCGTTCAGCGGTACCGCCTGCGAGGCCTCGCGCTGGACCTCTCGCGCCTGACGCAGCTTGTCGGCGGCGGCGCGGCCGTCTGCCTGATGCCGGGTCATCACGTCACGAATCTGCGTGCGCTGTGCCTCCGTCAGGTCCAGCTGCCCCAGCGGCAGGCCCGCGACGCCGGGGCCGCCCCGGCCTCCGGGTCCCCCAGGGCCGCCCGACCGGCCCATGCGGCCGGGTCCGGGCCCCTGAGCCGCCACGGCGGTCGCGAGCACGGTGGCCAGCACCAGCGCCGCACCAGTCGCGAGTGAGGTGAATCGGAATACGCGCGTCATGGCAACTCCTCCGTCGCTTCAGCCGTCACAGCCCGCCTGTGCGCTGCGAACGGCCTCGGCCGTTCTGTTCCATTGGACGGGCTGTCGGTGACAGCGAAAGGGCACGGTGGTGAAAAATCGATGACCGCTCACTCATACCGCAGCGCCTCGATCGGATCGAGCCTGGCCGCCTTGCGCGCCGGGTAGAACCCGAAGAAGACGCCGATCGCGGCCGAGAACCCGAACGCCAGCAGGATGGCGTCGCTCGACACCAGCGTCGGCCAGCCCACGACACGGCCCACACCGTACGACGCCCCGAAGCCGAGCGCGAGCCCGATCGTGCCGCCGACCAGGCTCAGCACCACTGCTTCCACCAGGAACTGGAGCAGCACGTCGACGTCGCGCGCACCCAGCGACAGCCGCAGCCCGATCTCACGCGTCCGCTCGGTCACCGACACCAGCATGATGTTCATGATGCCGATGCCGCCGACCACGAGCGACACGGCGGCGATCCCCGCGAGCAGCCACGTCATGGTATCGGTCGTGGACGTGAACAGGCTCGTCATCTCGTCCTGCGTCCGGACCATGAAGTCGTCCTGGTCGCCGATGATGTTGTGCCGGATCCGCAGCAGGTTGGTAATCGACGTCGACACGCGGTCGAGCGGCACACCGTCCTCCGCCGAGAGCATGATGCTCTGGATGTGCGTGATCCCGAGCAGCTTCCGCTGCGCCGTGGTGTAGGGGATGACGACCGTGTCGTCCTGATCGGGGCCCATCGCCGCCTGCCCTTTGCGCGTGAGCACGCCGATGACACGGAACGGCTGGTTCCGTATCCGGATCATCGCGCCGGTGGGATCGGCGCCGGGCCCGAAGAGCTCGTCGCGCACCACGGCGCCGAGCACCGCCACCTTCGCCGCCGTCCGCGTCTCCTGCTCACCGAAGAAGCTGCCGAACTCCGTGGACCAGCTGCGAATCTGCGCCAGATCCGGGCCGGCGCCCTGCACCTGCGTTCCCCAGTTCGTGGCTTCCGACACGATCTGCGTCCGCAGGTTGACGCCTGGCGACAGGTAGCGGATGCCGGGCACCTCCTCGCGGATGGCGGCGGCGTCCTCGGGTGTGAGCGACGTCGTGTTGCCCGCGCCCATCCGCACGGGCCCCATGCCGAACGACCCGGCGTTGACGTTCACGACGTTCGAGCCGACGGCGCGGATGTTCGCCTCGATGCTCGAGCGCGCGCCGTTGCCGATCGCCACCATGACGATCACGGCCGACACGCCGATGATCATCCCGAGCGCCGTCAGCACCGTGCGCATCGCGTTGCGGCGCAGCGCCCGCAGCGCCACCAGAAGCGTCATTCCCAGCGACATCTCAGTCCCCTGTCTCCTTGCGCATGACCGGGTTCACGACCTCTCCGCAGGTGGCGCGGCCGGGGCGCCCCGCCCGCCCCGCAGGGCCGTCCCACGTGACAGGTGCCCTTCGGCACGAGGAGCGGTGGAGCTGTCCGGCGACAGGACCCGCCACGGAGGCAGCGGACCCGGCTCACGCGCTCAGCTCTTCCCGCGCCATCTGCTCCACCAGCGTCACCAGCTCCGCCGACGCCTCGCGGCGCACGGGCACGGGACGGTCGCTCCGAACGCGCCCATCCCTGAACGAGACGATGCGCGTGGCGTATTCGGCAATGTCGTGCTCGTGCGTGACCAGCACGATGGTGATCCCGCGCTCGGCGTTCAGCTGCTGGAAGATCCCCATCACCTCGATGCTCGTGCGCGAGTCCAGGTTCCCCGTGGGCTCGTCCGCGAGCAGGAGCGACGGCCGGTTCACCAGCGCGCGCGCGATCGCCACACGCTGCTGCTGCCCGCCGGACAACTGATTGGGATGGTGATCGAGACGCTCCCCCAGCCCGATGGCGTCGAGCGCCTCCCGGGCCCGCGCGTGCCGTTCCCTCGCGCGCACGCGGGCATAGAGCAGCGGCACCTCGACGTTCTCGAGCGCGGTGGTGCGCGACAGCAGGTTGAAGCCCTGGAACACGAATCCGATCTCGCGGTTGCGCACCTCGGCGAGCGTGCGGGACGACAGCTTCGAGACGTCGCGTCCCTTCAGGTGGTAGTCGCCGGAGGTGGGCTTGTCCAGGCAGCCGAGCAGGTGCATGAACGTGGACTTGCCGGAGCCGGACGCGCCCGTCAGCGCCACGAACTCGCCGGGATGGATGTCGAGCGACACGCCCCGGAGCGCGTGCACGTCGACTTCCCCCAGGTGATAGACCTTCGTGAGGTCGCGAACGGCGATGACCGGCTGCGCCATCAGCGCCGGCCTCCGCCGCCGGGGAAGCGGCCCCCGAACGGCATCATCGGGTTGGCCGCGCCACCGCCGCCTCCGCCCTGCGCTGCCTGCGCCGCCTGCATCACCCCGGTCACGACCTGCTCACCCGGTTCGAGCGGCCCTGCCACGGCAGCCGTCGTCGAGCCGTCGCTGATCGTCGTCATCACCGTGACCCGCTCGATCTGGCCGTTCCGCAGCACCCAGATCGTGCGCGGCTGCGGCGGGGGCGGCGCCGCGGGGGCGGCGCTCGCTGCGCCCTCGTTCGCCAGCGCCTCGCGCCGGCCGCCCCGAGGTCCGCGACCGAAATCGGCGGGTCCGCCCGTGTCCATGGGACGAGTGAACCCGCCTCCGCCCTGCGCGAACTGCCCGCGCATCTGGGCCCGCTGTTCCGGGCTCATGGTCTGCATCCGCTGCCGGAACTGCTGCCGCGCTTCCTCGGACATGTTCTGGAA
>VFZH01000144.1 GCA_016871255.1 Acidimicrobiia bacterium | reverse complement strand
GCGCAGCGCGGAGAGGCGGAGCGGGGAACCCGTGGTGCCGCCGCCGGCGGCCCGCGCGCCGATCGCCTCCACGCTGCCGAGGGGCGCGCCGTCGAGCGTCTCCACGCGGTCGACGCCCCCGGCGTCCAGCCGGATCCGCAGCAGGCCCTGGGTGAAGCCGACGATCGGGTTGATGCTCTGTTCCCGGCGGGCGAACACCACGCGACGGTCGCCGATGCTGAAGCCGGGCATGCCGGCAATCGCCATCCCGAGGTCGCCCCACTCGCCGCCGAAGAAGTCGAGCGCCTCGACGAGCCCCGTCGTGCCGTGCAGCGGATCGGTCACGCGGAAGACGACGCGCGTCATCACGACCGTGCCGTCACGTGTGTCCAGCGGGAAGGGGCGGACGTCGACGACCTCGCCGACGAAGATGACGTCGGCGCGCGTGACGAGCTCGTCGAACGTGACCGGGGGGTACGAGGTCGCGCCCGCCTGCATGGCGCCTGCGAGGACGAGCGCGACGACGACAGGGATCTGCTGGAGCCGCATGCCTCACCTCCGGGGCACACAGGCATGCTACCGGACTAACGGTGTCGGTGACTGACGATAGGCGTGTGACGACCGATCCGCGAGGTGGCAGGCCCGGCCGCGGCTGCCAACGCGCGCGGCGCCGGCCCCGGCGGACCAGAGTGGAAGCCATGCCTGTGCCGAGGAGCAGCAGGGTGGCGGGCTCGGAGACGGCCTCCAGATCCTCAATCCGCCATCACCAACACACTCAACGATCCCGAATCACCCGTCTTCAATGGGTCTGCGCCCGGCAGGATTCGAACCTGCGGCCTTTGGCTCCGGAGGCCAACGCTCTATCCAGCTGAGCTACGGGCGCGCATCAGTGGCGATTGCAGATCGACGATAGATGAATGCCGTGACGATCGAGGACCTGGTGATTGAGCGCGCTGCCCCCGATCCTCCCGGAGCCAATCGACAATCCGCGATCAGCAACAGACTCGACAGTCCCGAATCACCCATCGTCGATGGGTCTGCGCCCGGCAGGACTCGAACCTGCGGCCTACGGATTCGAAGTCCGGCGCTCTATCCAGCTGAGCTACGGGCGCACGGAGGCCCATGCTATCACGGCCCACGTGGGGCGAGTGGAACAGACGGGGCGGGTCGGGCGGGCGGGGGACCGGCTGCCGCGGTCGTCTGCGGCAGCCGGTGTGTCACGAGCGAGCGATGCCGCGCTAGTTCCAGTCGAACGTCGCGCTCACCTTGACGAGGCGGCCGGCCATGATGGCCGTCGGGCGTCCCCAGCCCACGCCGGTCGTACCGAAGTTGTTGTTCCGGCCGAGCACGGGCGCGGCGTTGAGCGCGTTGTAGAGATCGAGCGACGCCCGGAGGTTGCCGAAGTCGCCCCGGAAGACCTTGGCCACGCGGAAGTCGAGCTGGTTGATGCGATCCTCGAACTCGCTGAACCGATCCATGACCTGCAGGTTCACCGTGGCGTTGCAGGCACCGGTGGCGGCGGGGCAGTTCGAGAGGTTGCGTCCGAGCGACGGAGCGACCGCGGCGTTGAAGAACGTCACGGTGGCCAGGATCTCCTGGCCGGGCATGTTCTGGAACACCGCCGAGAACTCGATGCCACCCGGGAGCGGGTAGGAGCCGGCCAGCTTGAACTGGCCGTTCCGGGCCCAGGCCGGTGAGACGACCTCGCACTGATACAGGTCCTGCGGCGAGTCCACGACGAAGCAGTTGTTGGTGACGGTCCGGCCGAGGCTGACACCGCCCTGGAGCAGGCCACCCTCCCCGAAGCGGTAGTTCACCTCGACGTTCGCTCCGTTGTACACCTCGGTCTGGTCGCCGAAGTTGGTGTCGAGCTTCGTGGTGTTGCGCGGCCGCGTGGCGCGCCCGGCGAACGAGATGTCGGCGAAGCCGCTCAGCTGCCGGCCGCCGTTGGGCAGGAGCGAGCTGCTGGGTACGGTCACGCTGTAGGCGTCGTAGTTGGACGGCCCGACCGCCTCGTTGTCCACGAGCGTCTGGTTGTGGTGGGTCGTGCGGAAGTAGCTCACGGCCACCCGCACGTTCTCCATCAGCTCGCGCTCGATCGAGGTCGACATCTGCCAGGTGTACTGCCGGTTGTCGAGCAGCATGTCGTCGTCGAAGAACGAGGTGATCACCGGCGTGCCGAACGCGGCGTTCTGGCTCGGCCCCAGCTCGCCGTTGGCGTCCGGATTGCGCGGGTTGCCCTCGGGGAAGAAGTTGTTGTTGGCGTCGACCCAGGTACGGGCGGTCGTCTTGGAGATGGCGTTCGCCGGGTTGATGGCCAGCGGCAGCCCGGTGCCCATGCCCGCCACGTAGCGGCCGGCCGCCGCCTTGAAGGCCGTCCTGCCGTCGCCGGTCACGTCCCAGGCCAGTCCGAGGCGCGGCGAGACGTCCCGCCACCGCGGCGTGTCCTCCACGCGGTTCACGTGGAACGCGTCGACGAAGTTGTTGGCCGGCGACTCCTGCTCGGGCGACCAGCCCTTGAACAGGTCGAGGCGCACGCCCAGGTTCAGCGTGAACCGGTTCAGCGTCCACTGGTCCTGCGCGTAGAACGCCATGTTCCGGTAGTCGCTGCGGGAGAACTGCGGCTGCGCGAACAGCGTCACGCTGATCGGCACGCCGTTGAAGGTCGTGACCTGCGCCGGCCCGAAGCCCGGGATCACGTTGCTCGAGCCCTTCTGCTCGATCCAGCCGTGCATCCAGTTGCCGCCCACCTTGAAGCTGTGCGAGCCGGTCACGTACGACACCGCGTACCGCGCGTTCGTCTGATCGGTGGCCGAGGGATCATCCTCGTTGTAGGGAATGCCCGTGTTCGCGAACGAGTTGTAGAAGAGCGTCGGGCTGAGCTCGAACATGGCGAAGTCGTTCTCCGTGACGCCTTCCGCCCGACGGTGGGTGAACGGGTTCTTCAGGTACGTCCAGCCGGCGTCGAACAGCAGGCGGCTCGACTGCGTCCGCGTCCACTTCACCTGGCTCAGGTGGTTGTACGGGTTCGTGGTCGTGATCTGCGCCGCTTCCGGGGCCCGCGTCGCGCTGGCCAGCCGCGTGCACACGCAGTTCTTCTGGTAGTTGCCGAAGTAGCCGATCTTGTCGTTGTCCGTGGCCTGCCACGTGAGGCGGCCGGCGTGTTCCCGGCTCGGGTCGGCCGTGAACGTCCGCCGGTTCCGGTCCGGTTCGTAGAGCGGCCGTCCGTTGGGGGCCTTCTGCCCGTGGACGGCGTTCCAGAAGCTGCCGGGCAGGTAGGCCTCGCTCGTCCACTTGCGGTGCGCCGTGAAGAACCACAGCGAATCCCGCTTGACCGGCCCCCCCATCGATCCACCCACGTCGTAGATCCGCCGGATGGCGGGCGGGCTGGTGGCGCCGCGCGCTTCCAGCTCCGGCGTCAGGTTGTCCGACTGCATGCTCTCGTTCCCGAAGGACCCCCGGGCAGAGAAGGAGAGCTGGTTGCCCCCTTCCTTCGGGATGTAGTTGATCTGCAGGCCGGCCGTCTCGGTCTCCGCGCTCATGCCGTTGCTCGACATCTGCACCTCGGCCACGCCCTCCATGTTGTAGTGCTGGCCGAAGTGGAGGATGCCGCCGTTCACCGACATCGAGTTGTTGGTGTTCATCCCGTCCTGGGAGATCTTCATGTCCGTGGCCCGGTTGTTGTGGATGGAGATCTGTCCCATCTCGCCGCCGCTGCCGCCCACGTCCACGCCGCCGCTGCCGGCGTTGCCGGTCAGCGTTGCGCCCAGCGTCAGCGAGGCCAGCGCGCTGACGTTCTGGGCGCCGGTCGGCAGCTGGTTCAGCGTGTCGTCCGAGAGCACGGCCTGCGTCCGGACGCTCTGGACGTCCACGGTCGGCGAGGCGCCGGTCACGGTGACGGTCTCCTCGAGCGAGCCGACGCGGAGCTGGGCGTTGACCGGGGCGGAGAAGCCGGCGCTCAGCTCGATGCCCTCGCGCCGGACCACGCTGAACCCGGTCAGCGAGAACGTCACGGCGTAGGTGCCGGGCCGGAGGTTGACGATGACGTAGCGTCCCTGGCCGTCGGTGACCACCACGCGCACCTTTTCGATCAGCGCCGGGCTGCCGGCTTCCACCGTCACGCCGGGCAGGACGGCACCGGTGGTGTCGGTCACCACTCCGGAGATCTGGGCCTCGCCCTGCGCCCGCGCGTGGACGGGAAGCAGGAGCAGGGCCGCCGCGAAGACGAGGGCTGAGAGATACGGGCACGTCCTTCTCATGACGCCTCCTTCCAAAGGCACTCGCAATACGAGCCGCACACCCGCCGGATCCGCCGTCCCCGTCCGGGGTCCGGCCGGACTCAGCAGCATCGCGGGCAAGGGTATGCCCCTGCCGGACCCGCGTCAACCCTAAAGCTCATGGAACAGAAACCCGGTGTTACGTCCTCAAAGTAAACTCGGCCGTGTGTGCGGCAGGAGGCGCGGCGCGGGGCAGGGCGGAGCAGGCAGCCGAGCCGCAGGTCGGGGTTGAGACACGTCGCGCCAGCGGGGCGCGTCCTCCACGCGATCGACGTGGAAGCCCGTCAGGTACGCGTTGTTCGGGACGGATCGGCTAGACGGGTGAAGACGCAGGCGGCCCGGCGGTCGTGCCCCCTCCGAAGCGGCTTCGCTGCTCCTCGTACAGCTGGTCGGACAGGCGTCCCGGCGGCAGCTCCACGTCGGCGAACGTGATCACCGCGTCGCGCGCCACGGCCCGGCGCAGACGGCAGCCTTCCACGAGCCCTTCGGGCAGGTAGCCGTGCCGGCGGTGCTCCGAGGCGGCCACGGCCTCGCCGTAGGTCATGAAGCGGCCGTAGCCGTCCAGGACCTCACCGGCCTGCAGGTCGCGCTTCGCCACGGCGCAGACCTCGACCACCGGGCCGGCCGCGGCGGAGCCGGCGGAGTCGCCGAAGAGCGCCACGCGACCCACGGTGGTCGCGACCTCGAAGTGGCACAGGTGATACGGCGTGTAGAACGAGTAGAGCGGGCCCTCGCCCAGCTTGTACAGGTTCAGGTAGTGCCGTTGCTTCGGGTCGTCGTGTTCGGCCAGGCAGAAGACCCCGGGCGCCGGCAGCGCACCCACGACGTAGTCCACGATCCCGCCCAGGCCCCGCAGCAGGTCCAGATCGTACCTGGTGGTCAGGGCGTCCACGTGCGCGCGGTGCTCCCATCCGAACATCCCGCGCTTCGCCACCGTGAACCCGGTGGCGTTGGCAACCACTGTCTGCTCGAAGCTGATCTTGGAGCCGTCGGCGAAGCTGGTCACCATTGACGGCCGTTGTCCCCAGCGCTCGGCGAATCCCTTCTGCGTCTCCGGGGTCCGATACGGGTCCTGCAGCCCCTTGACGTTCCCCAGCACGCGCGGCGTCAACCCGAGCCCCTTCACGAATCGATGCAGGTTCAGCTGCACCGCGGGCTGGTCGCCGTCGCAGGCCGACAGCACGACCCCCTGCGAGCGGGCGTACGTCTGGAGGATCGGCCCGAGCGTGGCGTCCAGCTCGGCGTTCATCAGCACGACGTGCGTCCCGTGCCGGATCGCCTCCAGGGCGACCTGCGCCCCCAGCTCCACGGCGCCGGTCGCGTCCAGGACGACGTCGATCTGGGGCGCACGGCAGAGCAGGAGCGGATCGTCGGTGATGGCCGGCCGGCCGGCGGCGATGGCCCGCTCCAGATCGGCGTCGGTTGTTGCGACGACGGGATCGATCGCGGGATCGGCGTAGGCGAGGGTATCGCGCGCCTGATCCAGCCGCCGTGCGTAGACGGCCGACAGCCGGATGCCGCGGCGGCCGCTCAGCAGCTGGTTGGCGATGCCGCGCGCCATGAACCCGGCGCCGATCATGGCCAGCCGGATCGGGTGTCCGGCGGCTTCGCGGGCTGCCAGCGCGTTGTCGACCAGGATCATTGGCTGGCCCCCGGTTCCGCACCCGGCGAGGGAGGGAGACGCAGGCGCGACCGCAGGCCGGCTTCCGCCGCCTGCAGCAGCTCCCAGCCCCGATCCTTGTCGGTCATGCCGGCGGGAGGCAGCGGCCAGGCGATCCCGAGAGCCGGGTCGTCCCATCGCAGGCCCCCCTCGGCCTCCGGCGTGTAGAACTCGCCGACCAGATACGCGGTCTCGGTGTCGTCAGCCAGCGTCTGATAGCCGTGCGCGAAGCGCTCGGGCACGTAGAGCGCACGCCGGTTGTCCGCCGTGAGCTCGACCGCCACGTGCTGGAGCCAGGTCGGCGACTCCGGGCGCAGGTCCACGATCACGTCGAGGAGGGCGCCGCGGTCGCATCGCACGATCTTGGTTTCGGCGGCCGGGGGGAACTGGAGGTGCAGCCCGCGCAGCGTGCCGCGGTGCCTGCTGAACGACAGGTTCGCCTGGGCGATCTCCACCGACAGACCGTGGGCCTCGAACTCGCGGCGGCAGAAGGTGCGGGCAAAGAAGCCCCGGGCATCGTGCCGGGGCTCGAGGTCGATCACGAACGCGCCGTGAAGGCGGGTTTCGGTGAAGATCATCGGCGGCCCGGGCCTGTCCAGTAGAAGTCTTCGTCGATCTGCCCGGTGTCGAGCAGGTAGCGCAGCTGCCTCTGCCGCGTGAAGGCGCGGAAGCCGTAGGTCTCGGCCGTCAGGCTCACCTGCTCGTAGAAATCGCGGAGCTGCTCGGCGCCCGGGCGGAGCGACCATCGGCACCGGAATCCGGGCAGCACGGTTCCGATGCGGTCGAAGTTCACCCGGTAGCTGCGCTGATCGGGGTCGGCCGCCCCGAAGCTGGTCGCGCAGCCGGGAAACACCTCGGCCAGGCAGGTGGCGATGTCGCGGATCTGGTGGTTGTCGTCGTTGCGCCCGACGTTGATCACCTGGTTGTGGATGCGCTCGCGGGGCGCCTCGAGCGTGGCGGCGAAGGCCTCGCAGATGTCCAGCACGTGGACGATGGGCCGCCACGGCGTGCCGTCGCTGCGCATGGCGATGCGCCCGGTGGTCCGGGCGGCCGCCGCCAGGTCGTTCACGACGAGGTCGAAGCGCATGCGCGGCGACGCGCCGTAGGCGGTGGCGTTGCGGAGGAACGTGGGCGAGAAGGCGCCGGTGGCCAGGTCCGTGATCTCGCGCTCGTCGAGCACCTTGCACACCGCGTAGTCGGTCTGCGGGTCGGTGGGCGACTGCTCGTCCACGACGTCTCTGTCCGAGCGGCCGTACACGCTGCAGGAGGAGGAGTAGACGAACCGCGGCACGCCCGCGTCGCGCGCCAGCGACGCCAGGCGGACCGATCCCGTGTGGTTCACGTCGTAGGTGACGCGTCTCGAGATCTGTCCCAGCGCGTCGTTGGACAGTCCCGCCAGGTGTACCACGGCGTCGAACCCGGCCATGTCGTCCCGCGTGACCCGCCGCAGATCCTTGTCCAGGGTGGGAAACGCCGGATCGGTACTCGCACCGAGCGAGGCGTCCCGGAAATAGCCGGTATCGAGCCCGGCGACGTCGTGTCCCCGTGCGATCAGCAGGGGAGCCAGGACGCTGCCGATGTAGCCGTCGGCGCCGGTGATCAGTACGCGCAGCGGGCAGCCTCCCTCGACGCCTACCAGACCTTCCAGGGGGCCTGGCCGGCGTGCCACAGGTGATCGAGTTGACGGCGGTCGCCGGGCGCATCCATGCACTGCCAGAAGCCGGTGTGACGGAACCCGGCCACCTCGCCCCGATCGGCGAGGCGCGTCAACGGCTCGCGTTCCCAGGACTCGTCGTCGGACGTGATCGCGTCCAGGGCCCGCGGCTCGATGACGAAGAAGCCGCTGTTGACCCACATGCCGGCCATCTCGGGCTTCTCGTCGAAGCCGATCACCGGGCTGCCGCCGTCGGGGAAGGTGACGAGCCCGAACGGCAGCCGGGGGTGCACGGCGGTGAGCGTGACGAGCCGGCCGTGCCCGCGATGGAACGCGAGCAGCTCGGAGATGTTCACGTTGGCGACGCCATCCCCGTACGTCATGCAGAAGGCCTCGTCGCCCAGCAGGTGCCGGATGCGGCGCAACCGTCCGCCCGTCGCTGTCCGCTCACCGGTGTCCGCGACCTGCACGCACCAGGGATCGTGGCGGTGCCGCGCGAAGTGCTCGATCAGGTGGTGCCCGGCGTGGCCGGCGCAGATCACGAAGTCGGTGATGCCGTGCGCCTCGTAGATCTTGAGGATGTGCCAGAGGATGGGGTGGCCGCCGATCTCGAGCAGGGGCTTGGGCCGGTCGGTGGTGTCGGGGCCCATGCGCGTGCCCATACCCCCGGCCAGGATTACCGCTTTCATCGTGCCGTCGCGCCCTCGCGTGTCCGATGCCGGCTCACGAGCGCTGGGCCCTCGGGGTGCCCAGGCCGACGCGGACCGCGAACACGCGGCACGACTCGGCCAGCGTCCCCAGACCGTACACCAGCGAGCCGAAGAAGGGGTTCTGCGAGGCTTCGGGGAAGTAGCGGCAGAACGCCGGGACTTCCGACACCTGCCAGCCGTCTTCGACGGCCTGGCCGAACAACTGGAACCCGAGCTTGAAGTTGTCCGAGAAGCGATCAAGCGGCAGCGTTCGCACCCACCGCGCATCGTACACCCGATAGCCGGAGTGGAACTCCGACAGGTCGAGCCCGAGCAGCCGGTTGTTCAGGAAGGTGAGGATGCGGTTGT
>VFZH01000143.1 GCA_016871255.1 Acidimicrobiia bacterium | reverse complement strand
ACCAC
This sequence comes from Acidimicrobiia bacterium, assembly GCA_016871255.1. Lineage (GTDB taxonomy): Bacteria > Acidobacteriota > Vicinamibacteria > Vicinamibacterales > UBA2999 > VFZH01. The sequence continues at coordinate 8,787 of VFZH01000143.1, read as the reverse complement.
GCCGAGTTGACGGCCGCCAGATCCACGTGGTGGAGCCGGCCGTCCACGCGGACGACGAACCCGTGGGTCTGCCGCCGCACCTCGACCCGGCGGCGGCGGCCGTTGACGTCCACGTCGCAGGTCACGGCCGCAGCGCTCCCGTGCGCGCGTGCTGCCGCCAGCCGCCCGGGGCAGGCGCCGGGTTGTCCGACTGCCGCGACGCGTACAGCGTGGCGTGAAGCGCGGCGGCCACGGCGGCAACCTCCTCGTCGGTCTCGCGCGGCGGCAGGAACGGATCCCCACCCCGCTCCCGCAGGAGCCGGTCCAGGTACGTCGTGTCGAAGCGGGCGTTCAGGAAGTCCGGCTGGTCGAGCAGCCAGCGGAAGAACGGCACCGACGTGCGCACGCCCACGATCTCGTATTCGCCGAGCGCCCGCCGCATGCGCGCCACCGCGTGCTCGCGGCTGGTGCCCCATGCAATGAGCTTGGCGAGCATCGGGTCGTAGAAAATCGGGACGTCCGAGCCGACCTCCACGCCGCTGTCGTCGCGGATCCCGGCGCCGCCCGGCGTCTGCAGCGCCTCGATCCGCCCGGGCGAGGGCATGAACCCGCTGTCGGGATCTTCAGCGATGATCCGGCACTCGATGGCGTGGCCGTTCGGGCGGAGCATGGCCGCAGCGTCGAGCGTGAGCGCCTCACCGCGCGCGATGCGGATCTGCCACGCCACCAGGTCCACACCCGTCACCATCTCCGTGATCGGGTGTTCCACCTGGAGCCGCGCGTTCATCTCGAGGAAGTAGAAGCGCCCGTCCGCGTCGTCGAACAGGAACTCCGCCGTGCCCGCGCCCGTGTAGCCCACCTCGCGCGCGATGTTCGCGGCCGCCTCCGTGAGACGGGCGCGCGTCCCGGGCGGCACGACCGGCGACGGCGACTCCTCGAGCACCTTCTGGTGCCGCCGCTGGAGCGAACATTCCCGCTCGACGAAGGGCACGACCGTGCCGCGGGTGTCGCCGAGCAACTGGACCTCGACGTGGCGGGCGCGATCGATGCGGCGCTCCAGGAAGATCGACGAGTCGCCGAACGCCGTGCCGGCTTCGGAACGCGCCGCGCGGAGCGCACCCGGCAGCTCGGCGGGCGTGGACACGACGCGCAGCCCCCGGCCACCGCCGCCGGCAACGGCTTTCACCATGAGCGGGTAGCCGATCGTCTCCGCAAGGGCGGCGATCCGCGCGTCCGGCACGTCGGGGCCGAGCGCCTCGTCGGTGCCCGGCACGACCGGCGCACCGGCGGCGAGCGCCGCGGCGCGCGCGGCCGTCTTGCTGCCCATCCGCGCGATGACTTCGGGGGTCGGACCGATGAAGACGAGGCCCGCGTCGCGGCACGCTGCCGCGAATGCTTCGTTCTCGGAGAGGAAGCCGTAGCCCGGGTGCACGGCGTCGGCGCCTGCGCGGCGCGCCGCGTCGATCAGGCGGCCGATGTGGAGGTAGCTGTCACCGGGAGGATTCGGGCCGATCGCGTACGCCTCGTCGGCCAGCCGCACGTGCTTCGCGCGCCGGTCGCACTCCGAATACACGGCGACTGCTGCGAGCCCGAGATCGCGGCACGCGCGGATCACACGTACAGCGATCTCGCCGCGGTTGGCGATGAGGATCTTCTCCAAGTTCAGCACAGTCTATCACTTGCGGGCATGGCTCCTGGCGAGAGGGTTCGCGCTCGGTTGCCGGCCGGACGTGGACGCCGTCGCGACTTCGTTCGAGGCTTGCGCGCGCGGTTCGGGGGTGGCTGCGCGGTGTGTGCCTGGACCTTCGATGGCGGCCGTTGACATGACTTCTTCGCGTCACGTTGAGCCGATCGCTACCGACCAGTCGGGTCATGACTGCCTGTCGAGGCCGCTGAGCAGGGTGGAGCGATACTTGAGCCGGGTGGCGACAGGCCCACGCGGCTTCCACCGACACGCGGCGCCGCCGGGGGATCATCCGCCTGGCGGGCCCCGATCTCCCCGACGAACACGGGCGGTTCGGACGACCGGCCCCCGGTCGCATGCGCCACCGCGATCGATTCCTTGTGCACGTCCAATCCGACGTAGAGAGGAGTAGGCTTTCCCATGTCTGACCTTCGGGAACACAACGTTACGGCTCTGCAGCGGTGCGGCTCCGGCCGGGAGGCTCACCCGCGGGATCGCCGGGGGTCAGCCTGTCTTGGAAGTCATACCGCCTGGACCGACAGAGATCCGAAATGCTGCCCTCTCCATTGAATGAGGCGATTACCCTCGAACTGCTTGACTTGCGGCATGCGGAGGAATTGTTCGCGCTGACCGATGCGAACCGGTCACACCTCCGAGTCTGGCTTCCATGGGTCGATAGAACCCGTTCGGCCGACGACACCCGCGAGTTCATCAGGCAGACGCAGCGGCAATGGGCTGAGAACAATGGCTTTCAGGCCGCGATTCTGGAGCACGGGGCCATCATTGGTGTCATCGGCTTGCACGGCGTCAATTGGGCCAACCGGTCGACTTCGATCGGCTACTGGCTATCCGGGCGCGCTCAGGGCAGGGGCGTCATGACGACAGCGTGCCGGGCGTTCACGCGGCACGCCTTCGAAGCGCTCTCACTCAACCGCGTAGAGATTCGATGTGCCACTGAAAACGGGCGTAGCCGGGCGATTCCCGAGCGGTTGCGCTTCACATCCGAAGGCACGCTTCGAGAAGCCGAATGGCTCTACGACCACTTCGTCGATCACGTCGTGTACGGCATGCTGGCATCCGAGTGGCGACCCAGTGCGGCCTGACATCCGGTTGCACGGGCCGCCGCCTCGACGCCGTGCTCGAGCCGACCAAGCAGGCGGTCCTCGACATGAAGGCCTCGTCCGTCCGGGTTGGGCCCCGGTTCCGGACTCAGAGCGGGATGTTGCCGTGCTTCTTGGGCGGCGTGCGCTCGCGCTTGCCTTCGAGCGCCTGGAGCGCGGACACGAGCTTCGCGCGGGTCTGGCTGGGCAGGATCACTTCGTCCACGAACCCGCGCGACGCGGCGATGTACGGGGTGGCGAACTTCTCGCGGTACTCCGCCACTTTCTCCGCCCGCACCCGCGCGACGTTTTCCCCCGCCGCTTCGAGCTCCTGCCGGTAGAGGATGTTCACCGCCCCCTCGGCGCCCATCACGGCGATCTCGGCGGTCGGCCACGCCAGGTTGACGTCGGTCCGCAGGTGCTTGCTCGCCATCACGCAGTACGCCCCGCCGTACGCCTTGCGCGTGATCACGGTCAGCTTCGGCACGGTGGCTTCCGCGAACGCGAACAGCAGCTTCGCGCCGTGCCGGATGATGCCTCCCCACTCCTGCACGGTCCCCGGCAGGAAGCCTGGGACGTCCTCGAAGGTCACCAGCGGGATGTTGAACGCGTCGCAGAAGCGGACGAACCGAGCGCCCTTGACCGACGAGTCGATGTCGAGGGTACCGGCCAGGTGCGCGGGCTGGTTGGCCACAATCCCCACCGTCCGGCCCCCGAGCCGCGCGAAGCCCACGATGATGTTCCCGGCGAAGTGCCGGTGCACTTCCAGGAAGTAGCCATCGTCCACCACGGCGTGGATGACGTCGAGCATGTCGTAGGGCTGGTTCGGCGCTTCCGGCACCAGGCTGTCGAGCGCCTCGTCGGCGCGATCCACCGGATCCGCCGTCTCCACCCGAGGGGCGTCGTCGAGGTTGTTGCCCGGCAGGAAGCCGAGCAGCTCGCGGATCAGCAGGATGCACTCCTCGTCGGTGTCCACGGCGAAGTGCGCCACGCCGCTCCGCTCGTTGTGCGTCATCGCCCCGCCGAGTTCCTCCTTGGTCACCGTCTCGTGCGTGACCGTCCTGATGACGTCGGGACCGGTCACGAACATGTAACTGGTCTCCTTCACCATCACGGTGAAGTCGGTGATCGCCGGCGAGTACACGGCGCCGCCCGCGCAGGGGCCCATGATCGCGGAGATCTGCGGGACGACCCCGGACGCGAGCGTGTTGCGGAGGAAGATGTCGGCGTAGCCGCCCAGGGAGACAACGCCCTCCTGGATGCGGGCGCCGCCCGAGTCGTTGAGGCCGACGACGGGCGCCCCCATCTTGAGGGCCTGGTCCATGACCTTGCAGATCTTGGCGGCGTTGGCACCGGACAGCGACCCGCCGAACACGGTGAAGTCCTGCGCGAACGCGAACACCAGGCGGCCGTTCACGCGGCCGTGGCCGGACACCACGCCGTCGCCCGGAATCTGCTGCCCCGCCATGCCGAAGTCGAGACAGCGATGGGTGACGAAGCGGTCGACCTCCTCGAACGTGCCGGGATCGAACAGCAGGTCGATGCGCTCGTGCGCCGTCAGCTTGCCGGCCTCGCGCTGCCGGCGGAGCCGATCTTCCCCGCCGCCCAGGCGGGCGCGGCGCTCGTATTCGGCCAGGACGGCCCTGCGATCCATGGGACGCTCTAGGCCTTCACCGCCTGCGCCTTCTCCCAGTCCTTCAGGAAGCGCTCGAGCCCGATGTCGGTCAGCGGGTGCTTGAAGAGCTGCTCGACCACCGCCGGCGGGCACGTCACGACATCGGCGCCCATCCGGCCCGCCTCGATGACGTGGAGAGGCCCGCGGACGCTGGCCACCAGCACCTCGGTGCCGTACCCCGCGTGGTCGAACAGGTCCACGATTTCCTGGATCAGCCCCATCCCGGCCGCGCCCACGTCGTCGAGACGACCCACGAAGGGGCTCACGTAGGTGGCGCCCACCTTGGCGGCCAGCCACGCCTGCGGCGCGGAGAAGATCAGCGTGACGTTGACGCGGGTGCCCTCGGACGACAGCGTCCGGCAGGCCTTCAGCCCCTCGCGGGTGAACGGCACCTTGACCACGATGTGCGGGTCGATGGCCGCCAGGTCACGGCCTTCGCGGATCATCCCGGCGGCGCTGGTCGCGACCACCTCGCCGCTCACCGGCCCCTGCACGATCTCGCAGATGCGCTTGAGGATGGCGCGGTAGTCCCCGCCCTCCTTCGCCAGCAGCGACGGATTGGTCGTGACGCCGTCCACGATGCCGAGCGAGGCGAGCGCCTCGATGTCCTTCACACTGCCGGAATCCACGAAGAGTTTCATGGTGTGCTCCAGGAATCCGCGGCGATCGGGCCGGCCTACCGGGCGGTTTCCTCGACGCGGTTCGATTCGACGCTCACGTTCGGCACGGGCAGCCGCTGATCGACGGCGACGACCGCGTACACGTACCGCACGCCGGGCGTGACCGCCGTGTCCGTGTACCGCGCGAGCGCGATCGGTGACGGCGTCAGCGTCTGGAGTGTGGCATCTGCCGCCGTCCCGCGCAAGACCAGATAGCCGCCGGCGTCGGGGTCGTCGATCGGTTGCCAGATCAGGTTGATGCTGCCCTCGGCCGGCAGCGCCGTCAACGCGGTCGGTGCCGCAGGCGGAAACGCATCCACCGGCACGAAGCAGATCGGCTCGGAGGGCGGGCCCTCGACCACGAGCGGCGCCGTGCCGCGCACGGCGCGCACGCTGTAGCACACGCGCCGGTTGACGCGCACCGGATCGACGAGCGTCAGCGCCCGGAGGGGCGAGCTGTTCACTGGGGTGGGCGCGCCGGCGTTCCAGGCGGACGGAACCACGGCCGGCAGCGGCGCGAGCGGATCGACCTCCATGCGCCGGTACACGTTGTAGCCCGTGGGACCGGCCGGCAGGGCGTCCGGCCTCAGCGGTGCGTTCGCCGCAGGGGCGGCAACGGGCTCGACGCCGGATGGCGGCAACTCTGCAGGCTGCGCGGCGGCATCGAGCAGGTAGCCGAGCACGCCACCGGACGGCGTCCAGGTCAGCGTCACGGCGGCATGCGTATACGACGCGTGCACCTCGTCCGGCGGCGGAGGCACCGGGAGCAGCGGCACGTCGACCGGCGCACCAAAGGGGCCGGACATGCCCTTCGGCGTGAAGGGCACGGCGGCGTAATAGCGGCGCAGGGGGCCGGCGGGAGCCACCGGCTCCGCCGGACCGCGGCCCTGGGCGCCGGCAGCGTTCTCCAGTTCCACCGGATGCGCCACCTTGTCGTCGGCGTCGAGCGTGTCGAGCACCGTCACGACGCTGCCCGGATACACCTGGCCGCCGGGGAGCCGCGCAGTCCTGCCTTCGCCCGCGGCCGGGTCCGGCCGCGCGGCCACGGGGATCGTCGCGATCAGCGACGACAGCTCACCCCAGCGCGATCGCGGCGGCGCCGCCGTGCCGGTGTAGCCCCGCACTTCCAGGTGTTCGAGGGCCGGCGGCGTGGAGTCGTCGACGTTCCGCTCGGGAACGGTGAACGACAGGAACACCTCGTCGCCGAGCCGCCTGGCGTCGATCTTCTCCACCGCGGCCGGGATGTAGACGAACGGCGGGAGCAGCGGCCCTTTCTTGCCGCACGACACGGTCGCGAGCGCCACGAGGACGACGACCGGTGCCAGCGCCCGGACCGGGGCGGTATCCCTCGTCGCGCTCACAGGATGTACCGCGACAGATCCTCGTTGCCGGCGATGTCCGCGAGCATCCGATCGACGTAGGCTTCGTCGATCGTCACGACCTTGTCGATCAGGTCCGGTCCCTCGAACGACACCTCGTCCAGCAGCCGCTCCATCACGGTGTGCAGGCGGCGCGCACCGACGTTCTCGGTCCGGTCGTTGACGCGCACGGCGTAGTCGGCGATCCGCTCGATGGCGGCCGGCAGGAACCGCAATTCGACACCCTCGGTAAGCAGGAGGGCGACGTACTGCCTGATCAGCGCACCGGTCGGCTCGGTCAGGATCCGCACGAAATCGTCGCGCGTCAGCGCCTCCAGCTCCACCCGGATCGGAAAGCGCCCCTGCAGCTCCGGAATCAGGTCCGACGGTTTCGACACGTGGAACGCCCCGGCGGCGATGAACAGAATGTGGTCGGTCTTCACCATGCCGTACTTCGTGCTCACCGACGTGCCCTCGATGATCGGCAGGATGTCGCGCTGGACCCCTTCGCGGCTGACGTCGGGACCGTGACCGGCGGCGCCGTCGCGGCTGGCGATCTTGTCAATCTCGTCCACGAAGATGATCCCCGCCTCCTCCACCCGCTCGATGGCGATGCGGCTGACCGATTCCATGTCCAGCAGCTTCTGCTGCTCCTCCTCGATCAGGTGACGGCGGGCGTCGGGCACGGTCAGCTTCCGCGTCTTCACGCGCCCGCCGAACATGCTGCCCATCATCTCCTTCAGGTTCGAGCTCAGCTCCTCCATGGAGGTGCCGGCCACCACCTCGAGCGACGGCATCGGGCTCTGCGGAACGTCGATCTCGACGACGCGATCGTCGAGGCGGCCTTCGCGCAGGTGCTGCCGGAAGCGCTGGCGCGTCCGGCCGTGCTGATCCCGCCCGGAGGCGTCCTCGCCGGGCATCGGCGGACGGGCCGGCGGCAGGAGCAGATCCAGCAGGCGCTCCTCCGCCGCCGTCGCCGCCCTGTCGGCGACCTCTTCCGCCTTCTCGCGGCGCACCATCTCGATGGCCGTCTCCACCAGATCGCGCACCATCGACTCCACGTCGCGGCCCACGTAGCCCACCTCGGTGAACTTCGACGCCTCGACCTTGATGAACGGCGACTGGGCGAGCCGGGCCAGCCGGCGCGCGATTTCGGTCTTGCCCACGCCCGTGGGCCCGATCATCAGGATGTTCTTCGGCGTGACTTCCTGCGCCATGTCGTCCGCCAGCCGGCTCCGGCGGATCCGATCGCGCAGCGCGATCGCCACCGCCCGCTTCGCCTTCGCCTGCCCGACCACGTGCTTGTCGAGCTCGGCGACGACCTCACGCGGCGTCAGGCTGCCGATGGTGGTGAGCGCGCGTTCGGGAAGTTGAATGGGCATGCGGTGACAGGAGGGCGCGGTGGCCCTCTCAGAGTTCCTCGATGGTCAGCTTCGGGTTCGTGTAGATGCAGAGCTCGGCGGCGATGGCCATCGCCTCGGCGGCGACGCCGCGGGCGTCCAGTGTGCTGTGGCGCACGAGGGCCCGGGCCGCCGCCGTCGCGAACGGCCCGCCCGAGCCGACGCCGACGATGCCGTCGTCCGGCTCGATGAGATCGCCGGTGCCCGACAGCAGGAACGTGGTCTTCGCATCGGCAACCACCAGCATCGCCTCGAGCCGGCGCAGGATCCGGTCGGTCCGCCAGTCGCGCGCCAGCTCCACCGCCGAACGCTCGAGGTTGCCCCGGAACTGCTCCAGCTTCGACTCGAATCGTGTGAAGAGCGCGAAGGAGTCCGCGGCCGATCCGGCGAACCCCGCCAGGATGCTGTCGTTGTACAGGCGCCGGACCTTCCGGGCGCCGTGCTTGACGACGGTGGTGCCGAGCGTCACCTGCCCGTCGCCGGCGAGCACGGTTCGCTCACGGTGGCGGACGGCGAGAATCGTCGTCGCGTGGAACACTTCCGCAGTATGCCCCATCCGCCCTCCCCTGTCCTCGCACCGGGATCACCTGGTGGCCTGATTCGGGGACGCAGGGGCGAAGAACGCCTGCGTTTCACCGGATCGGGCGCGTTTCAGGCTGGCAGGCGGCTTGCTCTGGACCCAGTCGGGAGTACAGCCATGACCGACATTGCCCGTGTGACCCGCGTTTCGTTCATCGCCGTGCTGGCGCTGGCCACGGCCGTTCCGGTGCTCGCCCAGGGGCGGCAACGTGCCCCCCGCGAGGGATCGCCCGTGACCGGCCAGGCGGTGCCCCGCGACGGAGGCTCGTCACGGCGCGATCGCGCCGAGGCCGACCGAGCCCGCGACGACGCCCGCGACGACGCCCGCGACGACGCCCGCGCCGCCGATCAGG
>VFZH01000142.1 GCA_016871255.1 Acidimicrobiia bacterium | reverse complement strand
CGGGAACACGGAACAGCGCGCGCGCGCGAGGGCGTTGTAGGCGCCGGCATTCAGCCGGCGAATCAGCGGGTCGCGTCGCGTGATGCGGTAGCCGTTGACGACGTCGTGCCGGTCGATCCGCTCGAAGAGCCGTGGCAGCTCCCCGAGGTCGAACTGGTTGTCACCGTCGGCCAGCACGGCCATGGGGTACTGCACTGCCGCGAAGCCGCTGCGCACGGCCGCGCCGTAGCCCCGGTTGACGGCGTGGTGGACCACGCGCACGCGGTTGTCCGCCGCGGCCAGGCTGTCGGCGATGGCGGCCGTGCTGTCGCGGCTGCCGTCGTTCACCACGATGACCTCGAAGGTGGTGGCCACGGCCGGCAGGGCGGCGAGTGCCGAGGTGACCGCTCGCCGGATGTTCGCCTCCTCGTTGAACATCGGGAAGAACAGCGACACCGCGTCAGCCACCGACCCTCCCGCGCGCACAGGGCATAATCGAGGGCCGATCTTACCTTTCCAGGTCTCGAAGTCGTGAACCCCGAGCCCGCATCACCCGTGCCGCCGAGCGACGCGTGCCTCGCGATCGACGTCCGGACGGCCGCGATCTGGCTGAGCGTGGCCGTCGCCATGACGACGGGCATCGTCTGGTGCGGCGAGGCGGGCGTCGTGCCGGCTGCGGGCGCCGTGCTGGCGGTGTACGGCTTCGGCCACGTGAGCGGCGCGCTGCTGGTCGACCCCCGCCGCGATCGCGCCTCGGTTCCGCTCGCGCTGGTGCGGCTCCTGGCCGGGCTGCTGCTCACCTCCGTGGCCTTCCTGCTGGCGCTGCTCCTCGGGCTGCCCTGGCACCTCGGTCCGGCCGCAGTCCTGGTGGCGGCCGTGGGTCTCCATGGTCGAGCCGCGTTCCCGCCGCCGCGCCTGAGAGCACCCCGTCTGGACGAGGTCGTGGCCGTGGCCCTGGCGGCTGTCGTGCTCGCGCCCCCCGTCATCTCGTCGCTGGAGATGGCGCCCGGCGCGTTCGCCCCCGTGTTCTTCAACGTGGACTTCCCGTACTTCGTCGAGAAGGTGCACTCGCTGGTCGCGGCGGACAGCTACCCGCCGGAGTCGCTGAGCGTGGCTGGCGGGCAACGGTCGTATCACTTCGGCGGCCATGCGATGGCTGCGGTGATTGTGCGGGCGTCGGGCCTGCTGCCTCACCACGCCGTGTTTCTCGTCCTGGTGCCGCTGCTCGCGGCTGGCCTGCTGGCCGCGGCGTGCCTGCTCGCGCGACGGCTGAGCCCGGCAGTGCCTGCGTGGCTCACCGTGCCGCTGCTCGTGGTGCCTGCACCCACGCTCTGGTACGACGGGTGGGCGGCGGTCTGGCCGCGGCTCGTGGACGCGGTGTCCACGGGCGACCTGGGCCCCCTGAACACGGCGGCGGAGAACTGGGAGTTGTGGGGGGTGACGCCGAACGTGCAGAACGTGGCGGCGCACTTCCTGGTGCTCGCAGCCCTCGCGGGCGTGGCGGCGGCCACCTCAGAGGGGTGGCGTCTTCCTGTCTTTCTGATTGGCACGGCCGTCATGGTGAAGTCGCCCGCCGCCGTCGCGCTGGCGTCCGGGTTTTCGCTCGCCCAGGCGTGGCGCGCCGTCGACGGGCGGAGCGTCCGGCCGCTCGTGCCCGCGCTGGTCGCCGCGGCCCTCTTCGGTGTCACGTTCGGCGCGTTCTGGATCCTGCCTGCGGTGCCCGCGGAAATGCGGACGGTGTTCCAACCCGGGTTCCTGATCGAGTACCTGCGCGGACGCGAGACCGCGGGCTGGTTTGCTGCGGACGTGTTGTGGCTGCTGCTGCCCGCGCTGATCGCGTGGATGGCGGCCGTGACGCTGCGCCGCGCCGGCCGGGATGCGGTGCCGCTGCTGCTGTTCGCCGTGGCACCAATCGTCGTGCTGAACGTGCTCAGAACCGTGGACCTGCGACGCGGGTACGGCGTGAGCGGGATGAACGAGGACGACTGGCGCCAGGTCGTCATGCCGGTGCCCGTGTTCCTGCATGCCTTCGTGCTGAGCGTTCTGGGGCCGCGCTGGATGTCGGCCGGGCGGCTCGTCCGCGGACTGGTCGCCGGCGTCCTGCTCATGTCCGTCCTTCCGGTGGCGCTGGTCGCCGTGCGTTACGCGCAGGTCGTGGTGAGCAAGCCGGACAACGCGCACGAGTTCGCCGACAACCGGGCGATCGGTGCCGCGCTCGCCGCCGTGCCCGTGTCCGGCACCCTAGTCGTGACCAACGATCTGCGCTACCCGGCGGACGGGTTCAGGCGCGAGAACCGGCAGATGCAGATTCCCGCCCTGTTCGGGCACCAGGCGTTCGCCGTGAACTATTTCTACGAGGCGTACCCGTTCTCGCGGACGCGGCAGGAGCTGCAGGCGCTGCTCGAAGCGGACGTGTGGTCGGGGGAGATCGACGCCGCCGCGCGGGAGCACGGCTGGACACACCTGCTGATCCGGAAGGACTACCCGCACCCTAGGCCGATTCCGCTGGAGCGGGTGTTCGACGGCGACGAGTACGCCGTCTACCGCTTCCCGGACTGAAGCTCGCCGAGCAGGTCGCCGTCCATCGCGGGCTGTTCCGGCGAGACGGGTGTCTTCCCGCCGATCAGCTCGTCCCACCAGCCGAAGTGCAGCGCCAGCACGTGGTCCAGCTCGCGCGTGGAAGGCGAGGGATGAGTCTGCTCACCATCCGGCAGACAATACGCCGCCTGGCTCGACGCGCGCAGCATGTGGAGCACGCCGGGCGAGAACCCGCCGCCCGCGTACGCGATGCAGGCTGCAATCGGCATGGCCCGCAGGTCGTCGAGCGCGTAGGGGATCTTCTCGTCCACCGTGCCCTGGCTGTCCTGGTACTTGCACTCGATGGCGAAGGCCTTCCCGGCCGCCGCGCTCACGCAGAAGACGTCGAGGCAGCGGTCCTTGCCCAGGATCGTCTTGCCGAGCCTGACTTCGCGGTAGACCTTCAACTCGCGCGCGGCGAAGCGCCTCGCGAGGTAGCTGGCGACCAGGTTCGCGTAGTCGGTGCCGGTCACGTGCGTGGCGCCAGGCCGTCGAGCAGACCGGGCTGCGCGATCGACGCCGATCGATCGGCCGTGGTCTTCCCGCCGTCCGGCACCCCCATGCCGCTGGTGCGCAGCCGCGTGCCGGCCAGCGCGACCGCTTCCCGGTTGATGTCGTTGCCGAGGAACCGGCGGCCCGCCCGGACGGCCGCGACCCCCACGCTGCCGGAGCCCATGAACGGATCGGCGACCGTGTCGCCGGGGCTGGAGCTCTGCTCGACCAGCACGGCAGACACCTCCGGCGGTTTTTCGGCCGGGTACCCGCCGCGAATCCGGGGCACCGCGATCACGTCGGCCACACCCAGGTCGTTCAGGCGCCGCTTGCCCTTCTCGAAGAAGAGGATGAACTCGTAGCGGGCCCGGTAGTGGTACCCCATGCCGATGGTGCACTTGTCCCAGACGAGCGGCTTCCAGAAGCGGAAGCCGGCGGCCTCGGCGGCCGGCTTGGCGACGAACATCGTTTCCGGGTCGCAGAAGAGATACAGGTGCGTGTGGCGACGCAGCACGCGGAAGGCCTGGGCGAACAGTTCGCCGAAGCGGGCGTTCGGGAAGACGCTGAACCAGTCGTTGCTGGACGCCTTGCTGTGCTTCAGGCGTGTCGTCGTGCCGACCGCGCGGTGCTTTTCCAGCGACTCGTAGGCCGGGTCCGTGATCAGCAGGTCCACCGACTCGGCCGGCAGGCCCGCGAGCCAGGACACCGCGTCTTCGGTGGACAGGTTGAAGGGGGCGTCGGTCACGTGCTTCCGATCATAGAGGGGGGCGTTGACAGCGCAGGTCACCAGTGCCGGGCCTCTCGAATACGGGCACTCGACCGAGCCTTGGGCTTGATCGTGCTCCCATCCGAACTTCTCAGGGCCCTTCGCCTGTCACGCGTTCGCTCGCTGGCTTGCCAACTGAAGCTCGCTCACGTGTCTCGCGAGCGAAGGTTGGTGCGGAAGAAAGGACTCGAACCTTCATGGGGTTGCCCCCACTAGCTCCTGAGGCTAGCGCGTCTGCCAATTCCGCCACTTCCGCAATGAGGGGCGTTCGTGCTGACGGGGAACCCCGATTCTACCTGTTTCCCTGCCCGGCTGGGAGCCGGCGGGCTTCGGGCCAGCGGGCCAGCCGGTCGGGCATCATCGGCCGCACGCGCCGGAGCCGGGACGTCCACCGCCGCAGCGCGCGGCGGTCGCGACCGGTCCACTCGAAGCCGTAGCCCACACGGATCTGCTGCGGCAGCAGCCCAACGGTCATCAGCCGGTTGAGCCGCGTCAGCGGCGACACGAGCGCGGCAAACGGTGGCGCCAGCACGGCGCGTCCCAGCGTGCGCGCCTGGCTCCCCACGACGATCTTCCCGCTCCGGTACATGTCGGCCAGGTGCATCTGCAGGTCCGTCCAGGTCGTCGGGACCGGGCCGGTGGCGTGCAGCGCGCGGACGACCGGCTCCGCCTCCATGCAGTACTGATCGCGCTCCTGGTCCGACAGCGGACCGATCACCCGCTCGTACACGAGCACGACGGACTCGAGCAGCGTGGCGTGCACCCAGACGAGCAGATCGGAGTCCTCCGCCGTGTAGTAGGTCCCCGCCTGAAACAACCCCACCGTCTCCGGCAGCACGCCGTGTACACGGCGATGGATCGCGTTGATGCCGTCGAGCGTCTCCTGCCGCTCGGCCTCGGAGCCGAAGGTCAGCGCCAGCATTGCCCGCGTCGTAGCGTGCAGACGGCGCGCCGCGGTGAACACACCTTTGCGAAACGCGCTGTGCTCCGCCACGCCGGCAGCCACGAGCGGGTGCGCGAGCTGCAGGAGGATCGCCCGCGACCACCCGAACAGCACCAGGCGCTCGGCGTTGAGCTGATGCGACACGGCGGTCACGGCGTTGGCCCCCCGGCCGCCTGCACGACGAGCACCAGACGCCGCGGAGTCCCGCCGATCGGCACGGCATGGATGCGGATCGGGGCACCGTTCGGGCTCTGCACGTCCAGGTCCAGATCTGCCTCCGACGCGGCGCCGGTCACCAGGCGCGTCAACGCGGCGCCGAGCTCCTCGCTGTCGATCCCCGCTTCCGCCAGCGTGCGCCCCAGCGCGCGGTCGGTGGCGATGCCGAGCATCCGCGCAGCCCCGGTGCTCCACGTCTCGATTCGAAGCGCCTCGCTCAACGTGACGACGGCGAGGCGGGTGCGGTCGCCGACTGGCCCCGTTGCGGTGTCCCTGCCGGCATCCTTCACGAATACGTGGCTGGCCGGATCCTGGGTGGAGAAGGCGTGGCCGCCGACCCGCAGGGTTTCCGCCCGGCCGAGCACGAGGTAGCCGCCGTCCCTGAGCGCGAACCGGAAGCGGCCGGCGATCCGCCGCTGGGCGTCCAGGTTGAAGTACAGGAGCGTGTTGCGGCAGACGAGCAGATCCACCCGCGAAATCGGCGCGTCGTCCCTGAGATCGTGGCGGCCGAAGAAGACGCGGCGGCGGAGCGTGTTCTTCGCGCGCCAGCCGCCCGGTTCGCGGTCGAAGTACCGCGCGCGGAGCGCGTCCGGCACGTCGGCCATCCGCTCGTCCGGGTAGGTTGCGGCCCGCGCGATGGCCAGCTGGCCCTCGTCCACGTCGGTGGCGTAGATCTTCACCCGGGCGCCGTAGTCGTCGAGGCCGATCGCGTCCGCCAGGAGCATCGCGACCGAGTAGCACTCCTCGCCGGACGCGCAGCCGGCGCTCCAGACGCGAATCGGCTCGCCGCTTCGCTGGCCGGCCAGCAGCCCGGGCAGCACGACCTCGCGCAGGCAGGCGAAGGTCTCGGGATCGCGGAAGAAGGCGGTGACGTTCAGGAGGATGGCGTCGAAGAGCGGCCGGAACTCGTCCGGGTGCACTTCCAGGTAGTCCACGTAGTCGGCGTAGCCGTCGGCACCCGTGGCGGCCACGCGGGCGTCGATGCGCGCGGCCAGCACGCCGGGCGTGAAGGGCGCGGCGTCGAAGCCCCGTGCGTCGCGCAGGTACGCGATCAGGTGGGCGAACTCGTCCGCGCGCGTGGAATCGACGTTCATCCGGCCGTGGCGCTCCGCACTCTATCAACTCTCAGCGATGACACTCAAACCGGCAACTGTGCAACTCCTTCCCTGACCGATCCGTCACACGCGACCGCGCGGCCGGTCCTGGTGTGTGCCATAAGTCACTGTGTCACATCGAGATATCAGGGAGCTCGCCTCGCGCGTCGCCACTGGTACGCCCCTTGCCACCTCCACCGGCGAAGGGGGGTGCACCTCATGCGACACAGCATGGCAAGGACAGTGGTCGTGCTCGCGACGTGCAGTGTGTGGTTGACCGCAGGCGCGCAGTCCAGCGAGGCGGAAGTGCTGTTGACGCCGTACGCGGGGCTCACGTTCGGCGGCGACACGGAGGAGCGGCAGAACACGTTCGGTGCGTCGCTGGCCAGCACGGCCGGCGGTGTGCTGGGCTTCGAAGTGGATCTGGCGCGCACGGGCAACGTCTTCAGGTCCGACAGCGGCGACGAGGGCGCGCTGACGACGGTGATGGCCAACCTGCAGCTCGGCGCGCCGATCGGGCCGGTGCGTCCGTACGTGTCGGGAGGCATCGGGTTGATGCGGTCGAGCGTGGACGGGGCCGGCGGCATCCTCTCGTTCACCGACAACACACTCGGCGTGAACGTGGGCGGCGGCCTGATGGGCTTCTTCACCGAGCACGTCGGCGCACGGGCTGACATCCGGTTCCTGCGCAGCCTGTCGGACGGCGTCAGCATCAACCCGCTCGACTTCGATCCGGGCGCGTTCGACATCTGGCGCGGCACGGCAGGCCTGGTGTTTCGCTTCTGACGACGACCACACAGGGAGATGCAGATGACGACTGAACGAATCGCGAGGCTGGTGGCATGTGGCGTGGCCACGTTGGTGCTGGCGGCAGTGCCGGGCGCGGCGGCCGCCCAGGGCGTCGGCGTACGCGCCGGCGTGAGCGCGGATCCCGACCAGTTCGTGTTCGGCGGGCACCTGGAAACCGACCCGCTCGTCGAGGCGCTGCTGTTCCGGCCCAGCGTCGAGATCGGACTGGGTGACAACCTCACCGTGATCGGGCTGAACGTGGAGTTCGCGTACAAGGTGCCGATCGAGAACGGTCCATGGAACGTCTATTTCGGCGGCGGCCCTGCGCTGAACATCTGGAACCGCGACGACGACCTGCCGGGCCCGGGTGGCACGAATACCGGCGGCGGATTCAACATCCTGGTCGGCCTCGGTCACGCAGGCGGGCTCTTCGGCGAGTTCAAGGTGGGTGCGATCGACAGTCCCGACCTGAAGTTCCTGGTGGGCTTCACGTTCGACTGAACCGCAGGCGGCGAGGCGCGTGAGGAGCGCGCCGCCCTACCGTCCCGCTCGCCCAGCTCAGGGCAGGGCCGCCGACACGTCGTAGGCGGCGACTTTGCTCCGGTTCAGGTGCAGGATGACGACGACCTTCTTCGCCGGGTCGTACGCCAGGTTGGTCGCGAACGGCTCGACGGCAATCACCGGCCTGACTTCGCCGGAGGCGGTGACCCGCTCGACGCGGCCGCCCATCACGGTGGTGACGAGGTACCCGCCCTGGCCGTCGCTCTCCACGCCGTCGATGGGGCCGATGGCCGTCGATGACAGGACGGTCTTTGCGTCCGTGGCGCGATCGAGCGCGATCGACCCGACCAGCAGTCGCTCGAAACCTACGAACGGGTCATGGACGGCGAGTCGATGGTCATCCCGGGGACGGACGGCGGCGATCCCCTCAAGTACCTGTAGCGCCGCATTAGGCCATATGACCATGATCTTGGTCTCATGATCGGGGTCTGACCCCATGATCGGGGTCTGACCCGGGTCTGACCCCGGGAACGGGAGCGACTCGTGGATTCTGGCTGAAAAATGCGCAGTGGGCCCTGTTTGAGGCTCGCCAGAGGGATCGGGGTCTGACCCGGGTCTGACCCCTCAGGGGGCGAGGAGCTCGACGAGGGACAGGGGATCGACGCGGGCGCCGAGCAGGCGCGTGCCCCAGTGCAGGTGCGGGCCGGTGGCGCGTCCGGTTGCGCCGACGGCACCGACGGTCTGCCCGCGCGTGACCTCGTCCCCTTCGCGGACATCGAGCCGGGACAGGTGCGCCAGCACCGAGTACAGGCCGCGCCCGTGATTCAGGATCACGGTGCGGCCGGTGAAGTACAGATCTTCGGCGAGCGCCACCCGGCCGGCCGCCGGCGCCGCCACGGGTGTCCCGGTGGGGCTGCTGAAGTCGACTCCGGCGTGCGGGTTGCGCGCCTGCCCGTTGAACACACTGCGCGCGCCGAAGGTGTTGCGCCCCTTCACGGTCACCGGTGCCTGGAACGGTCCGACCTGCGCCCGGGTGGTGGCCACCTCCCACATCGCATCGAGACGCCTGTCTTCCGCCAGGATCCGCTGGATCTGGTCCGCGGGCGGCTCCACATACCGGGGCGCGACGGTCAGTTGCCTGGTGGGAAACGCCTTCGCTCTCACCTCGAACGTGTAGACCTGGACGACGGGCGCGCCCTCGGGCAGTTCGACCGCCACCCGCACGTCGTGCCGTCCGGGCCGGGTGTCGAGGTCGATCCCGATCAGCCCGGTCCACGCCGCTCGCCCGGCCTCCGGCGCAAGCGGAACCTCGTGGCCGAACACGAACGCGGTGCCGGGCCCTGTGACCCGCTCGCAGCGGCACACGACGTCGAGCCGCACGACGTCGCCCTGCTGCATCGCCCGCGCGGTCGTGGAGATGTCGAGGATCTGCTGCGCGGCGGCCGCGCCA
>VFZH01000141.1 GCA_016871255.1 Acidimicrobiia bacterium | reverse complement strand
GGCGCCGGCGGGGCCGACCGATCCCGCGCCGCCGGCCGACGCCGCGCCGCCGGCGTTCGTGACGTCGCTGCAGCGCGCGCTGCCGGACGCTGTGACCGCGGTCACCTTCTGGGTGGGGGACTGGGCCGTGATCGTGCCTTCGGCGCGGCTGCTCGACGTGGCGCGCCACCTGCGCGGGATGGGGTTCGACTTCTGCTCCGACGTCACGGCGAGCGACTGGCCGCAGCGCCCCGAGCGGTTCGACGTCATCTACTCGCTCTACTCGATCCGCGATCGGCGGCGGGCCCGGATCAAGGTGCGCGCCGCCGAAGGCGAGCCCGTGCCGTCGGTGACCGGGGTGTGGCCGGCCGCCAACTGGCTCGAGCGCGAGGCGTACGACATGTTCGGGGTGAACATCACCGGGCACCCCGACCTGCGCCGCATCCTGATGCCGGACGACTGGCAGGGGTTCCCCGAGCGCAAGGACTACCCGCTCGAAGGGCCGGGCGAGCTGCTGATGGAGAACCCGCTGGACTGGCTGCGGCTCAGGCAGGACGCGTACGAAAGCGAGATCGAGTAGGCCGAGGGTCGAAGAGTCATGACGACAGACGTGCGGCCGATGTTCGACACCGACGAGCTGGTCATCAACATGGGGCCCCAGCACCCCAGCACGCACGGCGTGCTCCGGGTGGTGCTGCGCCTGGATGGCGAGCGCGTGGTCGGCAGCGACGTCGTGATCGGCTACCTGCACCGCGGCATCGAGAAGCTGTGCGAAAGCCGGGACTGGACGCAGATCGTCCTGCTGACGGACCGGATGGACTACGTGGCGGCCGCCACCAACAACATCGGCTACTGCCAGACCGTCGAGAAGCTGATGTCGATCGAGGTGCCGAGGCGCGCGCGCTACGTCCGCACGATCATGGCGGAACTGCAGCGGATTGCGAGCCACTGCCTGTGGCTCGGCACGCACGCCATGGACATCGGCGCGATGACGGTGTTCCTGTACGCGTTCCGCGAGCGCGAGCTGATCCTCGACCTGTTCGAGGAGTACTGCGGCGCGCGGCTCACCTACAACTCGATGCGCATCGGCGGGCTGCCGCTCGACCTGCCGCCGGGCTGGGACCGCAAGGTGCTCGGTTTCTGCGACGTCATGGAGCAGAAGCTCGTCGAGTACGAGGAGCTGCTCACCAACAACCGCATCTGGCTGGAGCGCACGAAGGGCATCGGCGTGATCCCCGCCGAGGAGGCGGTGGCGATCGGGCTGTCCGGCCCGCCGCTGCGCGGTTCGGGCGTGCAGCGGGACATCCGGAAGGACGAGCCGTACGCCGCCTACGACGAGATGCGATTCGAGGTGCCGATCGGCAAGGCCTGCGACACGTACGACCGGTACCTCGTGCGGCTCGAGGAGTTCCGCCAGTCGGTCCGGATCATCCGCCAGGCGGTCGAGGGGCTGCCCGAAGGGCCGATTGTCGGCAAGGTGCCGCGCCTGATCAAGCCGCCGGCGGGCGAGACCTACCACGCGATCGAATCGCCCAAGGGTGAGCTGGGCTACTTCATCGCGGCCGACGGGAAGTCCACCGCCCCGTACCGCTTCCGGGTGCGCCCGCCGTCGTTCTGCAACCTGCAGGCGCTGCCACGGCTGATCCAGGGCCACCTGGTCGCCGACGTCGTGGCGCTGATCGGATCGATCGACGTGGTGCTCGGCGAGGTGGATCGATGATGGTCGACCAGGTCGTCATCCCGGCCCTCAAGATCCTGATCGTGCTCAACGCGGTCCTGGTCGGCGTCACCTTCATGGTGCTGCTGGAGCGCAAGGTCATCGCCTGGACGCAGGCCCGGCTCGGGCCGATGCGCGTGGGGCCGTACGGCGTGCTGCAGCCGATCGCCGACGTGGTGAAGCTGATGACCAAGGAGGACATCACGCCGGTGAAGGCAGACCGGTGGGTGTTCTCGGTGGCGCCCCTGATCGCGCTGATTCCCGCGCTGATCGTGTTCGCGGTGATCCCCTTCGGTCCCGAGGTGTCGCTGTTCGGCCGGCAGGTGGCGCTCTACATCACCGACCTCAACGTGGGCCTGCTCTACGTCGTGTCGGTGGCGTCGATCGGCGTCTACGGCATCATCCTCGCGGGGTGGGCATCGAACAGCAAGTTTCCGCTGCTGGCCAGCCTGCGCGCGTCGGCGCAGCTGATCTCCTACGAGGTGGCGGTCACGATGACGCTGGTGAGCATGATCGTCAGCGCCGGCACGCTGAGCATGGTGGGGATCGTCAACGCCCAGGAGTCGCAGCAGGTCTGGTACCTGTTCGTGCAGCCGCTGGCCTTCTTCATCTTCTTCGTGGGCGGGCTGGCCGAGACCAACCGCGCGCCGTTCGACATGCCGGAGGCGGAGCAGGAGCTGACCGGGGGCTTCCACACGGAATACAGCGGCATGCGGTTCGCGCTGTTCTTCCTGGCCGAGTACGCCAACATGATCGTCGTCTCGGCCGTCGCCACCACGCTGTTCCTCGGCGGCTGGCTGCGGCCGTTCCCGAACGTGGCCGCGCTGTCGTTCCTCGACCTGGTGCCGGCCTGGTGCTGGTTCCTGGCCAAGACGTTCGTCTTCCTCTACATCTTCCTGTGGGTGCGCGCGACGCTGCCGCGCTACCGGTACGACCAGCTCATGCGCCTGGGCTGGAAGGTGCTCATCCCGCTGGCGATCGCGAACGTCGTCGTGAGCGGCCTCGTGAAGGTGCTGTTGTAGGAGCCGTCATGGCGGATGTCATTACCTTCTACACGCTGGCCGCGCTGATCCTGATCTTCGGCCTGCTCGTCGTCACGACGCGGAACACCGTGCACAGCGTGCTGTTCCTGGTGGCGGACTTCCTGGCCGTGGCCATGCTCTACGCCTCGATGAACAGCCTGTTCGTGGCCGCCATCCAGGTGCTGGTCTACGCCGGCGGCATCGTCGTGCTCTACCTGTTCGTCGTCATGCTGGTGAACCTGAAGCGGCCGCCCGAGGAGGTGCGCGATCCCGCGCGGCAGACCGGGCTCGGGGGCGTGCTGGCGGGCGTGGTCCTGGCCGAGCTGGCCCTGATCGCGGTGGCCAATGCGCTCGACCCGCCCGCCACCGACGCGGCGTCGTCCACGGCGGGGCTGACCGAGCAGGTCGGCCTGGCGCTGTACACGGACTACCTGATTCCGTTCGAGGTGGCCTCGGTCCTGCTGCTGGTGGCCATGGTGGGGGCCATCGTCCTGGCGAGGAGGGAGCTGTGACCTCCACGCACTACCTGGTCCTGTCGGCGGCGCTGTTCATGATCGGGGTCTTCGGCGTGGTGACGCGCCGGAACATCGTGATCATCTTCATGTCGATCGAGCTGATGCTCAACGCCGTGAACATCAACCTGATCGCCTTCTCGCTGCAGTGGGGCAACTCGCTCGGGCAGGTGTTCACGATCTTCGTCATCGCGGTGGCCGCCGCCGAGGCGGCGGTGGGGCTCGGCATCATCCTCGCGCTCTACCGCAACAAGGAAACGATCAACATCGACGAAATGAACGTCATGAAGTGGTGAGCGACCGGCCCACATGAATCTCATCTGGCTCATTCCGCTGCTGCCCGGCCTCGGGGCCCTGCTGAACGGTCTCGTCGGCGTCCGGTACTTCAGCCGGCAGGTGTCCGGTCTGGTGGCGTGCGCCGCCATGGCGGGCGCGCTCGGCGTGTCGCTCTTCGCCTTTGCGCAGCTGCTGGGCCTCGACCCGTCGGCCCGGGTCCACGACGTGGTCGTGGCGGACTGGATCCCCCGCATCCCGCTGCAGCTCGCCGACGGCACGATCGGCGGTTTCGAGGTGCCGTGGGGCTTCAGGCTCGATCCGCTGTCGGGCATGATGATCCTCGTCGTCACCGGCATCGGCTTCCTGATCCACGTGTATGCGACCGCCTACATGCACGAGGAGCCGCGCGGCGGCTTCGCCCGGTTCTTCTGCTACCTGAACCTGTTCTGCTTCTTCATGCTCCTGCTGGTGCTGGGGAGCAACTTCCTGGTCATGTTCGTCGGCTGGGAGGGGGTGGGCCTCTGTTCGTACCTGCTGATCGGCTACTGGTACGAGAAGAAGAGCGCCGGCGACGCGGGCAAGAAGGCGTTCATCACGAACCGGGTGGGGGACTGGGGCTTCGTGCTCGGCATCTTCCTGGTGTTCGTGACCTTCGGCACCATCGACTTCCGCGAGGTGGCGGGGCTGGCGGCGGCGATGCCGGTCGAGGTGCAGTTCGGCACCCTGTCGCTCATCTGCCTGCTGCTGTTCATCGGCGCCACCGGCAAGAGCGCGCAGATCCCGCTGTACGTCTGGCTGCCGGACGCGATGGAGGGCCCGACGCCGGTGTCGGCGCTCATCCACGCCGCGACGATGGTCACCGCCGGCGTATACATGGTGGGCCGCAACGCCGTGCTCTTCGAGCACGCGCCGATCGTCATGCAGATCGTGGCGGTGGTCGGCGTGCTGACGGCGCTGATGGCGGCGTCGATCGGCCTGGTGCAGAACGACATCAAGCGCGTGCTGGCGTATTCGACCGTGTCGCAGCTCGGCTACATGTTCACGGCGATGGGCGTGGGCGCGTTCGCTGCCGGTGCCTTCCACCTGATGACGCACGCCTTCTTCAAGGCGCTGCTCTTCCTCTGCAGCGGGTCGGTGATCCACGCGATGGCGGGCGAGCAGGACATGCGGCACATGGGGGGGCTGAAGAAGTACCTGCCCGTGACGTTCACGACGATGATGATCGGCACGCTGGCGATTGCGGGGATCCCGCCGCTCGCGGGCTTCTTCAGCAAGGACGAGATCCTGCTGAGCGCGTTCCTCGCCAACAGGTTCGTCTGGGCCATCGGCGTCGTGACGGCGCTGATGACCGCGTTCTACATGTATCGCCTGATGTCGATGACGTTCTTCGGCGAGTACCGGGGACCCGCCTGGGCGGGCCACGGGCACGGCGCCGCGCACGATGCCCACGGCGCCGGGCACCACGGTCACGCCACCGACGGTCACGGGCACGGGGGCGGCCACGGGCACGGCGCGTGGCACGGGCCCCACGAGTCGCCCCGGACGATGACCGTGCCGCTGATGGCGCTGGCCGTCGGCGCGATCGTGGCGGGCTTCGTGGGCGTGCCGGCCGTGCTGGGCGGCGGCAACGCGATCCACGCCTTCCTCGAGCCGAGCTTCTCGCCTCCGGGGCACGTCGAGATGGCGCACGCGCCGGACGTGGCCACCGCGGCGCCAGCCGCGGCGGTGGACGACCACGGGGACGAGCACGCCGCCGAGGAGGGTGCGCACGGGGCCGAAGGGCACCACGCGCCGGTGGCGGTGGAGCTTGGGCTGATGGCGTTTTCGGTGGCCATCGGCATCATCGGCATCCTGCTGGCCTACCGGTTCTACGTGCAGACGCCCGAGGTATCCGAGGCGATGGCCGCGCGGTGGGCCGGGCTGCACCGCGTGCTGACGAACAAGTACTACGTCGACGAGGCGTACGACGCGACGGTGATCGGCGGCACGATGGCGAGCGCGCGCGGCTTGTGGGCCGTCGATCGGACCGTCGTGGACGGCGCCGTGAACGGCACCGGGCGCCTCACGATCGTCGCGGCCTGGTTCTCGGGCCTGACCGACCGGTCGGTCGTCGACGGCGCCGTGAACCTCGTCGCCCGGGCGGCGCAGGAGCTGAGCTACGCCTTCCGCCGGGTGCAGACGGGCCTGATCCAGAACTACGCGCTGCTCATGCTGGTCGGCGTGTTCGCGTTCGTCACGGTGTACCTGTTCGTGAGGTGATTGCGGGCCCAGCCGGTCCGAGACTGCCATGTCCAACGCTGCCAACTTTCCGCTGCTCTCGCTGATCCTTTTCACGCCGCTGGTGGGGGCGCTGCTCCTGCTCGTCGTGCCGAAGACGAGCGGGAACGCCATCCGCTGGATCGCCAACCTCTTTGCGCTCGCGGGCTTCGTCGTGTCGCTGCCGCTGTGGTTCTGGTACGACACCACGAACCCCGCGTACCAGTTCGTCGAGCGGCTGCCGTGGATTCCGTCGATCGGCGCCGAGTACTTCCTGGGCGTGGACGGCTTCAGCGTGCTGCTGATTCTGCTCACGACGATGATGGGCTCGATCGCCGTGCTGTCGTCGTGGACCGCGATCACGGAGCGCGTGAAGGAGTACTACGTCTTCCTGCTGATGCTGCAGACCGGCATGCTCGGCGCCTTCATGGCGCTCGACTTCCTGCTCTTCTTCCTCTTCTGGGAGGTGATGCTGGTCCCGATGTACTTCCTGATCGGGATCTGGGGCAGCGCGAACCGGCTCTACTCGGCGATCAAGTTCTTCCTCTACACCCTGGTCGGCAGCGTCGTGATGCTGCTCGGCATCCTGGCGCTCTACTTCAGCTTCGAGGCCACGACCGGCGTCTACACGTTCGACGTCACGCAGTACCAGGCGCACGACTACCCGACCAACCTGCAGTGGTGGGTGTTCCTGGCGTTCTTCCTCGGCTTCGCGATCAAGGTGCCGATGTTCCCGTTCCATACCTGGCTGCCTGACGCGCATACCGATGCGCCGACGGCCGGCTCGGTGATCCTGGCGGCGGTCCTGCTGAAGATGGGCACCTACGGCTTCGTGCGCTTCAGCCTGCCGATCCTGCCCGAGGCGTCGCGGACCTTCGTGCCGATGGTCGTTGCGTTGTCGATCGTCGGGGTGATCTACGGCGCGCTGGTGGCGATGGCGCAGAAGGACTGGAAGCGGCTGGTCGCCTACTCCAGCGTGAGCCACATGGCCATGGTGATGCTGGGCATGTTCGCGCTCAACCCGGTCGGCATCACGGGCAGCATCGTGCAGCAGCTCAATCACGGGATCTCGACCGGCGCGCTCTTCCTCCTGGTGGGCGTGGTCTACGAGCGGCGGCACACGCGCGAGATCGCCGAGTACGGCGGGCTGTCGAAGGTGATGCCGATCTACGCCGCGATCTTCCTGCTGATGACGATGTCGTCGATCGGGCTGCCGACGCTCAACGGGTTCATCGGCGAGCTGCTGATTCTGCAGGGCATCTTCGCCGTCAGCATGGTGTGGGCAGGTGTCGCCGCTGCGGGCATCGTCCTCGGCGCGGCCTACATGCTGTGGCTCTACCAGCGGACGATGTTCGGGAAGATCGAGAACCCGAAGAACGAGCACCTGCCGGACATGGGGCTCCGCGAGGTGGTCACCTTCGTGCCGCTGATCATCCTGGCCGTCTGGATCGGGCTCTACCCGGCGCCGTTCCTCGAGCGGCTGGAGACCTCCGTGGCCCGCGTTGTCTCGCGCGTCAGTCCGCAGTACACGGACGCGCAGGCGGCGGCGGACTGCAGTACGCCGGCGACGCGGGTGGCGCCGGTGATGGCCAGCGTGCAGGCGCAGCCGCAGCCGGTCGCCATGCTGGCCCAGGCGCAGCCCGCGGGTCCGAGTGCGTTCGGGGCAGCCGCCTGCAGCGACCGCACGGCCCCGGGGCAGGAGCGGTAGATGCCTCCCGGCGTATCGCTGCAGGACTTCTACTACATCCTGCCGGAGATGGTCCTGGCACTCGGCTCGATGCTGGTGCTGCTGGCCGACGCGTACCTCGCCCGCGACCGGCAGCATCTGCTGACCGGGCTGTCCGTGGGCGTGCTGGCCGTCACTGCCGTGGCCGTGCTGGCCATCGGCGCCCCGGACGTGACGATCGCCCGGGGGCTGCTCTCGATCGACGCCTTCGGCGTCTTCTTCAAGCTGCTGTTCATCGGTGCCGCGGCGCTCGCGCTCCTGATGTCGGGGCCCTACCTCACGGTGGAAGGGATTCCCGCCGGGGCGTACTGCTTCCTGGTGCTGGCGGCCACGCTCGGCATGATGTTCATGGCCAGCGGCGTCGAGCTGGTCACCATCTTCATCGGCCTCGAGACGATGGCCGTGGCGTTCTACATCCTGGCGGGATACCTCAAGCCGAACGAGCGCTCGAACGAGGCGGCGGTGAAGTACTTCCTGCTGGGGGCGTTTTCGCTCGGGATCCTGCTCTACGGGATGTCGATCCTCTACGGCCTGACCGGCTCGACCACGCTCAGCGCGATGGCGACGGCGCTGGCCGACCCGGAGGCCGTGAACCGGCCGCTCCTGCTGCTGGGCATCGTGCTCGTCGTGGCGGGTGTGGCGTTCAAGATCGGCGCCGTGCCCTTCCACATGTGGGCGCCCGACGTGTACGAGGGCTCGCCGACGCCGATCACGGCGTTCCTGTCCGTGGGGTCGAAGGCCGCGTCCTTCGCGATGCTGCTCCGCATCTTCGTCGAGGGCCTGCCGTCGATGAGCGAGGAGTGGCGGACGCTCTTCTACGTGCTGTCGATCCTGACGATGACCGTGGGCAACATCGCGGCGATCACGCAGACGAACGTCAAGCGGATGCTGGCCTATTCCTCGATCGCTCACGCGGGCTACCTGCTGATGGGCGTCGTGGCGGGGACGCCCCGCGGCATCTCGGCGATGCTGATCTACCTGGGCGTGTACGCGCTGATGCAGATGGGCGCGTTCGCGATCGTCGTGCTGCTGCGGCGGCGCGATGCCATGGGAGACGACCTGAAGGACTTCAACGGGCTCTACTTCCGCAGTCCCGGCGCCGCCATCGCGATGCTCGTCTTCATGCTGTCGCTCGGCGGCATCCCCCCGACCGCCGGCTTCATGGGCAAGTTCTGGCTCTTCGGCGCCGCCATCGAGTCGGGCTACGTCTGGCTGGCGGTCATCGGCGTGCTCAACAGCGCCGTGTCCCTCTACTACTACATCCGGATCGTCGTGTTCATGTGGCTCAAGAACGAGCCGTCCGGCTCGGAGCCGCGGATGAGCCCGGCCATCGCCGTGGCAGTCGCCGTGACGCTCGCCGGCACGCTGGCGCTCG
>VFZH01000140.1 GCA_016871255.1 Acidimicrobiia bacterium | reverse complement strand
GGATGAGCTTCTCGGGCATCGGCTCGGGCGGCGTCGGCGTGCGCCATTACCAGATCAACAACATGGCGGTCGAAGAGGTCACCGTAACCAGCCGCGGGGTGAGCGCGGAGACGGAAGCCGGCGGGCCGTTCATCAACAACGTGCCGAAGGAAGGCAGCAACACGTTTCACCTCACCGTGGCCGCGAACGGCGCCGGCTCGGGCATGCAGAGCGATCGGATCACGGACGAGCTGATCGCCCGGGGCGTGACCTCGGCGCCGTCGATCAAGCGCGTCTGGGACTACGGCGCCGGCATCGGCGGGCCGCTGCAGGAGGACAAGCTGTGGTACTTCGTCGCGGCACGCAGCTGGGGGAGCGAGAACTACGCGCCCGGCGCCTTCTGGCAGAACAAGACCGATCCTGCCGCCCGTGGCGGCCTGATCTACGTGGCTGACGCCAGCCGGCCCGGCTACTCGGCGTCTCCGCAGGTGGAGGGCAGCGGGCGGTTCACGTGGCAGGCGACGCCGAAGCAGAAGGTCGGCGCCTTCGTCAGCTACGAGTACTTCTGCAACTGCTACATTGGCGTCGCGTCCACGCGATCGCCCGAAGCCTCACCCATGTTGCGACGGTACCCAGCCCTGGTGCAGGGCAAGTGGGTGTATCCGGTGACGAGCCGCCTGTTCTTCGAGGCCGGTGCGGCGCTCCAGCGGTTGAAGCTGCCGGGCGAGCGCGCCGAAGGCGTTGCCGCGAACGACATTCCCATCCTGGAACTGTCCACCGGCCTGCGGTACAACGCCGGTGGTGGTCCGGTCATCATCGGCGCCGGCAACGTGTACGGGCAGTACACGAACCACTCGCTGAACGAGGTGTTCAGCGTGTCGTACGTGACCGGCTCGCATGCGTTCAAGGCAGGCGTGCAGAACCTGCAGGGGTGGCAGGACTTCAACTACGAGTTCTCGCCGATCGAATACCAGTTCCGGCTCGGCCGGCCGGCCGCCATTCAGGAGTGGGCCAGCCCGAACGGCTTCAGGAGCCGGATCAAGTCGATCCTCGGCATCTACGCGCAGGACCAGTGGACCCGGGATCGGCTCACGCTCAATCTGGGCGTGCGATTCGACTACAACCATGGCTTCAACCCGGCCATCGCGTTCGACGCCGGTCCGTTCGTGCCGGCGCGGAGCTTCCCGGACACCGAAGGGGTGAACTGGAAGGACATCTCGCCGCGGCTCGGCGCCGCCTTCGACCTGTTCGGCGACGGCGGGACGGCGCTGAAGGTCTCGGTGAGCCGGTTCGTGAGCCAGAACAACTGGTCCACCAACCGCGCACTGAGCCCGTCGAACGCGGCCACGCTGTCCGCGACGCGGGCGTGGAACGATGCGGACGGCGATTTCACACCGGACTGCGACCTGCGCAATGCACTGGCCAACGGCGAGTGCGGGCAGTTGAGCGACCTGAACCTCGGGCTCACGCGGCCGTCGACCATCTACGCCGATGACGTCGTGACCGGGTGGTTCACGCGCCAGTACTCGTGGCAGGCGGACGCATCCGTTCAACACGAGCTGCGCCCCGGCGTCTCCGTGATGGCCGGCTACTACAGCACCTTCTACGGCAACCTGTCGGTCACCGACAACGTCGCCGTGACACCGGCCGACTACGACCCGTACTGCATCACGGCGCCCTCCGATGCGCGGCTGCCTGGCGGCGGCGCCTACCAGATCTGCGGCCTCTACGACGTGAACCCGTCCAAGTTCGGCCGGATCTCGCGGGAAGTGAAGCCGTCGTCCGAGTTCGGCGGCGTCGGTCTATTCACGCAGGGGTTCGACGTGGCCGTGCGAGCCCAGTTCGGGGACGGAGGTCTGCTGCAGGGTGGCATCGCGGGCGATCACTCCGTCTACGACTACTGCCTGACGGGCCTCGGCGCGACGCCGATGGCGCCGCAGCCGGCCGGTGGCGGCAGCCCACTGCCGAGCACCGATCCCAGTGCGAGCCGGGTGCTGCCGGAGGACATGTGCCGGACGACCCTCCGCCTCGCCGACGACATCCAGGTGAAGTTCTCGGGCGTGTACCCGCTGCCGTGGTTCGGGCTCGAGGCGAGCGGCGTGTACCAGAATCTTCCCGGGTTCCCGAACCAGGCGACCTACAACGCGCCGAACGCGCTGATCGCACCCTCCCTCGGCCGGAACCTGGCCGGCAACACGGCCACCGCCGCGATCGGCCTGATCGAGCCGTTCACGTCGTTCGAGGCGCGGGTGAGTCAACTCGACGTGCGGGTGACCAAGGTCCTGCGGTTCGGGCGCGGACGTGTCCGGGCGAGCCTGGACATCTACAACGCCTTCAACGCGAGGACGGTGCTCAGCACGAACGCGACGTACGGTCCGGCATGGTTGCGCCCCACGGCCATCCTGGGCGGCCGGATGTTCAAAATCGGCGGCCAGCTCGACTACTGACGTGCGCACGCGCATGCGTGTTCGAGGAGCGCTGGCCGCGGGTCTGGCGGCGGCCGTGGCCGGCACTCTGTCCGCCGTCGCGGGCGCGCAGCAGTTTGGCCCCGTGTACCCGGCATCCGCCTGCACGCAGGTGAAGGACTACGCCGCGTTCCATCGCTGCGCGCTGGAGGCGATCGGCCGGTTCGAGCCCGCCAGGACGCCGGACGGGCGCCCGGACATGCGGGGGCTCTGGATCGGGTCCGGGCTGGCTTTCGACCTCGAGGAGTTCACGCCGACGCAATACGGGCCCGAGGGCGCGCCCGCCAACCCCGCTGGCGGGAAGAGCCACATCGTCGATCCGCCGGATGGCCGCATTCCGTACCACCCGTGGATTCGCGACATCAAGCCGCACTTCATCGACGTGTACATCCCGCCGGCGACCGGCTGCTTCCAGTTCGGGCCGCAGCGGTTCTTCCTGCTCGGCCAGTTCCTGATCCACCAGCAGAAGGACGTCATCGTGTTCACGACCGAGCGGTACCACGGGCACCGCATCGTGCCCCTGGACGGACGGCCGCACCTGGGTTCGGCGTTCGCGCTCTGGATGGGGGATTCGCGGGGACGCTGGGAGGGTGACACGCTCGTGGTCGAGACGCGCAACCTGAACGGTCTCACGTGGTTCGATCAGGTCGGCAACGTCCTGAGCGCCAACGCGACGCTGGAGGAACGGTTCACGTTCATCGACGCGAACACGATTCACCATCAGGAGACGATCACCGACCCGGCGGCGTTCACGCGGCCGTGGACAATCGCGCACGCGCTCCAGCGCTCGGCGCTGAAAGGGCGCGAGGCCGAGATCTGGTACGAAGACAACGTCGAGAACTGCAGCGACGCGCTGCAGTCGCAGTTCAATTTGAAGAAGCGGTGGTGGCCGGGGTTGCACGGGCTGGCTCCCTGGGCGGTGCCGGACAGGAGCACGCCGTGAGCGGTGCCGGACAGGTGTGCGCCGAGAGGCGGGTTGCGCGCGGGCGTGTCGCGCCTGCGCCACTCGCGCTGGCGGTCATCGGTCTGACCTTGGCCCTTCCTGTGTGGGGGCCGGCGTCAGGCGGCCCTGACCTGCCCGCCGTGCTGGCTGCTGCGGGGCAGAGCCCTCAGGACCGGTACGTCACGCCTCGGACCGCGGACGGGTTGCCCGACCTCCAGGGCGTCTGGCAGGTGATGAACAGCGCCGCGTGGGATGTCAGGGACCACAACGGCGCGCTTGGCGTGCCGGCAGGGAAGGGCGTCGTAATCGGTGGCGAGATCCCGTACCGTCCGGAAGCCGTGCCGAGACAGCAGCGGAACTACCGCGAGCGGGCGACCGCGGACCCGGTCTCGTCGTGCAAAGCGCCGGGTGTGCCGCGGATCACCTACATGCCGTTCCCGTTCCAGATCTTCGAGACGCCCGAATACGTGCTGATGGCGTACGAGTTCGGCTTCCACCAGCGGTTCATCTACACCGACGGCAGCGCGCACCTCGACGGCATCCCGATCTGGATGGGCGATTCGCGCGGGCGGTGGGACGGGGACTCGCTCGTGGTGGACACGCGCAACTTCACGGGCGACACATGGTTCGACCACGCCGGCAACTTCCACAGCGCGGCGCTGCGCGTCGTCGAGCGCTTCACGCGGGTCAGCCACGAGCACCTCGACTACGAGGTCACGATCGAAGATCCCGACACCTTCACGCGCCCGTGGCAGATGCGGATGCTGCTCTACCGCCGCGCCGAGCCCGATGCCCAGCTGCTCGAGTACGCGTGCTGGGAGCACCTGATGTACGAGAAGGGACTGAACGGCACCACGCCGCCCCCGCCGTTCGGCCGCTGATCGGGCCACGGCGGCCATGGGCCGCCTCTCACACCTCAATCGAGCGCCTCGGAGAGATTCAGCGTCTGGAGCCAGGACTCGTCGGCCGACGAGCCGTAGTCCAGCGACATGGTGCGCGCTGCACGCCAACCGGCGATCCGGATGCCGGTCCACAGCACGGCGCCAGCGACCATGTACGTGGCCGCCGCCGACGGCTGTTGCAGCGCCGCGAGCTGCGCGGCCGCGCCGAGCGTTACGAACGCGATCACGTGCGGCGCCTGATCCGGCCACGCTCTCGGACGACCGCGACCCGATGCAGTTTGCCAGGTAGGTCATCGCGCTCGTGTCCACACCACCCGCTTCTCTGATACGGTGGAACGCACCGACACAACACAGGAGCACAGCATGCCGTATCCGGAATCATTCATCGGGCCCATGCGGGCCGAACTGACAAGTCTGGGCGTTCAAGAGCTGCGAACGCAGGAGGCCGTGGATGCCGCCGTCCGTCAGCCGGGCACGCTGATGGTGGTAATCAACTCGATGTGCGGCTGTGCGGCCGGCAAGGCCCGCCCGGGCGTGGCCCTGGCGCTGAAGCACGAGGTGAAACCGGACGTCGTGGCGACGGTGTTCGCCGGCGGCGACATCGAGGCGACCGAACGCGTCCGCAGCTACTGCACGGGGTACCCGCCGTCGTCGCCCGCAGTCGCCCTCCTGCGCAACGGCGAGATCCTGTACATGCTGGAGCGGCGGCAGATCGAGAACCAGGACGCCAACGCGATTGCGCGGCAGCTCACCGAGGCGTTCGACCGGTTCTGCGGAGCCCCCGTATCCCCCTCGGCGTAGGCCGTGTCAGCGGCGGGTCACCGCCTCGGGCGTCTCCAGGGCGACCGAGGTGGTGATGGCGTCCACCCGGATCGTTCCGGACCGCGCATCAAGCGTCCCCCGGACGGTCACCCGCTGCCCCGCGAAGGCTTCCGGCGTCTGCTGATCGCTGAGACCGTAGACCTCCTCCGTCGTCACGAGCACGTACGCGCCGCCGTGTGCGGCAACACAGGCCTTCGTGCACTCGCCGTCTGTCGGCCCCATTCGCATCGACACGTGGCCATCCCGGCCACACTCGCTGTCGGAGATCACCCCCGAAAACGTCCGGGCGTCCTGTGTTCCCGAGAGAGACGCGCCGGCCAGGACGACGGCGATCAGGTACCGCACTGGCGCTCCGGGTCAGTATCCCGGCGTCATCAGGTGAGCCGTGGAGGTGCCCGCGTCCATGATCCACACGCCTCCCTGGCTCGGGTTGTCCGGCAGGCCGAGTGACGCGGCCGTGGCGCCAGGTACGGCAATCGTCGTGTGCGTCCTCGCGCGCTCGCGGTCAGGCCCACGCAGGTGGTACCAGACCGAGCCGAACTCCGGCTTCGCGCGCGAGCCGTCCCGTTCGGCGGCCTCGAGCGCCGCCTGTCGCTTCGCCTTGTCCGGCTCGGCTTCGAATCTGAGATTCTGCGCCACCCGATCGAGGTTCGCGATGCTCGTGCACTCCACGTCGAACGCCGCCTGCCCCGGCATGCCGGAGATGTCGTAGCACACGAGCCGGTTCGTACCCTTGCGCAGCGTCTCGTGCGTGTAGTCCGCGTTCCAGCGGACGATGGTGGCGCCCTCGCGCAGATTGGCCGGCCCGGCGAGCAGTGCCGGGTCTCCCGCCGTTCCAGCCTGGGCGAACGCACTGGTCGACGCAATCAGTGAGCCGAGGACGATCAGGATTGCACGTGTCATGAGAGCCTCCTGCAGGATGGCATGGTCAATTCTCCGACGGCCGCTCCACGCGGTCGATCACCGGCACCTCCACCGGTGCGTTCGTGGACTCGAACCGCAGCCCGAGCTGCTCCTGCACGGCGGTGAACAGGTTCGGCGGCGCGTTCGGGTCATCCGTTGGCGGCGGCACGCGGACGCTCATGCCCCGGAACTGCGATTCGTCAGGCGTCCACGTCAGCGTGAAGTCCAACCTGCCGCTGAGCCTCGTCCGATCCACGACCGGCCGATCGAGCACGGCGGTCTGCATCACGCTGGCGAAATCGGCCATCGTCACGTTGATCGGCGGCAGCACGCCGAGCCCACGGAACAGCATGCTCGGCAGCCCGTCCGGGTTCGTCGTGTTCGGCGCGAGCTTCGGGCCGCCGTCGCGGACGACGTGGCGGAGACCGGCAGATTCTGCTGCTCGCGATGGAACGTGAGCTGGAAGCGGTGCGTCAGGAGCCGCCTCAGCATCTCGCGCAGCTGTCGCTCGTTGGGCTGCCCGTCCGCCCGTGGCACCGCGGTGATGTCGTACTTGTCGGTCTCCGCCAGCGCCTGTCCGCCCTGATCGATGCTGTGCGCCGTGGCAGTGAAGCCGCTGTCAGCCGCGCCGGTGACGACGAACACGAGGCGTAGGGGTTTGCCGGCGTTCAGCGTGCCCTGCCACGCGCCGGCCAGCTCCTGGGCGGAGGCAGCGCTTCCCAACAGCAGGACGACGAGAGCAGCGTAGAGCAGGCGGATCAACGGCAGACTCCATCGACACAGGGGCGAGCGGGCTGACGTCGTCCGAAGTCTACCATTCAACCCAACGCAGTATCGGCGACCAATCGCCAATCATCGCCAATCGCCAATGAAATCGCCAATCACCAATCCTCAATCGTCAATGCTTCATTCCGTCGGCTGCTCGACGCGGTCGATCACGAGCACCTCGACTCATGCCGCAGCGCGGTGTCTCGCATGGGGCGGGAGGCGTGGGCGGTGGGGGTGGTGGGCTTCCGGCCGCGCGGCGCTCGCGCATGGCGGCCATCTCCGCGGCGCAATCGACCGTGGAGGGCTTCAGGTTCGGTCCCTGCCACCGGTCGTCGCGGGACGGCACCAGCGCGTAGATCGGCAGCTCGCGCGTTTCGTTGTGTACGGTCAGGCGGAAACGCTCGGCGCCCAGCGCGCGCAGCATCAGGAAGACGGGCGCCCCGTCGTTCCCAATGTGCGCGAGGTGATGTCGTGAACATCAAGAGGTAGGCATCATGACATCGGCACGTGGTATCGTGCTCCATGCGAACCACGCTGACGCTCGATGACGATGTCCGCGCCAGACTGAAGCGGGAGATGGAAAAGCGTCGCGTGCCCTTCAAGGCGCTCGTGAACACCGTGCTGCGCGCCGGGCTCGACGCGCTCGAGGAGGGGCCGCGCAAGACGCGCACGCCGTTTCGCACTTCGGGACTCAGCCTGGGTCCCAGTCGAGTCGGCAGTCTGGACAACATCGAGGAGGTGCTCACGCGCGCCGAAGGAGAGCACCACCGGTGATTCTCGTGGACGCGAACCTGCTGCTGTATGCCGCGAATCAGGACGCGCCCGAGCACGAGGCGGCTCGTGCCTGGCTCGATGCGCAGTTGAACGGCACCGTGCGTGTGGGCCTCCCGTGGCCGACGCTGCTGGCCTTCGTCCGCATCGCGAGCAACCCCTCGATCGTGCAGCGGCCGGCGACGACTGCCGCCGCCTGGCGTCAGGTCCGCGAATGGCTGGCCGTCGAGACCGTGTGGATTCCGCAACCGGGCGCGGGTCACGCCGACCTGCTCGAACGGCTGCTCGCTCTGCCGATGATCACGAGCCGGCTCGTGCCGGACGCGCACCTGGCGGCGCTCGCCATCGAGCACGGCCTGACGCTCTGCTCGACCGACGGCGATTTCGCCAGGTATCCCGGCCTCCGGTGGGAGAACCCGCTGGCCGCAGGAGCCTGAACGCGGCAAGTCGAGCGCAGCATCCCCCGGATGCCTGGCACGAAGTGCAACGATAAGAGTTGCTGGAGAAGCGATGTCAGAGACCACTTCTACCATGGACGTCCGCCAGCGTGTCGGCGACCTGCTGAACCGGGTGGCCCTCCGGCACGACGAGTTCGTCATCGAGCGCTGACCGCGCTCCGGTAACCGCACCTCAGTTTTCCGTCGGCTGTTCCGCTCGATCGATCACCGCGCCGTGCGCGATCTGCCGGATCGACAGCCGTGGCGTCGGCGGGGTGGACGGCGCCGAACGCCTGGAAGATCGTCATCATGTAGAGCCGAAATCACGCCGGAAGGGCGAGCTCAGCCGCGGAATCAGGCGCCGCGCGGCGGCCCGTCCTCGTGGGCGGACCGGCGCGCGGTGGGGTGGGACCGCGGCGTGGGCCGCGGTGAGCACCGCGAAGGGGATCGCGGTGGCGGGTGGATCGGGTCAGCGGGTCGATGCCGCGTTCCCGGTGCGGATGCTGGACAGGGCGATCGACTCGCCGCTGATGACCAGGTCCACGCGGCGGTTCTGCTGGCGGCCGGCGTCGGTGTCGTTGGACGCGACAGGACGGCTCTCGCCGAAGCCGTGCGCCTGCACGTGGGCGCCGTCCACACCTTCGTCAACCAGGAAGCGACGCACGGACTCCGCGCGCCGTTCCGACAGGCCCTGGTTGTAGTCGTCCGAGCCGGTGCTGTCGGCGTGCCCCTCGATCTCGATCTGGAGATCGGGGTGCGCCATAATGATGCCCGCGATCTTGGCGAGCTTCTCGCGGGCGCCGGGCTTCAGCGTCGCCTTGTCGAAGTCGAACAGGACGTCGGACATGTTGACGATCAGTCCGCGCGCCGTTTGCCGCGTTTCCAGGATCACGTTGAGCTGCTGCTGGATCTGATCCCGCAGCTCGGCGCGCTCCTGTGCGAGCCTCGCGGCTTCCTCCCGTGCGGCGGCCGCGTCGCGCTCAGCGGCTTCCCGGGCGGCAAGGGCCGCCATCCGCTCGGCCTCGGCCCGCTGCCTGTCCGCTTCGGCCTGCTGCCGCGCCGCGTCCGCCTGCTGCTTGTCGGATTCGGCCCGCTGTCGGTCGAG
>VFZH01000139.1 GCA_016871255.1 Acidimicrobiia bacterium | reverse complement strand
CCATCCGCCCCACTCGCCCCACTCGCCCCATCCGTCCCACTCGCCCCACTCGCCCCATCCGCCCCACTCGCCCCCTCCGCCGCGGGCGGCGTCTGCCCCAGCGACGCGAAGAGTTCCGGGCTCGGCTGGAAGCGGAGCGCGGCGTTCGGCACGCGCAGGACGTCTTCCGCCGCGGCAATCTGCACGGTGACCGTGGCCGTCATCCCGGGCTTCAACGTCAGCGTCGGGTTCGGCACCGAGATGATCGTCGTGTAGCTCACCACGTTCTGCGTCACGACCGGCTGCAGGCGCACCTGCTGCACCCGGCCGCCGAACGTGTCGTCCGGGTACGCGTCCACCCGGAAGGTGACGCGCTGGCCGGGCGCGATGCGGCCGATGTCCGACTCGTCGATGCTTGCGCTGACCTGCATCTCCGCCAGGTCGTTCGCGATCACGAAGAGCGTCGGCGCCTGCATGCTGGCGGCCACCGTCTGCCCCACGTCGACGTTCCGCGACACGACCACGCCGTCGATCGGCGCGCGGATGATCGTGTGACCCAGGTTGACCTGACTCTGGTTCAGCGACGCGCGCGCCTGCACGAGCTGGGCCTCGGCCGACTGCAGCGCCGACTGCGCCTGACGCGCGGTGCTCTCCGCCGTCTCCAGCTCCGCCATCGGGATGAGCTGGCGCCCGGAGAGCTCGCGGGCGCGGGTCAGCTTGATCTGCGCGTCCTCCACCTGCACGCGCGCGCGGTCGCGCTCCGCCTCGACCCGCACGAGCGACGCGCGGACCTGCTCCACCTGCGCTTCGAACAGGGATGGATCCAGCTCGGCCACGACCTGGCCCTGGCGAACCTGCGAGTTGAAGTCCGCGTACAGCGCCTTGATGCTGCCGGAGACCTGCGTGCCCACCTGCACGGTGGTCACCGCCTCCAGCGTGCCGGTGGCCTGAACGGTCTCGACGACATCGCCGCGGGCGACCGGCGCCGTGATGAGCGTGCTGCTGGCCTCGACGGGCTTCGGCCGGAAGTACGTGTACCAGACCGCACCGCCTGCGGCCCCGCCGAGCACCAGAATCGCGATCCACTTCTTCATACGGCCGCCTCCGCGCCGGAATTCGGTCCGAGGCTCCCGTAGGGACACCTCGCCCTCTGTCTGCCTACTACCCAATTTACGACAGCCGCCTCCCCCCGGTTTCTCCGCGGCCTGTGACAAATCGATGGCACGGCACCAGTCCCGTTCCGGGGGCCCCGGTTCGCGCGTACGATCCGGGTGTGGAGCCGGCAGACGGGAAACGCGCGGTCCTGGTCGTGGAAGACGAGAAGAACATCCGGGATCTCGTCTGCCTGCACCTCCAGGTCGAAGGGCTGGACTGCGTCCCGGTCGGGGACGGCAAGGCGGCACTCGACGAGGCCGGGCGCCGCCGCTTCGACGCCATGGTGCTGGACCTGATGCTGCCCGGCCTGGACGGGCTGTCGGTCTGCCGGGCGGTGCGCCGGGGCACCCTCAACCAGGACGTCCCGATCCTGATGCTGACCGCCCGCCGCGAGGAGGCGGACAAGGTCCTCGGCCTGGAGAGCGGCGCGGACGACTACCTGGCCAAGCCGTTCGGCGTCCGAGAACTGGTCGCCCGTGTCCGGGCGCTCCTCCGGCGCGGGGCCAGACGCGCCGCCGCGGCGCCGGACGGCCAGCGACCGCTCACCTACCGGCACATCCGCGTGGACCCGGCCAGACGGCGCGTCCGGGTGGACGATCACGATGTGGATCTCACCACGCAGGAGTTCAACCTCCTGTACGTGCTGCTGTCGCACCCGGGCATCGTCTTCTCCCGCGACGCGCTGCTGGCGCGCACCTGGAAGGAGAACACGTTCGTCACGACCCGCAGCGTGGACACGCTGGTCAAGCGCGTGCGGCGCAAGGTGGAGCGCGATCCGGGCAGCCCGGAGGTGATCCTCACGGTGTGGGGCGCCGGCTACAAGGCCGCCGATGTCTGATGTGCGCCGCGCGTGGTACCGAAGCCTCTACTGGCGCATCGCGCTCGGACTGCTGGTGTTCCTCGCGCTGATGCTCGCAGCGCAGAGCGTCCTGTTCCTCTTCATGACCGACCGGCTCGCGGGCTCCATGCCCGCGCGCACGCCGCGTCAACTGGCCGTGCTGGCGGCCTCTGACCTGGCGACGGCGCTGGCACAGAATCCCGACCTGGACGTGGAATCGTTCGTCACCGAGCAGTACGCCCGCGTCTTCCAGGCGATCGTCATCGCGTTCACCGACGGCCGGACCTTCGCCAACCACCCGTCGCTCGTCCCGGACGGGATGCCGGCCACGCTGGGACGGCTCGCGCAGCTGCCGGAACCCCGGCGGCGCGGTGACGAGGGCGCACGAGGTGGCCAGGGCGGCGACCGCCCCTTCAGGCGCCGGCCGGCAGCCGACGGCCCCGCCGCCCTGCCACCCGATCAGCCAGCTGGTCGTACCCGGTTCGAGTTCCGCGGTCCGCCGCCGGGCGCCTTCCCGAGGGTGGCCGCCGCGCTCCGCGGACGCGCGGACTTCGCCCCGGTCGTCGTCAACGGCGCCCGCGTCGGCCTGGTCGCGGTGCCGCTGGGCCGCCCGCCCTTCACGCTGGTGCTCCGCGAGCTGGGTCCGAGCATGGCGCTGGTCGGCGTGCTGGTCCTCGGCGCGGGCGGCACGATGGTGGCGTTCGTCGTGTTCGGCCCGGCGCGGCGGCGCCTGCGCCAGCTCCAGACAGCGACCGAGCAGGTGGCGGCCGGCGACCTCCGGGCCCGCGCACCAGCCGGCGGCGGCGACGAGGTGGCGGAGCTGGCGCGGTCCTTCAACCGCATGGCCGAGGAACTGGCCGCGCGCGCCAGCGCCCTCGAAGCGTCGGATCAGGCGCGGCGCCAATTGCTGGCCGACGTGTCGCACGAGCTGATGACGCCGCTGACGGCAATGCGCGGCTACCTGGAAACGCTCTCGATGCGGGAGCTCGCGCTGGACCAGCCGACGCGAGACCGATACCTCGCCATCGCGGGCGAAGAGACCGGCCGGCTGGAACGGATCATCGGCGACCTGCTGGACCTGGCGCGTCTGGAGGGCGGCAGCCCCGACATGCGGACCGGAACGGTGGACGTGGCGGCGCTGTTCGCCCGCGTCGCCGAACGGCACGAGCGCGAGCTCGGCGAGCGCCGGATCACGCTCTCGCGCGCGATCGACGCCGCCGCGGCGACGGTATCCGGCGATGCCGACCGGCTGGAGCAGGCGCTGCAGAACCTGGCCGGCAACGCCCTCCGCCACACACCCGACGGGGGCGCGATCGACCTCCGCAGCGAGCGGCGCGGCGACCGTGTGCTGCTGAGCGTACGCGACAGCGGGCCCGGCATCCCCGCCGACACGCTGCCGCTCATCTTCGACCGCTTCTTCAAGGCCGACGCCTCACGACACGGCGGCGGCAGCGGCCTGGGGCTCTCGATCGTCAAGGCGATTGTCGAGCGCCACGCCGGGACGATCACCGCCAGGAACGATGACGGGGCGGTGTTCGAGATCTCGCTGCCGGCCGCACGGCCCGCCTGACGATCGGACTGTCCTCTTCGACCGTCTCCGCTGGGCGACACCGCCACCTGCCACTCGCAGATTCCCGGCGCGGCACAGGCGTGCAATGCCCGGCACGCTCGTTGCTGTCATCCACGCGACGACACCCGCGGCCCGGCGGTCGTCGCCGCAGTCCTCGGAGGGACATCCACGTGACCGATCATCGACCCCATATGCGCACCGCGTTCGTTGCCGTTCTGCTGCTCTGCCCGGCGACTCCGGCGATCGCCCAGATCCCGATCGTCTCGCCCTACGGCCCCGGCGGCGACAGCGCGCTGCGTGTCCAGGTCACGCCCCGCGACGCCGAGGTGTTCGTGGACGGCGTGCCCGTTGGCTTCGTGGATCAGTTCGACGGCTTCTTCCAGCGCCTGCACCTGCCCTCCGGCCCTCACGAGATCGAGATCTATCGAGAGGGCTACCGGAGCGTGCGCCAGAAGCTGTACCTCACCCCGGGCGCCACGCTCCGCGTCCGATACGACATGGAGGCGCTCGAGGCTGGAGACGTCCCGGACGCCCGCCCGGTGGAACGCCTGCCGGCGCCGCTCCCGGGCGGCGAGGGAGGCCCGCTGGACGGGTTCGGATCGATTGTCGTTCGCGTGCAGCCGGCGGATGCCGAAGTCCTGATCGACGGCGAGGTCTGGGAGTCCGTCGCGCCGGGATCGGGTCTCGTCGTGGAGGTCCCTGCCGGGCGGCACCGCGTCGAGGTCCGGCGGGACGGCATGCCAACATGGGAACGCACCGTTGACGTGCGGCCGGGCGAGGCGGTGACGCTGAACGTGAGCCTGGACACGGAGGAGTGATGCACCCAGGTGCAGGAGTCGTGCTGGTGGTGGCGCTTGCCGCGCTGCCGGCCGTGCCCGCGTCCGCGCAGGCCGGCACGGGCTCAGCCGACGGCCCGATGAGCGTCGAGCGCGTCGAGCAGGGTGTCGTGGTGACGCCCGAAGTATCCGTCACGCGCGTGGACGGGGAGACCGGTGCGCTGCTCGGCGGGACCGTCGGCTGGACGGTCGAGCGCCGGGTGACGTTTGGCGGGGCCGGCTACTGGTGGGCCAACGCCGCAGACGGCGAGCGGCTCGTGTACGGCGGGGGTGTCGTCGAGTGGCTGCTGACCCCCGGTGACGCACCCGTGCGGTTCGGCGTGCGCGGGCTGGTCGGCGGCGGCACGGCAACCCTCGGCGCCGAGGTACACATCCTCGGGGGCGACGTCCGGTTCGGCAGCCACCGGGCGACCGGGCCCGGGCCGGCCATCTACCCGCCGCAGCGGTTCCTCCTGCGCGACGAGTTCCTTGTGGCCGAGCCGTCCGTGGCGCTCAAACTTCGCCTCATGCGCCGGATCGGCCTCAGCCTCGGTGCCGGCTACCGGCTGACCGGCCGCACGCCGCTGCTGGAAGGCCGCCTCGACGGGTTCACCGGCGTCCTCGGCGTGGAGATCGACACGTGGTAGCGCGCAGACGCGCGAGGACGCGCGCGGACGCGAAATCCCAAGACCCAAGCCCGAATCCCAAGCCAAAACCCAAGGTCCAAACCCAAACTCGGATCTCGACAGTGCCCTGAAGGTCGAACGTTGCGGCCTGACCCCTGGGGCTGCGACGCTTTGGGCGTGGCGCTCTTGAGGCGTGACGCCTTTCGGGCGCGACGCTTTGGGCTTCGGGAGTTGGGATTTGGCTTGGGTTTTGGGTTTTGGGCTTTGGGATTTCGCAAAGCCCGGGGGCGGGGCGCCGCTTGCGCCCCGCGCCCGGGCATTGCATCATGAGCGGCGATGCGCATGATCAAGTGGCTCCTGCTGCTCCTGCTCCTCGCGGCCGTCGGGGGCGTGGGCTGGGTCCTCGGGCGGACGGGACTTGGTTCGGCGGCCATCGACCCGGCCTCGCTGCCCGACCGCGAGCGGGCGTTCGCCGAGCAGTTGACCGGCGCGGCGCTGGTGGGCAGCTTCACGTCCCTGGGACGGGAGAACCCGTCTCCCCGACCCGATCGCTACGACATCTCCAGCGTCGAGAAGGTGGACGACGACCTCTGGCGATTCAACGTGCGGATGCGCCACGCCACCGTGGACATCACCGTGCCCGTGGTCGTCCCGCTCACCTTCGTCAACGGCCTGCCGCTCATCTCGATGACCGACTACGACATCCCGGGCCTGGGCCGCTTCAGCGCGCACGTCGTCTTCGACGGCGACTGGTACGCGGGCACCTGGAAGGCCGGCACCGCGGGTGGCGGCCACATGTTCGGCCGGATCGAGAAAGAGGACTAGCGGGTCATGCCGATCTTCGAGTTCGACTGCCGGGCCTGCGGCGAACACTTCGAGCACCTCGTCCTGCCCTGGTGGGAGAACGCCGGCAAGACGCCGGACTGCCCCGCCTGCCAGAGCAGCGACGTCCAGCGGGCGCTGTCGATCTGCGCCGTCAGCTCTGACAACACGCGCAAGACCAACCTCGATCGCGCGCGGAAGAAGAGCAAGAAGATCGCCCGCGAGAAGGAGGTCGAGGAGTTCAAGCAGGCGGTGGAGCACGCCAACGAGCACCACTGATGACCAGCCCCCGGAGCGGTCCCCTCCTGGTGGCCGTCCTCCTGGCCAGCCTCGTCGCCGGGGTCTCCGCTGAAGACTGGCCCCAGATCCTCGGCCCCACTCGCGACGGCGTCTACCGCGGCACGACCCGCCTGGCCGCGAGCTTTCCCGAGAACGGTCCTCCCACCGTCTGGACGAAGAAGGTCGGTGAGGGATTCGCCGGACCAGCCGTCGCCGCCGGGCGCGTCTTCCTCTTCCACCGCATCGGCCGCGACGAGATCGTCGAGGCGCTGGACGCGGAGACGGGCGCGACCATCTGGCTGCACCGCTCCCCCACCGCGTACCGCGACGACTTCGGGTTCGACGAAGGGCCGCGCGCGGTGCCGGTCATCGCCGGCGGCCGTGTCCACACCTACGGTGCGGAAGGGGTGCTGACGGCGCTGGACCAGGCCACCGGGAAGGTGATCTGGAGCGTCGACGTGATGGAGCGGTTCGACGTGCCGAAGGGGTACTTCGGCGCGGCGGGCTCGCCGCTCGTCGAGGGCAGCCGGATCATCCTCAACGCCGGTGGCCAGGCGGGCGACACGGGCATCATCGCGCTGAGCGCCGCGACCGGCACGGTGCTCTGGACCGCTACGACGCACGAAGCCAGCTACTCGTCTCCGGCCATCGCCACGATCGGCGGCGCGCGCACGGCAGTGTTCCTGACCCGCGAAGGCGTCGTGGGGCTCGATTCCGCCAGCGGCCGCGTCCGCTTCCAGCAGCGGTGGCGCGCGCGGTTCGCCGCGTCGGTCAACGCCGCGACACCGCTCGTCATCGGCAACCTGATCTTCGTGTCGGCCAGCTACGAAACCGGCGCGGCCGCGTATCGCGTCACGGGCGACACCCTCGCGCCCCTCTGGTCGTCGGACGACGCGCTGTCGAACCACTACGCAACCAGCGTGTACCGCGACGGCACGTTGTACGGGTTCCACGGGCGGCAGGAGTTCGGCCAGAGCTTCCGCGCCGTGGATCTCGAAACGGGCACGGTCCGCTGGAGCGCCGAGCGGTTCGGCGCCGGCACGGTGATGCTGGTGGGCGATCGGCTGCTGATCGTGACCGAAGGCGGCGACCTCGTGCTGGCCCCCGCGTCGCCGAAGG
Organism: Acidimicrobiia bacterium; assembly: GCA_016871255.1. Taxonomy (GTDB): domain Bacteria; phylum Acidobacteriota; class Vicinamibacteria; order Vicinamibacterales; family UBA2999; genus VFZH01. The sequence continues at coordinate 1,897 of VFZH01000139.1, read as the reverse complement.
CCTTCACGCCGTCCGTGCGGCGCACGCTGCTGCCAGCCACCGTCCGCGCCTACCCCGCCCTGGCCGACGGGATCCTGTACGTTCGCAACGAAGGCACCCTCACCGCATTCGACCTGCGCTGACGCTCCGGACCAGCGTCACTCTCTCCGTTGGGATTCGGGGTTTGGGATTTGGTTTGGGATTTGGTTTGGGATTTGGTTTGGGTTTCGGGCTTCGGGATCTGGGACTTGAAACCCGTAATCCCGGTAGTACCCGACAGGAACCGTCCCCTGGCCGATGAGCGCCCGGTGAAACGCCTCCAGCGAAAACGCCGCCGGGGACCGCGCAGCGGCCGACTCGCGCCGCGCGACGATCTGTTCCTGTCCGAGCCGCGCCGCCACCGCCCGCGTGGGCGAGGTGGAGGTGCGGTACACGATCCGGTCCGCGTGCGCACAGCTCGCCTGCTTCACCTCGTCTTTCGCCACTTCGGGGTCGCCGCACGATCCCGGCAGGAAGTCGTGGGCGCCCGAAACCAGCGTCACCGCCTCGTCGTACGCCAGGCGACCGGTGTGCAGGCCAACGTCCACGTACGCGGCCACGTCCCGGAGCAACTCCTCCCGCAGATGGAACAACAGCTCCTCTGGGGAATAGACGCCGCCGGACGCAGCGCCGGCAGGCTCCGCCACGAGCGCCGCCGCATACAGCCCCCAGCCGCCGACCGCCATCTCGTGCGCCCACATCGACGAGGAATCGTCCACGGCACCCGGCATGAGCCAGCGGACCGGCGACACGCGATCGCCCGCCCGAAGCACCTTGAAGTACCAGTCTCTGCCCGGAAAGACTTCGCGCGCCGCGTCCGCCATCACCTCCCCCGGGTGACGGCGTCGCTCGCCATCGACCTCGTAGGCAGCCCGCGGGACGAGCAGCCTGCCCACGTCCGCTGCGGACAGCGGCGCCGCCGGAACATAGCGGGCGCTGTTCGAGTCGCCTTGCGGCAGCGTCGCCGCGGCCACCTCCAGCGGATAGCCGGCAGGCACGTCGAACAGCCCCGCCCTCTCCCCGAACTCGACGAGCCGGAGCACCGCGTCCCGGTACCACCCGAGCACCTCGTCCGCGGCAGCGCGATCGCGTGCTGCCAGGCGATCGAGCACGAGACGCACGGCCTCGCCCGCATCCTCCGGCAGCGTCCAGCGCCGCTCCGCGGCGAGTGCGCGAGCGGCGTCAACCAGCGCCGTCCGCCTGCGCTCGACCCTCGACCAGGCGTCTTCGTACAACTGCGCCGCCGTGCGATCGACCCGAAGGTTGTTCCTGAGCGCCCAGTTGTATTCCCCTTCGCCCAGCGCGAACCGGTCCGCGGCGAACGCGGGCTTCACCTCGCCTTCCGCCCCCCCGTCGAAGAAAACGCCTGCCACGTGGTCCCGGAACGCCAGGTACGCCTGAGACGCCCGGCTGCCTGCCGCGCGAAGCTGACCGAGCAGCGTGCCTCGTTGCGATTCGCTCATCCGGACCGCCGCCTGCTGCGGCAGCGTGTCGGCAAGCCACGTCGCCTGAGCCAGCGTGGCCTCGAGCCCCGCGCGCCGCAGCATCCGCGGATCCGGCACCCGACCCGCCGCGACGCCCGCCTCGAGCTGCCGGCGCGCGACCTCCAGGAACTCCGGGATCGCGCTCACCCGCTTCACCACGAGCGCCCACTCGTCATCCGTGCCGGCCGTGCCACGGCCGGTCGCAGTCAGGTTCCGCAGCTGCAGGTCGATGGCGTGCACGGGTTCGTGCACGTAGGTGTCGAGCGCGCGCTCCTGGTGCCGGCGCACCTGGTGCTGCCGGACCAGGAACCGGATCTGGGCCAGCGCCACCTCGCGATCGATTCGCGACGAGGGCGACAGCGCGCTGGGACTGAAGGCTTCAATCGACAGGGAGA
>VFZH01000138.1 GCA_016871255.1 Acidimicrobiia bacterium | reverse complement strand
GAGCGCAAGGGCGCGCTGCGCCTCATCCGCGACGGCGTGCTCGACCCCGAGCCGATCGCCGGCGTGCCCGCCGACATCCTCAGCCGCAGCAACGCCGGGTTGATGGAGGTCGCCGTGCACCCCGATTTCGCGCGCAACGGGCTCGTGTACCTCGGATACACGCGCCACGTGGAGGGGCGCGTCGGGACGGTTGCCGTGGTCCGGGGCCGTCTCGAGGGGCACGCCCTCGTGAACGTCGAGGATGTCTTCGTGGCCGAGCCGTGGGGCGGGTACCTCGCCGGGACCCGCATCGTGTTCGGCACGGACGGGTCGATGTTCGTCGCGATCGGCGGGGCCTACGGCGTGGAGCGCCCCGATCGCGTCACGCCCATCGCCGCGGTTGACGGGCAATATCACGGGATGAAGGCCCAGGATCCGAACTCCCACGTGGGCAAGATCCTCCGCCTGCGCCCGGACGGCTCCGTGCCCGCCGACAACCCGTTCGCCGGGCGCGCCGGCTACAAGCCGGAGATCTACTCGCTGGGGCACCGCAACCAGCAGGGGATGGCCCTGCACCCGGTCACGGGCGCACTGTGGGCGGCGGATCACGGCCCGCAGGGGGGCGACGAGCTCAACGTCATCGAGGCGGGCGGGAACTACGGATGGCCGCTCGTGTCCTACGGCCGCCAGTACGAAGGCCCGCGCATCTCGACGCGCTACTCGAGGGAGGACCTGATCGAGCCGTTCACGATGTGGGTCCCGTCGATCTCGCCGTCCGGCCTCACGTTCTACACGGGCGACCGCTTCCCGGCGTGGAAGGGCGACATCTTCGTCGGATCGATGATGACCGGCCGGATTCCCCGCACCGGTCACCTGGAGCGCATCGCGCTCAACGACGCGGGCGAGGAAGTGGCGCGCGAGTCGCTGCTGACCGGGCTGCGACAGCGGATCCGCGACGTCCGCCAGGGACCCGACGGCCTGCTCTACGTCCTCACCGAAGAGCAGGACGGCGCCCTGCTCCGCCTCGAGCCGGTCGACTGACCCCCGGGCGGTCGCAGCGGCGCCCGAGGGCCGGCTGAAACGGCCGAGGGCCACCGCAGACCTGGCGAAGGCGGTCAGCCGGCCGAAGCCTTGCGCCCATCGCCCCGTATGACGATGATGCACGCATGATCGGCCCCCGCCCTCTCGCACTCGCCCTCGGCCTCGCCACTGCGGCAGGCGTGGCCGCGCAGGACCGGACCGGCGCGGACGTCGTCCGCCTCGACCCGGCGCTCGATGCGATCGTGTCGCCCGACGCCAGGGTGGAGACGCTGGTCGACGACTACTTCGGCTACACCGAAGGCCCGGTCTGGGTGCCGGATGGCCCGTCGGGCTACCTCCTCTTCAGCGACATGTCCGCCAACAGGATCTACAAGTGGGCGGACGGGCGCCTGTCCGTGCACCTGGATCGCGCGGGGTTCACCGGCACCGAGTTTCCGGACGTCCGGATCCTGAACAACGGGCGGCTGCAGGTGGTCATCCTGGGCACGAACGGCCTGACGCTCGACCGCGAGGGGCGTCTGGTCATGTGCGCACACGGCGACCGCGCGCTGGTGCGGCTGGAGAAGGACGGCACGCGCACGGTGCTCGCCGATCGCTACGAGGGCAGGCGGATCAACGGGCCGAACGACGTCGCGATGCGCTCCGACGGCTCGTTCTACTTCTCCGACCGCGGCAGCGCCCTGGCGTTCGACAGCCCGGCGCGCGAGCTGCCCTACACGGCGCTCTTCCGCTGGCACGAGGGCACGCTCCAGGTGCTCGACACGGATCCCCAGGTGAACGGCGTCGCCTTCTCGCCGGACGAGAAGCACCTGTACGTGGCCGGCGGCCCGCGCATCCGGCGGTTCGAGGTCCGGCCCGACGGCACCCTCGCCAATCCCCGGCTCTTCCTGGACGTGACCGCGGGCGGCGAGCGTGGCGGCACGGACGGCATGGAAGTCGATCCGCACGGGAACCTCTTCACGATTGGCCCGGGCGGCGTCTGGATCGTGTCGCCCTCGGGCACCGTGATCGGCCGGATCCGCACGCCGGTACAGGGCACGAACGTCGCGTTCGGCGATCCGGACGGACGGGGGCTCTACATCACCAGCGCTCGGAGCCTGTTCTACGTGCGGCTCGACGGGAGGCAACGATGATTCGGCTCACCGGCCCGCTGCTGGCCACCCTCGTCCTGGTCTCCGGCGGTCTCGGGCTGGCGCAGGCGCCCCAGCCGATTCCGGAGTACGTGTCGGGACCGTACAACGTCGATCCGGACTGGCCCCGGCCGATTTCCCCGGACCTGACGTGGGGCCGGACGCCAGCGGTATTCGCAGAGTCCCCCGACCGCGTGTTCGTCATGCAGAGCGGGCTGGTGCCATGGACCTGGAAGCGCACCGAGAGCGATATCGGCGGCTTCGTGCCCCAGGTGCGCGCCGCCAACATCGCCACCCACTGTGAAGCGTCGCAGGTGCCCGACGGGACGTGCGAAAAGACGGGCCAGCTGATGGTGGAACAGCGGACCGGGAGCCCGGTCCTCGGGGGGCGCTGGGACCACGTCCTCATGATCGTGAACGCCGCGGGTGAGATCGTCGAGTCGTGGGACCAGCACAACCACCTGTTCACCCACCCGCACAGCATCGCCATCAACCCGTACGACCCCGAGCGGCACGTGTGGGTCGTGGACGACGACTCGGAGCAGATCTTCAAGTTCACGCGCGGCGGCCGGCTGGTGATGACCATCGGCGAGTTCCGGGTCCCGGGCAGCGACCGCACCCATCTCGGCGGGCCGAGCGGCATCACCTGGCTGCCGAACGGCGACTTCTACGTCACGGACGGCTACAAGAACTCGCGGGTTGTCAAGTTCGCCGCCGACGGGACGTACCTCATGGAGTTCGGCTCACGCGGGACGGGGCCCGGGCAGTTCCGGACGCCCCACGGGCTCGCCATCGACGCGCGCGGGCGGCTGTACATCGCCGACCGGAGCAACGATCGGATCCAGGTGTTCGACGCCAACGGGACGTTCCTGCAGGAATGGCCGAACATCGGCATGCCCAACTACGTGGCGATCTCGGCGGACCAGCAGCACGCCTGGGTCGCGGACGGGCGGAACAACAAGATCCTGAAGTACGACCTCGCCGGGAACCTGCTCGACGCGTGGGGCACGTTCGGATTCGGGCCCGGCCAGATCTGGTGCGTGCACAGCTTCAGCACCGACAGCGCGGGCAACTTCTACACGGCCGAGGTCTTCAGCGGCCGCGCCCAGAAGTTCCGGCCGAAGCCCGGCGTCGATCCGGCCCGCCTCGTCGGGCCGCTGCTGGTAAACCAGCTGCGATAGCGGGTGACCGCGCTCCGGCCGGCTCCTGCCCGCCGGGCGGCGGCCCTGCCGGCCGGCCGCCATCGACACGGTATAGTTTGAGGAGTCGGGCGCGCGGCGGGGGGCTCCGGCACGGGGAGAGGAAGACCATGCTGACGACGGTCGAGCACGTGCTGAACGACAAGGGACACGACGTCTGGTCGCTGTCCCCTGACGCGACGGTGCTCGACGCGCTGGAGCTCATGACGGCACGGCGCGTGGAGGCCTGCCCGGTGGTCGAAACCGGACGACTGGTCGGCATGCTGACAGAGCGCGACTGCGCGCGCCGGGTCATGCTGCCCGGACGGCATCCGCGGGACGTGCGGGTGGGCGACGTGATGACCTCGCCGGTCGTCTTCGTCAGCTCCGGGCACACGGTCGCGGACTGCATGAAGGTGCTCGCCGAGCGCGGGTTCGCCCACCTGCCGGTCGTGGACGGGTCCGCCGTGGTCGGCATCGTGTCGATGGGCGACCTGGTCAACCGGGTCGTCAAGGATCAGGGCGCCACGATCAGACATCTCGAGGCGTACATCACGGACACGTACCCGAACTAGCCGGCCTCTGGCGGCGGCCGGCACGGTTCCCGACCCCACTCGCCGCACACGACGTCGCAAGCGATCGGTTCCATGCTGCACCGGGCGACCAGAGGGCTGGCTATTCCGATTGACGGCGAGCCCGCCGCGGAGATAGACCGCGCCCGCACGGTGTCGCACGTCGCGCTGCTGGGCGACGACTACATCGGGATGCGGCCCACGCTGCATGCGGCCGTCGGGGACAGCGTGCGGCGCGGACAGCTGCTCTTCGAGGACAAGAAGACGCCGGGCGTACGCTTCACCGCGCCCGCCGCCGGCCGGGTCGCCGCCATCAACCGGGGCGAGCGCCGCGCCTTCCAGTCGCTCGTCATCGAGCTGTCGAGCGAGGAGCGCGAAGGCCGGGGCGCCCAGGCGGCCTTCGCGTCCTACACCGGCCGCCACCCGTCCGCGCTGAGCCGCCAGGCCGTGAGGGACCTGCTGCTCGAGTCCGGCCTCTGGACCGCGCTGCGCGCCCGGCCGTTCTCCCGTGTGGCCGACCCGGCGGAGACACCCCGCTCCGTCTTCGTGACGGCGATCGACACCGACCCGCTCGCGCCGCCCGTGGCGCCGATCGTCCGCGGCCGCGAAGACGACTTCGACGCGGGCCTCGCCGCGCTCGGCCAGCTCCACGACGGCCCGGTGTTCGTCTGCACGCCGGAGCGTTTCGATGCGCCGATCCCGGCCGGCGAGCGGGTCCGCCACGAACGTTTCGCCGGCCCGCATCCGGCCGGGACGGTCGGCTTCCACATCCACACGCTGGACCCGGCCGGCCGCGGCCGGCTGGTCTGGCATGCCGGCTGCCAGGACGTGCTCGCCATCGGCCGGCTCTTCCGTACCGGCACGCTCGACAGCACCCGCGTCATCGCGCTCGGCGGACCGGCAGCGCTGCGCCCGCGGCTCCTGCAGACGCGGATCGGCGCGTCGCTCGACGAGCTGCTCGACGGCGAGCTGGACGCCGGCGAGGTGCGGGTGGTGTCCGGTTCGGTGCTCTCCGGCCGGGCGGCGTCCGGCACGGTGCGCGGGTACCTGGGCCGGCACCACCGCCAGGTGTCGGTGCTGCCGGAGGGACGCCGGCGCGAGTTCATGGGGTGGGCGGCGCCGGGCGTGCGGGAGTTCTCGGCGCTGCCGATCTTCCTGTCTCGCCTGCTGCCGCGGCAGCGCTTCCGGATGACGACGAGCACGCACGGGTCGCCCCGCGCCATCGTGCCGATCGGTCTCTACGAGAAGGTCATGCCGTACGACGTGGAGCCGACCTTCCTGCTCAAGGCGCTCGTGAGCCGAGACCTGGAGCGCGCCGAGCAGCTCGGCTGCCTCGAGCTGGACGAGGAGGACCTGGCGCTTTGCACGTTCGTCTGCCCGGGCAAGCACGACTACGGCTCCGAGCTGCGGGCGGTGCTGTCGTCGATCGAGGAAGGGGGCTAGCGCCCCATGCTGAGGTCGCTGCTGGACCGCGTCGAGCCGGCGTTCAGGCCGGGAGGCCGCCTGGCGCGCCTCCACCCGCTGTTCGAGGCGCTCGACACGATTTTCTACACCCCCGGCCACGTGACCGCCGGGCCGTCCCACGTGCGCGACGGCGCGGACCTCAAGCGGATCATGATCCTCGTGGTGGTGTCGCTCGCCGGCACGATCGCGATGGCGATGTACAACACCGGCCTCCAGGCCCACCGCGCCATCGAGGCGGGCGCGGCGCCCCGCGACGCCTGGCAGACCGGCGCGATGCTCTGGCTCGGACTGCCCTTCGCCTCGGGCGACTGGGTCGCCTGCAGCGTGCACGGCGCGCTGTATTTCCTGCCCGTGATGATCGTGACCTACGCGGTGGGCGGCTTCTGGGAAGGGCTCTTCGCGCAGGTGCGCGGGCACGAGATCAACGAGGGATTCGCCGTGACCGGCATGCTGATCCCGCTCACGCTTCCCGCGGGGATTCCCCTGTGGCAGGTGGCGGCGGGCACGACCTTCGGGGTCGTCATCGGCAAGGAGATCTTCGGCGGGACGGGGATGAACTTCCTGAACCCCGCCCTCACGGCGCGGGCCTTCCTTTTCTTCGCCTACCCGGCCGAGATGTCGGGCAACGTATGGGTCGCCGCGGCGCCGGCCGCCGCCGGCGTGGACGCGGTCATCGGCGCCACGTATCTGGCCGGCGCGGCCGAGCAGGGCACGGCCGCCTTCAGCGGCCTGAGCTGGTGGGAGGCGTTCGTCGGCACGGTGCCCGGCTCCATGGGCGAAACCTCGGCGCTCGCGTGCCTGGCCGGGGCGCTGCTGCTCGTCGTGACAGGGGTCGGCTCGTGGCGCATCATGGCGGCGGTCACGCTCGGGACGGTGGTGACGGCGCTTGCGCTGAACGCGATCGGCTCGGCCACCAACCCGCTCTTCGGCGTGCCGTTCTGGTGGCACATGGTGCTCGGCGGCTGGGCGTTCGGCACGGCGTTCATGGCGACCGATCCGGTCACCGCCGCGCAGACCGACACGGGCCGCTGGATCTTCGGGGCGCTGGTGGGCGTGTTCGCCGTCCTCATCCGCGTCGTGAACCCCGCGTACCCGGAAGGCATGATGCTGGCCATCCTGCTCATGAACGTCTTCGCGCCGACCATCGACTACTTCGTGGTGCGCCGCAACATCCGGCGGAGGCAGGTCCGTGCCGCGGTCCCGTAGCGTCGTCGCCGAGACGTTCCGCGTCGCGGCGATGGTCTGCGTGGTGTGCGCCGTCCTCGTCTCCACGGCCGCGGTCACGCTCCGCGACCGGCAGCGGGCCAACGCGGAGCTGGACCGGAAGAAGAACGTGCTTGCGGCCGCCGGCGTGATCGAGGCCGGCAGTGCGCCGTCCGCCGACGAGATCGAGCGCCGGTTCGCCGACTTCAGCGTGGTCGTGGTGGATCTCGAGACCGGCGACCCGGACCCGTCCTTCGACGCCACGGGCTACGACCCGCGCGAGCCGGGCACCGCCCCTGGCGCCACGCTGCCGCGCCCGCCCAACGAGGCCCAGGTCCGGGAGGTGCCGCGCCGCACGCTCGTGTACGAGCGGCGGGACGACGCGGGCCGGCTCGAGCTGCTGGTGCTGCCGATCGAAGGGCAGGGGCTCTGGGCGCGCATGTACGGCTACCTCGCCCTGGGCCCTGACCTCTCCACGGTGCGCGGGCTCACCTACTACCAGCACGGGGAGACGCCCGGGCTCGGCGGCGAGGTCGACAATCCCCGCTGGCGCGCCCGCTGGCCGGGACGACAGGCGTTCGATGACGAAGGGCAGGCGGCGATCGAGGTGATCCGGGGCGCCGCAGGCCCCCCGGAAGACGATCCGTACCGTGTCGACGGTCTGAGCGGGGCCACGATCACCAGCCGCGGGGTCACGGCCATGCTGCACTTCTGGCTCGGCGAACTGGGGTTCGGCCCCTATCTCGACCGCCTCAGGAAGGAGGACTCCGGTGGCGAAGCCTCGTGACGTGCTGCTCGATCCGCTGTTCAACAACAACCCGATCGCGCTGCAGGTGCTGGGCATCTGCTCGGCGCTCGCGGTGACGACGCGGATGGAGACGGCGCTGGTGATGTCGGCGGCCGTCGTCTTCGTCACGACGCTGTCGAACGTGTTCGTCAGCACGATCCGGAACTTGATCCCCACCAACGTGCGCATCATCGTGCAGCTCACGATCATCGCCTCGCTCGTCATCGTGGTGGATCAGTTCCTCAAGGCGTTCCTCTTCGACGTCTCCCGCCAGCTCTCCGTGTTCGTCGGCCTGATCATCACCAACTGCATCGTGATGGGCCGCGCCGAGGCGTTCGCCATGCAGAACGGCCCCGGGCTCAGCGCGGCCGACGGGCTCGGGAACGGGCTGGGCTACGGCCTGCTGCTGCTGGTGGTCGGGGCCTTCCGCGAGGTGTTCGGGTCGGGCACCTTCTTCGGACAGACGGTGCTGCAGCCGGTCGCCGAGGGTGGCTGGTACACGCCCAACGGCCTGATGGTGCTCGCGCCGGGCGCCTTCTTCCTCATCGGCCTGATCATCTGGGCCCTCCGGACCTGGAAGCCGGAGCAGGTGGAGCCGACGGAGGGCTGACGTGGAACACTACCTGAGTCTCGCGGTCAGGGCGATCTTCGTCGAGAACATGGCGCTCGCCTTCTTCCTGGGCATGTGCTCGTTCCTCGCCGTGTCGAAGAGCGTGGACACCGCGCTCGGGCTCGGCCTCGCGGTGATCGTGGTGCAGGCGATCACCGTGCCGCTGAACAACCTGCTCCACCATCACCTCCTGGAGCAGGGCGCGCTGGCCTGGATCAGCCCGGCCCTGGCGGGCTACGACCTCACCTTCCTCGGCTTTCTCACCTACATCGGCACCATCGCGGCGGCGGTGCAGATCGTGGAGATGACGCTCGATCGCTACGCGCCCGGGCTCTACACGACGCTCGGCATCTTCCTGCCGCTCATCGCCGTCAACTGCGCCATCCTCGGCGGCTCGCTGTTCATGGTGGAGCGCGCGTACACGCTGGCGGAGAGCGCCGTGTTCGGGTTCGCATCGGGGCTCGGGTGGGCGCTGGCCATCGTCGCCCTCGCCGCGATCCGCGAGCGGATGCGGTACAGCAACGTGCCGGACGGGCTGCGCGGTCTCGGCATCACCTTCATCATCACCGGGCTCATGGCCGTCGGGTTCATGGCGTTCGCGGGCATCCGGCTCTGATGTCGACCATCGCCCTCGGCGTGTCGATGTTCACCGGGGTCATCCTGGCCCTGGTGGCGGTCATGCTGGCCGCGCGGCGCCGGCTCGTCGCGTCCGGACCGGTGTCGATCGTGGTCAACGACGACGAGTCGAAGACGATCACGACCGCCGCCGGCGGCACGCTGCTGTCCACGCTGGCGGCCGAACGGATCTTCATCCCCTCGGCGTGCGGGGGCAAGGGTACCTGCGGCGTGTGCAAGGCGGTCGTGCTCGAAGGCGGGGGCACGCTCCTGCCCACCGAGCGCACCCACGTCTCGCGCGCCGAAGCGCGCCGCGGCGTCCGCCTGACCTGCCAGGTCAAGGTGAAGCAGGACCTCCGGATCGAAGTCGAGCCGGAAATCTTCTCGGCCCGCCAGTGGCAGTGCACCGTCCGCTCGAACGACAACGTGGCCACCTTCATCAAGGAGCTGGTGCTCGAGCTGCCGGAGGGCGAGTCGGTGCCATTCCGGGCCGGCGGCTACGTTCAGACCCAGTGCCCGCCGCACGAGGTGCGG
>VFZH01000137.1 GCA_016871255.1 Acidimicrobiia bacterium | reverse complement strand
GCGCCCGGCCCGGAGCCCATCATCTTCAGCACCCGCTGCATCTCGACGAACTGCTTGAGCAGCCGGTTGACCTCCTCGACCGTCGTCCCGCTGCCCCGGGCGATGCGCTTCCGCCGGCTGCCGTTGATGACGGTGTGATTCCGACGCTCGCCCGGCGTCATCGAGCCGATGATCGCCTCCACCCGGCCCAGTTGGTTCTCGTCCGCGCCCGCCCGCGCCGCCTCGCGCATCTGGCCCATCCCGGGAATCATGCCCAGCACGTTCTCGAGCGGCCCCATGCGCCGGATCATCCGCAACTGGCTGCGGAAGTCGTCGAGCGTGAAGGCGTTCTTCCGCAGCTTCTCCTCGAGCTGCGCCGCCTCCTTCGCATCCACCGCCTGCTCGGCGCGCTCGATCAGCGACAGCACGTCGCCCATCCCGAGCATCCGCGACACGATGCGATCGGGATGGAAGAGCTCCAGATCCTCCAGCCGCTCGCCCGATCCCACGAACGCGATCGGGACGCCGACGACCGCCACCACCGACAGCGCCGCGCCACCCCGGGCATCGCCGTCCAGCTTCGTCAGCACCACGCCGCTCACGCCGATGCGGTGGTGGAACTCGCCGGCGCTCTTCACCGCGTCCTGCCCGGTCATGGCATCGGCGACGTAGAGCAGGTCCGACGGCGCGACGGACGCCTTGATCGCGTCCAGCTCCCGCATGAGCTCGTCGTCGATGTGCAGCCGCCCGGCGGTGTCGACGATGAGCGTATCGAAGCCCTTCCGGCGCGCCTCGGCCAGGGCACCTGAAGCCCGGCGCACCGGATCCAGATCACCCGCCGGATCGAACACCGGCACCGACGCCTGCTTCCCCAGCACCGCCAACTGCTCGATCGCCGCCGGCCGGCGGACGTCGGTGGACACCAGGACCGGGTGGCGGCCCTGCCGCCGGAGCCAGGTCGCCAGCTTGGCGGCCGTCGTCGTCTTGCCCGACCCCTGCAGGCCGAGCAGCAGCACGACCCGCGGCGAGGGAGCGCCCGCGCGCAGCCCACCCTCCGCATCGCCGAAGAGCGCCAGCAGCTCGTCGCGCACGACCCTGAGCACCTGCTGTGCCGGCGTCAGGCTGCGCAGCACCGCCTGGTCGGTCGCGCGGTCCCGCACCCGATCCGTGAACGCCTTCACGACCTTGACGTTCACGTCGGCTTCGAGCAGCGCGAGACGGATCTCGCGAAGCGCCGCCTCCACGCGCTCCGGCGTCAGACGCCCTTCGCCGCGCAGCGCCGTGAAGACCTGCTCGAAACGGCCGCTGAGTGTGTCGAACATCGTCGATGAAGGCCCGGATCCGCCCGGACCACGCCAGGCGCAGCCGGCACCCGGCGTGCCGGGCGGCGGCTGGACGCAAACCTCTATCCTACACGGATTTGGGGAGACAAGGGAACCGCGGGGGTTCCCCTCGCGCTCACACGCCCGACAGCCGATGTCCGAGCTTGTCCTTCTTGGTCTTGAGGTACTTGCGGGTGTGATCGCTTGCTGGAATCTCCAGCGGCACCGCCTCGGACACCGACAGGCCGTACCCCTGCAGCCCCACGAACTTCCGCGGGTTGTTCGTCAGCAGACGCATCGTCCGCACGCCGAGATCGCTCAGGATCTGCGCGCCGATCCCGTAGTCGCGCTGGTCCGGCTTGAAACCGAGCCGCTCGTTCGCCTCGACCGTGTCGAATCCCTGGTCCTGCAGCGCATAGGCGCGGATCTTGTTGGACAGGCCGATGCCCCGCCCTTCCTGGTTCAGGTACAGCAGGACGCCACGCCCCTCTTCGGCAATCCGGCTCATGGCGCCGTCGAGCTGGGCACCGCAGTCGCAGCGGGCGGAGTGGAACACGTCGCCCGTCAGGCACTTCGAGTGCACACGCACGAGCACGTCCCGTCCGTCCCCGAGATCGCCCCTCACCAGCGCCACGTGGGTTTCCGTGTCGATCTGGTTCTCGTAGGCCACGATCCGGAACGTGCCATGGGCCGTCGGCAGATCGGCGTCCGCCACGCGGCGCACGAGCCGCTCGGTCTGCATGCGATAGCGGATCAGATCCGCGATCGTGATCATCAACAGGCCGTGCCGCCGGGCGAAGCGCCGGAGTTCCGGCACCCGCGCCATCGTGCCGTCGGGGCTCATGATCTCGCAGATGACCCCGGCCGGATACAGGCCGGCCAGCCGCGCCAGATCCACGGCCGCCTCCGTCTGCCCCGCCCGGACCATGACCCCGCCGTCCCTGGCGCGCAGCGGAAACATGTGCCCCGGGCGCGACAGGTCGTCGGGCTCTGTCGCCGGGTCGATGGCGGCACGCACCGTCGCCGCGCGATCCGCGGCCGAGATCCCGGTGCTGACGTGGTGTTTGGCTTCGATCGGGACGCAGAACGCCGTGTTGAACGGCGTCGTGTTCCGTTCCACCATCAGCGGGACCTGCAGCCGGTCGAGCCGAGCTTCCGTCATGGGCAGGCAGACCAGCCCCCGCCCGTGCGTGACCATGAAGTTGATGGCGTCCGGCGTGATCTTCTCCGCCGCGATCGTCAGGTCCCCCTCGTTCTCGCGATCCTCGTCGTCCACGACGATGATCATCTGGCCGGCGCGAATCGCCGCCAGGGCCTCCTCGATGGGAGCGAACGTCGAGCGGCGGCGGCCACCGGCAGCGATGCGAAGCTTCGTCATCCATGCCTCCGCGCGTACGACTGCGCCTGACCGAAACCGGCCAGCTCGTACGCACGCACCACGTACTTGCCGAGCATGTCGCACTCGAGGTTGACCCGGTCGTGCGAGGTGAACGCCGGGAAGGACGTGTGCTCCCAGGTGAACGGAATGATCATCACGTCGAACTGCGCATCACCCAGCCCCGCCACGGTGAGGCTGACCCCGTCCACGGCGATCGACCCCTTCTGGATCAGATACGGGGCGAGCGCCGGCGGGTACGAGATCGTCAGCCAGTGAGCCTCGTCCTGCTCACGAATCTCCTCGATGGTCCCTGTTCCATCCACGTGCCCCTGGACGAAGTGGCCGCCAACACGGCCGTCGGCACGCATGGCACGCTCCAGGTTCACCCGCTGCGCCCGGCGCAGTCCGCCGAGCGTCGTCACACGGGACGTCTCGGGACCCAGGTCGGCGTAGACGTCTTGCCCTTCCACGAGGATCACCGTGAGGCAGACGCCGTTCACTGCCAGGCTGTCGCCCACGGCGAGCGCGCCGGCCAGCGCCGTCCGGATACGGATGCGCAGGCCATCTCCCGCCGCTCCCGCATCCACGACCTCGCCGACCGACTCAACCAGCCCTGTGAACATGGCCTTCAATCAGGACGTCCGGTCCCAGCACCGTGACGCGCGACTCGTGCAGGAACGGCACGACCCTGGCGACCGGCTCCGGCAGCGGCACACCCTCCTCGCCGATGACGTCTGGCGTCACGTAGATCTGGACGTAGTCCACGACGTTCTCGTCCCAGGCCGCCGCGTGTACGGCGACCCCTCCCTCGAGCAGGAGGCTCTGAATACCACGCGCGGCGAGCGCCTGCAGCATCGCGATCATCCCGGGCTGCGACGCCGGCACCACCACGGCGCCGGCGGTTTCGAGGGCCTCGGCCTGCCCGCGATTCCGGGCGACCGCCTCGGGCGTCGTCAGTATTATGACGGGTCCAGCCGCGAGCGTCGAAAAGATCCGCGCGCAGGTGGGCGTCCGCAGCCGCCGGTCGAATACGACGCGCGTCAGCGGCCGTTCGCGATACACGTCCCGCGCCGTCAGGATCGGATCGTCCACGAGCAGCGTGTCCGACCCGACGGCAATGGCATCCACCCACGACCGCGTGGTCTGCGCGTGCCGGTTCGCCGCCGCCGCCGTGAGCCACGTGCGCACGCCGGGGCGCGCCGCCAGCTTGCCGTCCAGGCTGGTCGCCGCTTTCAGGATCACGAACGGACGGCCGTGCTGCACGGCCATCAGATAGGCGGCGTTCAGCCGCAGCACCTCCCGGCGGAGGACGCCCACGGTGACCTCCACCCCCCCGGCACGCAGCGCCTCGAACCCCTGGCCATTGACCCGGGGATCCGGATCTTCGACCGCCGCCACCACCCGGCTGATCCCGGCCGCAAGGATCCTCGCCGTGCACGGCCCGGTGCGGCCGATGTGCACGCACGGCTCCAGCGTCGAGTACAACGTGGCGCCCCTCGCCGCCGCGCCCGCGGCCTCCAGGGCGTACACCTCCGCGTGCGCCTCCCCGGCGCGGTGGTGCGACCCGTGGCCGACGACCACCCCGTCTCCGGCAACCACGCAGGCCCCCACTACGGGATTCGGCGTCGTCCGGCCCAGATCCCGACGGGCCAGCACGATCGCCCGCCGCATCCACCGCTCGTCGTCGGCTCGCGTCACCACTGCTCCTGGAAGAGCGCCTCGACGTACGCCCCCGAATCGAACGCCATCAGGTCGCGGGCGCCCTCTCCGAGGCCGACGTAGCGGATGGGCAGCCCGAGGTCGTGGGCGATCGCCACTGCCACCCCGCCCTTGGCGGTGCCGTCCAGTTTCGTCAGGACGATCCCCGTGACACCCGCCGCGCCGGTGAACTCGCGCGCCTGCGTCAGCCCGTTCTGCCCCACAGTGGCATCCATCACCAGCAGCACGTCGTGCGGCGCGCCCTCGAGCGCGCGGCCGGCCACCCTCCGGACCTTCTCGAGCTCGTGCATCAGGTTCACGCGCGTATGGAGGCGACCGGCCGTGTCGATCAACACGTGGTCGCACCCGCGTGCGGCCCCCGACTTCACCGCGTCGAACACCAGCGCCGCGGGATCGGCGCCTTCGGCACCGCGCACCAGATCCGCGTGCGCCCGCTCCGCCCAGATCTGCAGCTGCTCCCCCGCTGCCGCGCGGAACGTGTCCGCCGCACACAGCAACGGCCGGCTCCCGGATTCCGCAAGCAGACACGCCAGCTTGCCGACCGTCGTGGTCTTGCCGGTACCGTTCACGCCGACGACCAGCGTCACGAGCGGCGACACTCCCGACGGGCGCGGATGATTCGCCTCCGCCGCCGCGAAGATCCCCTCGATCACCTCCTTCACGAGGTGACGGAGGCTGGCGCCCCTGCGGGGCCTGCCCCGCACCGCCTCCACGATGTGTGTCGTGGCGGCCAGGCCCACGTCGGCCGAGATCAGGATCTCCTCGAGCGCCTCCAGCGTATCGACGTCGAGCGCGCGCGTCCGGCGCTCCGGCGCATCCGCGCGCCGGACGAGCGCGTCGAAGCGGCCGACCATCTGTTCCGTGGTGCGGGCCAGGCCCTGCCTGAGCCGGTCCAGTACACCCATCCGAATCAACCGGCCTCCGCGCGCTGCGGGCGGAGCATCAGCTCGGACAACGCCGTACGCGGGTCCGTCCGCCCGGCCAGCACGGCCTCGACCTGCGAGGCGATCGGCATCTCGAGGCCGTGGCGCGCCCCGAGGGCGAGCGCCGCCCGTGCGGTACGCACCCCCTCGGCCACCATCTTCATGTTCGCCACGATCTCCTCCACGCGACGGCCCTGCGCCAGCTCGAGACCGACGCGCCGGTTGCGGCTCGGCCCCCCAGTGCACGTCAGCACGAGATCGCCCAGCCCCGCCAGGCCCGCGAGCGTCTGCCGATCGGCGCCCGCCGCGCACGCGAGACGTGCAATCTCGGCGAGACCCCGCGTGATCAGCCCGGCAACGGCGTTGTGGCCCAGACCCAGCCCTTCGGCCACCCCACTGCCGATCGCGATGACGTTCTTGAGCGCACCTCCGATCTCCACGCCCACAACGTCCCCGCTGCCGTACAGGCGGAAGTGCGGACCGCGGAAATCGGCCAGCACCCGTTCGACGGCCTCCGGACTCGAGGAAGCCGCACACACGGCCGTCGGCAGATCGCGCGCCACTTCCGCCGCGAAGCTGGGGCCGGACACCGCGACGATGTCGTGCCCCGAACCCAGCTCCTGCCGGACGACCTCCGACATGCGAAAGAGCGTTTCCTGCTCCAGCCCTTTCGTCGTGGACACGATGGTCGCGCCCGGCGCCACGTGAGGCGCCGCGAGGCGCATGACGCTCCGCGTGCCGTGCGATGGCACCGCCGCGACGACGAGTGCGACGCCATCGAGCGCCGCGGCCAGGCTCGCGACCGGGACGACCGCCTCCGGCAGCGGCACGCCGGGGAGGTAGACCGCGTTGGTCCGTTCCCGGCCCAGGCGGGCGACCAGATCCGGGTCCCGCGCCCACAGCCGGACGTCGTGGTTGATCCGTGCGAGGTGCACGGCGAGCGCCGTGCCCCAGCCACCGGCGCCCAGCACGGCGACGACACGGCTCATCTGGCGGCTCCGAGCCGCGGCTCCGTGCCTGCCAGGAGACGTGCGAGGTTGTCCCGATGGCGCGCGACGATCAGGGCGGCCACCGTGAACGCAGCCGCCTTCACCGCCGCCGGCAGCGGCGCCACCAGGGCCACGATCAGCGCGGCGACCGCACCGCTCAGCGAGCCGAGCGACACCAGGCGAGCGACGGCCACGACGATCGTGAACACCAGCGCGCCAGCCGCCGCCATCGTCGGTGCCAGGACGACGAAGACCCCCGCGGCCGTTGCGACCCCCTTGCCGCCACGGAACCGCAACCACACCGGCCAGCAGTGCCCGGCCACGGCAGCGACGCCAGCCACGGCCGGCGCACTCCCTGCGAGCAGCCGCTCGGCCACCAGGACCGCCACCGCGCCCTTGGCCAGGTCCAGCAGCAGCGTGGCGATCCCGACGGAGGCGCCCGCGTGGCGCCAGGCGTTGGTGGCCCCCACGTTCCCGCTGCCGACGCGACGCAGATCGATCCCGCGCCGTGCCACCAGGAGATGGCCGAACGGCACCGATCCCGACAGGTACCCGAACACCACGGCCAGCAGGATGGGCATGGGGAACCTTCAGTGTAGCCGCACCCCTCACCCCTGCAGGACGCGCCGCACCACATCCAGGGCCGCCTGCGACGCCTGGTACCGCACGTGCTCCCGCTCGCCCATGAGCCGCAACGTGCGGACCCGCAGGATGGGCCCGGCCACCACTGCGACGGCCACGGTCCCCACGGGCTTCGCAGTGGTTCCCCCCCCAGGACCCGCGATGCCCGTGACGCCAACACCCACCTCCGCCCCGGACCGCTCCCGTACACCCAGCGCCATCGCCCGCGCCACGTCTTCGCTGACCGCGCCCTTCGATTCGATGAGCGCCGGCGGCACCCCCAGCAGCGCCGTCTTCGCCGCGTTGCTGTAGGCGACGATCCCGTGCCCGAGATACCGCGAGCTGCCGGGCACGCGCGTGAGCCGCTCGGCGACCAGCCCGCCCGTACACGACTCCGCGACCGCAATCCACCAGCCACGGCCCACGAGGAGATCGCCCACGACGGCCTCGAGGCCCCGCCCGTCCACGCTGAACACGTCGGCGCCGAGCACCGCCTGCACGTCGCTCGCGGCCCGATCGAGGGCGCCGTTCAGCGCGCCGGCATCAGGGCCGCGTGCCGACAGGTGCAACTCAATCTGCCCCAGCGCCGCGAGGATCGTGGCGCTGATTCTCACGTCCGCCGATGCCCACCGTGCGTAGAGCGGGCCCAGCGCCTCATCCGTGTGCGACTCGGTGCGGCCGGTGATGCCGACGATCCGCCGCACGAGCGTCCGCCCGCCGGTGCGGGCGGCCAGGTGCTCCTCGGCCACGCGCTGCAGCATCGGTATCAGCTCTCTCGGCGGACCCGGCAGCAGCACCACGGCGCGGTCTCCCAGATCGAGCCACAACCCCGGTGCCGTTCCCTTCGGGTTCGGCAGCACGACGGCGCCCGCAGGTACCAGCGCCTGACGCAGGTTGATGCGCGGCATCTCGAGCCCGCGGTCGGCGAAGCGCTTCGCCACGGCGGCAGCCACGTCGCCGTCCTCCGCGAGCGGCCGATCGAGCACCTCCGCCACCACCTCGCGCGTCACATCGTCGTCGGTCGGACCCAGGCCGCCGCACAGGACGAGCAGATCCACGCGATCCAGCATCGACCGCACCACGGCGGCCAGCTCGCGGCGGTCGTCTCCGGCGATCGCCTTCGCCACGACCTCGATGCCGAGCTGATTGAGCGCGTCCGTGATGCGGAGCGAGTTCGTGTCGGACTTGAGCGGTGTCAGCAGCTCGCTGCCGACGGCGATGATTCCGGCGCGCTCGAGCGGCGCCGGCGGACCGGTCAGGTCAGCCACCCGGGGACCCACCAGATCAGCAGGCGCAGGAACAGGTTGCCGTAGATGCCGACGAGCGCGTCGTCTGCCATGACGCCGAGTCCACCGTGGAGCCGCTCGATCCGCCGCGCCGGAAACGGCTTGAGGATGTCGAGCACGCGGAACAGCAGGAACCCCGTCACCGCGCCGGTGGTGTTGACCGGCAGGAGCCAGAGGGTGATCAGCATGCCAACCACTTCGTCCAGCACGATGTATCCAGGGTCGGTGCGCCCGAAGTGCTGCTCGGCGACCGAGCCCGACCACGACCCGATCGCGAACAGGAGCGCGATCAGCGCCAGTTCAGCGAGCGCCGGCCAGCCCGCCGCCCGCACGCCCAGCAGCAGGACCAGACCTGCCGCCGATCCGAACGTACCCGGCGCGACGGGGGCGTACCCGATGCCACCGACGGTGGACACAAGGAGCGCAAGACGGGTCACGGCGGGGATCCCCCGTCAGGGGCGAACGGACACGACGCGCGTGCCGGCGAGCCGATCGTGAACCGCGCGGCCATCGCCGGCAACGAGCGCCGGCAGGTAGGCCAGGCCCAGCGAGAGCACGGACGCGACCGCCGCCGTACTGCGCATGACGCCGAGGGACATCTCCGGCGAACGCAGGTCGGTTGTGACCACCTGGATCCCCTGCGCCATCTTCCCGATTGTCTGGCCGCCGCAGGCGGTGAACACCGCGAAGTACGCCAGCTTGACGAGCACCAGGAAGGTGACCAGCGGCACCACGGGAAGGGCGCGGGCCTGGTCCACCTCGATGCCGGCGATGCGCAGTGTGAAGTAGACCACGACCAGATCGATCGCCAGCAGCAGACCGTGATCGAGGACCGCCGCCGCGGCCCGCCGCCCCGCCAGACCGCCGGAGGGGCCGGGACTGGCCATGACGGCCCCATCCGGCATCGGCGCGACAACGGCCGGCTCCTCCGCCTCGCCGACCAGGTCCAGCGCCGGAGCGTCCGGAGCGGGCGGAGCGGGAGCCGG
>VFZH01000136.1 GCA_016871255.1 Acidimicrobiia bacterium | reverse complement strand
TGGGTACCGGTGAACGTGAACGACCCGGTGCCACCCACCATCACCTTCTTGACGATGACCGTGCTCTGCTTCGTGTTGGTGAACGTGCAGGTGACCGTCTCGCCGGCCTCGACGTTGAACGTGGCGGTGCGGCTGCCGACGCTGCCCGTGCTGTTCGTGTCGTCGCAGACGATGGACGTCAGGGACCAGCCCGCGAGGACCGCCTCGGTGGACGCGTAAGTGCCCGGGGCCACCGTCTGGGAGATCGTGCCGTTGTTGACGGCGATGGTGCCAGCCGGCGTTCCAGAGAAGTCGAACGAGGCCGTGCCGCCGACCATCACCTTCTTGACGATGACGGTGGCCTGCCTGGTGTTGGTGAACGTGCAGGTGACGGTTTCGCCGGCCTCGGCCATGAACGTGGCCGTGCGCGTCGCCAGGTTGCCCGTGCTGTCGCTGTCGTCGCAGACGATCGAGGTCAGATCCCAGCCCGGCTGCGCGGCCTCCGTGGAGTTGTGGGTGCCCGGGGGCACCTCAGCGGAGATCGTGCCGTGGTCGGCCGAGACCGTCCCGGACGGGGTGCCCGTGAAGGTGAACGAGCCGGTGCCGCCGACCATCACCTTCTTGACGATGACGGTGGCCTGCTTCTGGTTCGTGAAGGTGCAGGTGACCGTCTCGTTGGCCATCAGGTCGATGTGGCCCGGCGTGTGGCCGTTGTCGCAGCTCGCGTCCACCAGCGTCCATCCGGCCGGCGGCGTCTGCTCGGCCACCGAGTAGACACCGGGCAGCAGGTCGCCCGAATCGTGGGACGCGCCGCCGGTCAGCGTGAACGGCGTGTATCCACTGCCGGTGGTCGTGAACGAGAACACGGTGGAGGTGTCGCTCGCCGGATCGGTGATCTTCTGCACGATGATGCGGCCGAACTCCGGCGGCGCGCAGTAGCCGAAGTCGATCGTGTCGTCTACGGGGCTGCCGGCGACCAGTGTGACGTTGGCCGGCGAGCCGTTGCTGTCCACGGTCACGCCGCCCGCCGCAATCGGCGACTGCGTGAAGCCGGCGGGCCCGTCCACGACGACGGTGTAGTCGCCGGGGTTGAGGTTCGGGAAGCTGTAGTTCCCGCTGCCGTTGGTGACGGTCGTCGCGATGCTGGCGCCAGCGGCGTTGTTCAGCCCGAGCTTCAGGTGCACGGTCAGGCCGGCAAGGCCCGGCTCTCCCACATCCTGGATGCCGTCGCAGTTGAGGTCCTTCCACACCAGGTTGCCGATGATCCCCGGACCCTTGAGCCCGAAGTCGATGGTCAGATCGCTCGACGCATCAGTGGTGAGGGTGACCGACGACCCGTTCACATTGCTGTCCACCGCGGTGTCCGGTCCCACGTTCGGCGTGGTGAAGGTGTCGCCTGGTGGGGGAGTCACGGTGACGACGTAGGTGCCGGCGCAGAGGCCGGTGAAGAGATAGTGCCCCGTGGCGTCGGTGAAGACACTGTGCGAGTAGCCGGGCACGTCAGGCCGCGTCAGCGTGACCTTCACACCGGCGATACCGGGTTCGCCGGCGTCCTGGAGACCGTCGCCGTCGATGTCCTTCCACACGAAGTTGCCAATCTGACCGGTGCACACCCGGCACTCGTCGCCGCCGCGGATCGCCGTGTGTCCCCAGCGGACGGCGGGGACCATGAAGCCGAAGTCGGATACCGGCTCGACCTGGAAGCGACCTGCCAGGGCGTCCCAGAGCAGCACGGAGAAGCCGGAGGTGCCCGAGACGGGATACTCCTGCGTGAGGAACAGGCTGCCGCAACCGTTGCACTCGAGCGCCGACGGGAGGATGAAGCCGCCGTTCGTTGTCACGAGCCGGCCCCCAGCCACATCCACGGCATAGACCGTTCCGTCGGTCGGCATACCCGCCCGGGGCCGAGGCAGGATGTCGATGTCGGCCGGATTGAAGAAGGGGGAGGCGCCGCTCACGGGAACGTAGTGGGGATACGGAACCTGCCCCGCGCCAGCCCCCACGGTGCGGACGTCGCCGCTCGGGTCGACGGCGAACAACTTGCCGTTTGCGCCGTTCCCCGAGACGCCGATCCGGTCCTGGTCCCCGGCGATGATGCGTCCTGCAATCGGCCCGTAGCGGAGCGGATCGTTCGGCAGCGTGACGACACCGGTCAGCGGCCGGCCGACGTTGACGACGAGCGTCGCGGCGCCAGCCGACGTGACCCTCCAGACGCTCCCGGCGCTGGTCACCACGACGAGGTCGCCGCCGACGCTGCAGGCACGATCCTGGTGGAGACCCGTCACGATGCCGGGCTCGCCAGGCAGGACCACCCAGGGATGGGTGGGAACGCCGCCGCTAATCCTGAGGATGCCGCCGGGGGTGCCGGTGGATGCGTAGACGTCACCGGGCACGAATCCGGCGAGGCACGCACCGGTCCGGACGGTGGTCAGCTTGATGCCAGCCGGCAGGCCTGCGAGGGCGCTGAACGGGCTCTTGACGCCCAGGACATCGGCGTGGACCGTCTGGAACGTCGCGGCCTCGGTGGTGGCCACGATGAACCTGTCCGTCGGCTCGTGGTAGGCGACCCCCGAAGGGCCACCGAGCGACGTGAACGGCATGAGCGTCATCACTGGTGCGCAGACCACGGCGAGGAGGCTCGACTGGCCCCCTGAACCCGCGAGACCGAGACCGAGCGCCGCCACGACGCCCCACCGCTTTACTGAGCCACGCATACGATGCCTCCGCTGCCGCATTGCCATCCGGGGATGGCGAAGACCTAAGTCCGTCCAAGGGGAGACTAATTTCCTCTCCAGGGCCGTTTCTCACGGCCAGATCGCACGAGGTCGTGAGTCATGGGTTCTACTATGAAAAACGCGTGCCGAGTGCCTGAGTTCGGAGCTGAGGACGCGGGCGCTCGGTCAGTTGCCCACAGTGAACTGCATCGACCAGGGCAGGAACGGTGCGCCGTCGAAGCCCAGGATCCCGTCCAGCAGCTCGACGCGCACGGTCTGGAACGGTTCGAGAGGCTCAGCGAAGGTGACTTCCAGCGCCCGGTTCCCGGCGTCGTACCGAGTCGTCCATTCGGGGACGCTCGGGGCCTCGGCTGTCTCGGAGGCGTAGTGGATCCGGAGGCGGCCGTCGAGTGTTTCGGGCTTCACGTTGCGCGAGAACTGGACGCGCAGGTGGGTGCCGACGTTCACGTCGGTTTCGTCGGGTGTGGGTGAGCTGAAGACGACCTCGACCGGCAGCGCCGGAGGGGCGGGGGCGATCGGCTCCGGCACCGGGGTGTCGGACGGCTGCGCGGCGGCGGCGAGGCGACCCGCCTCGAGCGTGACCAGTCCGGCCACGCGGCGGACGACGCCGGTGACTTCCAGCCACTGTCCCGTGTCGATCCGGGCGTCCACGTCGAGATCGAATCCGCGGCCGCGGGGCCGCAGGCCGGTGACCCAGACGGCCGCCTCTCCCGACTTCAGGACGAAGTCGTGGGGGCTCTGGCGGGGTGTCCCTGGCTGGTCGCCGTAGAGATTCCGGCCGCGGAACTGGCCGACGAGTGTCAGCGTCTGGCCCTCGAACCGCCACGGCGTCAGCGCCAGCTCGCGCAGGGAGGCCCGCGTGCCCGCGTCCACCGCCACGGCCCCGGTCGCGCGGAGCACCAGCTCGTCTCCCGGTTTCGGCCAATGGTCGTCGCCAGGTGGCCGGGCGTACCCGACGAGCCTGGGGTCGCCTGGCTCGAGCTTCCCCACGTCCAGGAACGTGCCCCGAAGTTCGACGTCACCGTCCGCGGCGCGGACGTCCGGCGGCAGCAGGAGTCCGATCTCGCTCTCGTCGGTGCGGAGCGTCGTGCGGGCGTCACCACGAACGATCACGCCGCGCACCACGACCTCCTGCAGGTGGTAGTAGGCCGGAAACCGGCGCAGGCCGTCGACGGTGGTCAGCCGGCGCGTGCTCTGCGCGTCGAGGGAGACCGCGGCGAGCACGAGCGCGATGAGGGCAGGCGTTCGCATCCCGTCTCGATGATACGTTGCCCGGGCGTTCCGCGCCCGGGTTCCGCGCGCGATGGCCGGCTGGCGCGGCGGGTGGGAGGAGCCTCCTGCCATGACGAAATCGCGCAGATTTCGCTACAATCTCGGGCACTTGTGAGCAGGGTGAACAAGCGCAAGAGCGCCCTCGATCAGATCTCGGAGCTGACGACGAATCGCCTGTCGGTGTACCTGCGGTGCCTCCAGGATCTCGAAGCGGCCGGGGTACAGACCGTTTCGTCGCACGCCCTGGCCGAGCGGTTCCGTCTCAACGCTGCGCAGATCCGCAAGGACCTCGCCTACTTCGGCGAGTTCGGCGTCCGCGGTGTCGGGTACTACGTCCGCGACCTCCGCCGGCACCTGCGCCAGATCCTCGGCCTGGATCGGCAGCTTCGCGTCGGCATCATCGGCGCGGGCAATCTGGGTCTGGCGCTTGCCGACTACCCGGGCTTCCGCCAGGAAGGGTTCGAGATCGTCGCGCTGTTCGACGCCGACCACGCCAGGGTGGGACAACACTCGCGCGGTGGCGTGCCCATCCATCCGATTGCCGATCTGCGCCGCATCACCCGGCGCGATCGGGTCGCGATCGCGGTGATCGCGGTTCCCGTCACGGCCGCGCAGGCAGTGGTCGATCTGGCCGTGTCCGCCGGCATCAGGGCGATCCTGAACTTCACGCCGGGCGCGCTTTCGGCGCCGGCCGGCGTGAAGCTGAAGAGTGTGGACTTCACCGTTTCGCTCGAGAGCCTCTCGTTCCACCTGGCTCAGGAGGGAGGGTAGCCATGGCTCGACGCCCGGGGCTCACACACGTCGATCGCCGGGGACGGGTCCGCATGGTGGATGTCGGCGACAAGCCGGTGACGGAGCGTGAGGCCGTCGCCAGTGGCGAGGTGGCCATGAACGCCACCGCGCGGAAGCTGATTCGCACGGGCGGTGTGGCGAAGGGCGATCCGCTGCAGGCCGCGCGGATCGCCGGCATCCTGGCCGCGAAACAGACGTCCGCGCTGATCCCGCTCTGCCATCCGCTGCCTCTCACCCACGCGTCGGTCGAGCTGCGGCCGAGCCGGACCGGCTACCGGATCGAGGCTCGCGTGCGAACGGCGGCACGGACGGGAGTCGAGATGGAGGCGCTCACGGCGGTCGCCGTCGCCGGCCTGACGATCTACGACATGGTCAAGGCGGTGGATCGGGAGATCGAGATCGGCGCAATCCACCTCGTCGAGAAGCGGCGGGGCGGCCGTTCGGGCGCGTACCGGCGCCGCAGCTGATCGTCTAGAAGACGCGGGAGCTGGGCAGCGGCCACCAGCGCAGCTGGACCTTGCCGATGATGTACCGCTTCGGCACGAAGCCCCAGTGCCGGCTGTCCGAGCTGTTGTTACGGTGGTCGCCCATGACGAACGCGTAGCCTTCCGGGATCACGGTCGGCCCGTAGTCGTCGTGGCTCCGGTACTCCGGCGGCACGAAGTCGTCGCGCATCGGGACGTCGTTGATGTAGACCTGGCCGTCCACGATGCGGACGGTGTCGCCCTCCTCCGCGATGACCCGCTTGACGAACGACTTGTCCGGGTTGAGCGGGTAGTACAGCATCACGATGTCGCCACGCCGGGGTTCACCGATCCGATAGGCGAGCTTGTTGACGATGAGGCGATCCTGGTCGGCCAGCGTCGGCGCCATGCTCTGGCCCTCGACGCGGGCGACCTGGAACCCGAAGGTGACGATCAGCGTCGCGTAGACGGCCGCCGAGGCCAGCGTCCTGAACCAGGCGACGATCTCGTCGCGCCAGAGCGCGAGGCGGCGCCGCGCGGCCGCCGCGCGCTCGTCCATCGCCAGGCGCATGTCGGGGGCTCCCGGCGGTGGTTCCGCCGGCGGCGGCGCGTAGTAGCCGGGCAGCGGATCGCCGGACGGGATGGGCGCGGCTTCGGCCATCTCCGCCCACTGGGGTTCGGCCGGCGGCTGGTCGAGTTCGGCAGGCGGCTGATCGGGCGGCGCAGGGTCCTGGCCCGGGAGCCGGTGGGAGGCCCGGTCGGCCGCTTCTGCCATCCTCACAGCTTCAGATACTCCCGCAGCCGTTTCGTCTGGGACCGGCTGACCGGAATCTCCGTGCTCCTCGGGTCTTTCATCCTGAGGATGTAGTTCCTGCTGAACCAAGGGACGATCTCCTTGATCTTGTTGATGTTGACCAGATGCGACCGGTGCACCCTCCAGAAGACGTCGGCATCGAGGCGGGCCTGCAGCTCGTCGAGGGTCCGGTAGCTCGATGTGCCGGCGACCTGGCCTGTGACTATCGTAATCGACTCGTCGGCCAGCGACGCGAAGATGATGTCCTCGGCGCGGACCAGCGTGAAGCGATCGCCGACGCGGAGGGCGACCTGCTCCCGGCGCTCCTGCCGGCCGGACACCAGGCGGACGATCCGTTCGATCTGGTCGGTCAGCGGCGCGCCGGCCGGACGGTCCGAGCTCAGCCGTTTCCGCACCCGTTCCAGCGCCTGGTCCAGCCGGGCGGTGTCCACCGGCTTGAGCAGGTAGTCGACCGCGTTCACTTCGAACGCTTCGATGGCGTGCTGGTCGTACGCGGTCACGAACACGACACCCATCGGATGGTCGGCGGGCACGACGCGGCGGGCGACCTCGAATCCGGTCAGCCCCGGCATCTGCACGTCGAGGAACACGACGTCCGGGCGGTGCGTCCGGATGGCGGCGACCGCCTCGACACCGTCGGCGGCCTGCGCGACGATGTCGACCTCGCCGGTCCGATCGAGCTGATAGCAGAGCTCCTCGCGCGCGAGCTGCTCGTCGTCCACCACCACGGCGCGGAGCGCCGTCATGCCGATGCCCGCTCCCCGTCGGTGAGCTCGGGAACCTCGACGCGCGCGCACGTCCCGCGGCCGGGTTCGCTGGTGAGCTGCAGACGCGATGCCGCGCCGTAGATCACGCGCAGCCGCTCGCGGACGTTGGCCAGCCCGATCCCCGAGGCCGGGGGCGGGCTGCCCGCGTCCGCATCGAATCCCGCGCCGTCATCCGTGACCTCGATCACGGCGCGCCCCCGCGAGCGGCGGCTGGCGATCGTCAACGTGCCCGGGCCGACCTTCTGCGCCAGGCCGTGCCGGAGCGCATTCTCCACCAGCGGCTGCAGGATCATGCTGGGGACGATCAGGTCCAGCGTGTCCGGCTCGATGGCCTTCCTCACGCTCAGCCGCGGGCCGAACCGCACGACCTCGATGTCGAGGTACTCGTCGATGGCCTCGAGCTCCTCCCGGAGCGTCACGAAGTGCTCGTGCTGCCGCAGCAGCCGGCGGAGCAGCGCGGAGAGTTTCGTGATCACCGTGCGCGCGGTCTCGGGCTGGGACCGGATCAGCGACGAGATGGAGGTCAGCGTGTTGAACAGGAAGTGGGGGTTGATCTGGCTCTTCAGCGCCTCGACCTTGGCAGCGAGAATCAGCTTCTCCTGCTCCTGGAGCCGGTGTTCGATGCGGGCGCTGTTCCAGATGCGGATCGGCGTGGCCACGGCGAGGACGGTCGAGAGCACGACGAGCGCCATCATCCACGGGTTCGGGGTCTGGAGCGCGAAGATGGCGCCGGTACCGAAGCGGGCGGCCAGCACCTGCCGGAGGAGCTCGAGCGCGACGGGCGCCAGCAGCAGCACGATCTGCCAGTTCGTGGCCAGCCGTCGCACCATGTTCCAGACGTGGCGTCCCAGATCGACGAAGACGAACGGGGTGAACTGCCAGATGCTTTCCTTGGGGCACACCTCCCGGAGCCCGCCGCCCGCGAACCCGCACCCGATGGCGAAGGGCAGGACCGCCACCTCCCGTCCGATCGCCAGCGCCGGGGAGCCCACGAGCACACCGACCAGCGCCCCGGCGTACGGCCCGGCAATCAGGCCCGCCAGGAACGGCCCCTCGAGCGTGAGGTCGGCCGCCTGGTACCCGAGCAGGAGGCGGGCAACGACGCCCGCAGTCAGCGGGATGCCGATCGCCAGCGCGAACACGACCCGGTCCGGCCACGCGCGGCGCTCGAAGATCAGGATGTGCCGGAAGCGGCGGTACCGGGCGACCATCGTGGCCACGACCGCCATGACGGCCAGCTTGACCACCAGCGTGGTCAGCAGGAACTGGTCGGCGGTCAGGAAGCGGGGCCCCTCCAGCATGGCAGCCGCAATTGTAGGTGATAGGATCGTGTCCTGGCCCCCGCACGGGGGGCCGCACCCGATCGAGGACCCCTACCCCGGATGATTCGCGCGCTCGTCGTCGGCTTCGCCACCACGCTGAAGCACATGTTCCGGAAACCGATCACGGTGGACTACCCGGACCAGAAGGTGCCGATGTTCCCCAAGTACCGGGGGAAACAGGTGCTGATGCGCGACGAGAGCGGGCTCGAGAAGTGTGTGGCCTGCGGGCTCTGCTCAGTGGCGTGCCCGGCGGACGCCATCTACCTCGAAGCAGCCGAGAACGACGGGACGGTGCTGGCGGGTCCCCGGTACGCCAGCGTGTATCAGATCCACAAGACGCGCTGCATCTTCTGCGGGTTCTGCGAAGAAGCCTGCCCGGTGTCGGCCATCTTCATGGGCAAGGACTACGAGCTGGCCGTCTACAGCAAGTCGGACTTCGTCTGGGACAAGACCGATCTGCTGGTGCCGATCCCCCTCTCGTCCGTGTCCCGGACGCCCGCAGCCGGAACGGCCGGCGCCGACGCCTGATCGCGGGCGGTCTCCCCGCCCATGAAACCCTTCCTGGAAGCGCTCGACGAGCGGATCCTCGTGTGTGACGGGGCGATGGGGACGATGCTGTACGGGCGCGGCGTCTTCATCAACCGCTGCTTCGAGTCGCTCAACCTCTCGCAGCCGGCCGTCGTCGCCGACGTCCACCGGGCCTACGTCCGGGCCGGCGCCGACGTCATCGAGACGAACACCTTCGGCGCCAACCGCGTGAAGCTGCGCGCGTTCGGCCTGGCCGACCGGCTCCGTGAGATCAACCTGGCCGGGGCCAGGCTGGCGCGTGAGGCGGCCGGTGACCGGGTGTACGTGGCCGGCGCCGTCGGGCCGCTGGGCCTCCGCATCGAGCCGTGGGGCAAGACGGGCACCGACGAGGCCGAAGACATGTTCCGCGAGCAGGCGCAGTCCCTCGTCGAGGGGGGCGTGGACCTGTTCGTGCTCGAGACGTTCAGGGACGTCAACGAGATCGGCGCAGCGATCGCGGCCGTGCGCTCGGTCTGCGGGCTGCCCATCGTGGCGCAGATGACCACCGAAGACGACGGCAACACGCTGG
>VFZH01000135.1 GCA_016871255.1 Acidimicrobiia bacterium | reverse complement strand
CAAAGCGAAACTGACCACCAGAAAGGCGTACGGGTTTCGGTCGTACCGGTGCTTGGAAATCGCCCTGTACCATACGCTGGGTCAGCTACCGGAGCCGGAAGCGACCCACAGATTCTGCTGAAGACCCCATATGCGTACTCGGGTCGTTGTCTGCCTCGTGCTGCTGCCGGTCC
Source organism: Acidimicrobiia bacterium (assembly GCA_016871255.1). Classification (GTDB taxonomy): domain Bacteria; phylum Acidobacteriota; class Vicinamibacteria; order Vicinamibacterales; family UBA2999; genus VFZH01. The sequence continues at coordinate 9,232 of VFZH01000135.1, read as the reverse complement.
TGGCAGCTCTTGCCCTGCCAGAGATAGCCTCGGCCCAGACTGGCGCGATCGCCGGAGAGGTCACGGACGCAACGGGCGGCGTGCTGCCCGGCGTGACGGTCAACGCGACCAGCCCTTCGGCGATTGACATCCGGACGGCGGTCACGGATGGCGCGGGTCGCTACGTGCTCACAGCCCTCGTGCCCGGAACCTACGCGGTGGAATTCACCCTGGCTGGGTTCAGCATCGTACGGCGGGAAGGCGTCGCGTTGCGTGGCGGATTCACCGCGAACATCGACATCCGGATGGCCGTGGGCGGCGTCGACGAGACGGTGACGGTCATCGGGGCGACCCCGACCGTCGACGTTCGGAACGTGCGAACTCAAGCAGTGCTGGACGATGAAACGCTGAATCTCCTGCCAAACGCCCAGAACGTCAGCTCCTTCGGCGCGCTCACGTTGGGCGTCAACATCACTGGTAACACGGGTGGTGTCGATGTCGGTGGCACGGGCGGGGAGACGGGTTCGGCAGCGGTGCATGCCAATCGCCAAAACGACATGAAAGTCTCGCAAGACGGCATGAGCACCAACCACTCGATGGCGGCCAACGGCGGGATCATGAACTGGGGCATGAACTACAACATGGAGTCCATCGCGGAGGTCACGATGGCGTCCAGCGGCATGTCGGCCGATACCGAAACCGCTGGGATCCAGCTCAACTACATCCCCAAGGACGGAGGCAACACCTTCTCACTGTCTGGACGGGCCAGCTTCACCAACTCCGATTTTCAGTCGGACAATCTCTCCGACGAGCTGAAAAGCCGTGGGGCCACGACTGGTGGCGAGGTCAAGGAGCTGTACGACTACGGTTTCAGTGGCGGTGGTCCGATCAGGAGAGACCGCGCCTGGTTCTACTCGTCCCACAGATGGTGGGACACCCAAACATACGTGCCGGGGCAATTCTTCAACGCGGTACAGGGGCAACGGGCGCCCAACGGAGTGCCGCTCTATGCACAAGGCGAGCGAGCCCATATCGACGACCCCAATCGAGAGCACTCGGGCCGAATCACGGTCCAAGCATCGTCGAAGGACAAGCTCACCTACTTCGGGAACATCGTGTATGCCGGCGTCCTTCAGCGGTTGACTGGCAGTTTCCTCACACCTGAAGCCGGTCACTCAACCACATCGGAAACCCATTTGAGTCAGGCCACCTGGACCCGCGCGCAGTCGAACAGAGTCCTGCTCGAGGGCGGGTTCACGTACCTGCACAACCCATTCATCCACATACGTGCGCCAGGAGTTGGAGATGACGACGTTCCCATTCTCGGCATAGGCCAATCGGGCACCTTTGTCTACAACGCCTGGAGTTTCTTCGGCTTCATCCCCTACAACGATGACCTCGGGGGGAGCGACACGGATCAAGTCAATGCGCGCGGGTCTCTCTCGTATGTCACCGGTTCCCACAGCTTCAAGTTCGGGGGCACCTGGATGCATGGGTGGATTATCAACAACGGGTCCAATAATTCCATTCCGGGGTTCGGGCCGGTAACCGTCACGACATTCTTCGGCAATCCCATCTCCCTCACCCAGTGGAACCACCCCCAGTTCAACCGGAGCGATTACCGGAACATGGCCCTCTATGCCCAGGACCAATGGACCCTCGGCCGGATCACTTTGAATCTCGGCGTGCGGGGGGACTTCTTCAACGGGTGGGTCCCGGACCAGGTCGTGCCCGATACCGCCTTCACGAAGGGGTTTGCGATTTCGAGGATCGACGACATACCGTCGTGGCAGGATGTCTCGCCGCGCCTGGGGGTGGCGTGGGACGTCACGGGAGACGGCAAGACCGCGATCAAGGCGTCGGCCGGTCGGTATGTGGCTGGTGAGGGGACGGGCTTTCCGCAATCGCTCAACCCCGCGACCCGAATCGCGAGCAGCGCCTCCCGGCAGTGGATCGACCGCAACGCCGACTTCTTCCCAGACGCGAATGAGCTGGGGCCGCTCTCGAATGCCGCCTTCGGCACACCCGTGATCACCTCGTTCTGGGATGACGATGTGACGTTGGACAATCGCCAGTACACGTGGCAGATGTCGGCAGGCATCGATCGGGAACTGCGGGAGAACGTCCGGCTCTCCGCCACCTACTTCCGGACGCAGCATTTCAACCAGAGAGCCGCGGATAACTTGTCCGTGACACCGGCGGACTTCGATCCGTTCTGCGTCATGGCTCCGTCGAATCCTCGCCTCCCCGGCGGCGGGGGCAGCCAGATCTGCGGGTTCTACGACCAGAGCTTTGACGCTATCCGAAGGGTCCCCAGAACCCTGAACACGCTCGCGTCGAACTTTGGGGACGCCAGCGAGATCTTCGATGGCGTGGATATCGAGACGCGGGCGCGCTTCGCCAATGGTGCGCTGCTCCAGGGCGGCGTGGCCGTGGGGCAATTCGTCAATGAGAGCTGCTTCGTCGTCGATTCGCCGCAGGCGAGCTACCAGTGCAGGAACGAAAGTCCGTGGTGGAATGGGGGCGGACAGATCAAGTTCAGTGGCTCGTACCCGCTCCCCTACGGATTGGCGCTCAGCGCCGTCTTCCAGAACATCCAACCTCCCGAGATCAGGGCACAGGTCACGTATTTCAATAACCAGATTGCGCCTTCGCTTGGGCGGAACCTGTCGACCTGCCCAGCGCCCACGGGGCCGTGCTCTTCGACTATCTCACTTGACGTGATCCAGAAACGCAACTCAGCCTTCGAAGACCGAATCAGCATGCTGGACTTCCGCGTGATGAGGGATTTCAGGGGCGATAGTTTCGGACGCGTGCGGATCACGTTGGACCTCTACAACGCGTTGAATGCGGCTCCGGTTCTCAGCCGCAACCAGGCCTATGTCGGGGATGGCAGGGGTTGGGGCGCCGTGAACTCCTACTTGAGGGGCCGCCTGATCAAGCTGGGTGCGCAGTTGAGTTGGGAGTAAGGCGACAGAGGCCGCGCAGGCAGCAATCCTTGCTTGGTCAAGTGTAGAAGGACGGGGCGACCTCTTGCAGGTCGCCCCTGTTGCCCACATGGGGCGCCTCAGAACGATCGACTACACAGAGGCGAGCCTCATCAACGAGCTGACTGGAGATGTTTCTCAAGCCATTCCGTCAGCTGTTCTCGTGTTACCCGGCCGGCGGCGAGATCGAGCATGAGCCGCTCCTGTTCGTCGACGGGGGCGACGATCTCGGAGCCATTCAAGATCAGGAACGTCTCCATCGCGGCGTGGGCAACCCGTTTGTTGCCGTCGAGGAATGGATGATTGAGCGCCAGCGAGAAGCCCAACGCCGCTGCTTTGGCGTGCAGCGAGGCGTGCAGGTCGACACCGCCGAAGCTGGCTCGTGGTTGCGCGAGAGCCGATTCCAATGCGCCGAGATGTCGAATGCCCGAGGCGCCGCCCGCGCTCTCAAGAACGGCCCGGTACAGTGCGACCACCTCACCGAGCGTCAGGTAGCGCATCAGGCGAGGCGCGTGTACAGATCTCGATTCTTGGTGACCACGCGGTGGGCCACGGCCTGAAACTCGGGGTCGGCGGTCGACAGCAGGTCACTGAGGGCCGCGCGGGCGAGTTCCTCTGGCGCGAGACCAAGGCGCTCGGCCTCTGCGCGTAGCTTGTCGGCCTGGGCGGGCGGTAGCTCGATGGCGAGCTTCATGTGGATACTGTAACGCCAGCCTCGCTGGCCAACAAGGCGATGGACCAGACCCGATGGACCAGACGCCGCGTCGGGCCGCTCTCGCGCCCCTCCCGGCGCTGGTCATCGCCGAACGTTAGGCAACTCTCTTTGAACGACCCACAACGATCTGAATGCGGACGCCAGCATGGCCGAGCATGGCGATCAACGTGTCGATACTGAACCGATCGATCTTGCCTCGCACGAGGTCGCTGATTCGCGGCTGCGTGACCCCGAACAGATCAGCGGCCTGCGCCTGGGTCAGGCCACGGGCGTCAATCAACTTGCTCAAGCGAATCATCAGATCGGACCGGAGTTTGAGGTTCGTGGCTTCCTCCTCCGAAAACTCAAGATCCCGGAATACGTTGCCGCTTGAACGGCGAATTCTTGTGGTCATCGAACCTCCGGCTTCTTGGCACGCTGCCGAACCAGGTCGGCGTACCGTTTCTTCGCCAGTGCGATCTCAGGGTGTGGCGTCTGGCGTGTGCGTTTCTCGAACGCGTGGAGCACGTACACGGCCTCTTCGAATTTCGCCACGTAGAACACCCGATGTTCCACCCGCGTGTGCACGCGAACCTCAACGACGCCAGCCCCCACGGTGGTCATCGCCTTCCAGTCGCTTGGCAGGAGGCCCTGCTGCACGCGGCCGAGTTGGTAACCAGCGTCGCGGCGGGCATCCTTGGGGAAGGCCCGGAGATCGTCGAGCGACGAACCCAGCCAAGACAGCGGCTTCTCGGTCACGGAGCACTATATAGTTATTTGTATGTCTTGATCAAGTTGCCTAACACGGTATCTGGACACCTCCGGTCAAGTGAAACGACGTAGACGTTCGAAGAAGCCTCCTCAGTCAACGCGACGAAGGTCTCCTTCGTCACATACCTGCACCAACGCCGCGGCGTGAGCATGGGTCACGGCTGCGCGCAGCGCACCGCCGAAGGCGGCCGCAGGGCCTTGACGCGCGCGGAGCGCCGTGGCGGTTCCCTTCGCCGGGGACTGCGAGAACGGTCGGACTGGACTGTGGTTCGGGGTTCTGGCTATTGAGCCACGATCGAGGACTCTGATGTTCGGCGTGACCACAGTCATGTGGCTGACCCTGTCTTTCTCGCAGGCTGTCCGTCGTCATCACCGCGAGAGGCCTCATCCTTGAGGCGAGCCGGGACGTAGAATGGCGATGTGGAGTCCGATCCCAAGCTGTTGTTCGAGGCACAAACGCCCCTGGGCTTCACGGTCCGCGTCACGCTCGAGCGGCGGAATCTCATCACGACTCTCAAACATCCGATCATGGTTGGCCGCGAGGCCGTTGTGAAGGACCCGACGGACGCCATCAAGGAAGGCACGCAGATATGGCCGAAGTAAAGGTGTTCTACGATCGCGCGGGAAAGACCCTGACTGTGTGGTTCACGGGACGGTCGCGAGAATTCATCTGCGAAGAGACCGGGGAAGACGTGGTGCTCATGAAGGACGCGGAGGGGCGCGTTGTAGGTTTCGAGAAGCTGAATTTCTCGATTCCGCAATCGGACTCGCTTCACGTCGCTCTTGAAACCGTGCCGGCTTGACGGGCCGCCGAGCACGGCATGCAGCCGACGGCGCGCGTGAAATCGGGCGCGCCGCGGCCTGACGTCAGACCTCGGGACGATAGGAAGTATCAGCCGGGAAGTCTCCCGAATGCCCCTTGCGGGGCCCTGCCCTCCCGCCAGCACAGCCCGCGCGCCCGGAGTCGGGCGTCCCCTACCTGGGCGCGCCGGACAAGGCGAACGCGGCGCCTCGCCGATCGGTGATGCGCCAGCGGCTGTCGATGTCGTGCGCCGTCTCCGCTCGTCAGCGCCCGACGCCGGAGGCCCGGGCGGCCAGGCGCGCCGCGTCCCCTTCGGCGGGCAGCCAGTAGCCGGCCGCGACGATGGCGTCGACGGCCCGGGTGAACTGCGCCACGAACGCGTCATGCGTCGGGTAGAGCGCCCGCAGCGTCGCGGGGGCAAGTGGCACGGTGTGGCCGTACAGGCCGCAGAAGCCGCCTCCCTGGGTCGCCGCCTCGTTCCGCAGGCCGTCGAGTCTGGCCGTCGGCGCTTCGACCTGCGGCAGCCGGATGCCGCCCCTCGCGTTGCCGTGCCGGTCGCGCACTACGGGGTCCGCCGCCGTGAGGTCACGGGTCTCGATGTCAGGCGACTGCGGCGGCGGCGGGCCTCCGGCGGCCCACCGGGCGAGCGCCTGGAGGCCGGCCTTGACGACGGCGTGATGCGGCGCCGCGTTGATCGGCCGCTGGCATCCCGGTCCGTGGCCGAGCGGGGGCGGCACCTCCACGACCCACCGCGGAGCCTCGACGTGCGCCGCGCCCGCGATTTCCCAGCGCCGGTAGTGTCTGCCGGCGGGCTGCCGCGCCAGACCGCCCCGCAGCGAGCTGATCATGTCGCCCTCGGTCTCGACGTCCAGCACGGGCACGCCGAGGTCGGACCGTATCTGCGCGCCGCGGATCGGCGCGGCCGGCTCGACGCCCGGCGTCGATGCGCCCCGGCTGTGCACGAAGTACCCGCCGAACAGCGACTCCAGCGGATGCACGGCGTTGATGTACGTGACCAGGCGCGAAGCCGACTGCGACCGGCCGGTGGCCAGCAGCCTGAGCGGGCGGAGCGGTCCGAGCGGACCGCCTGCGCCAGCGGACGCCACGAGCGCCCGCGCTCCCTGCGAGAAGATGTCGTAGGAAAACGTGTCGCCGGGGTGTGTCAGCGCCGCGTAGCGCTCGGGGTTCCACGCCTTGAGCCCCGTGCCGGGCGCGTGCACGCCGACCGCCTGCGCGCCGATGCCGACCCAGACGTAGCCTTCCCGCTCGATCTCCTCGCGCATCTGCCCGAAGTCCGCTGCACCCTCCTGCTGCGCCGTGACGTTCAGCCACTCCACCACGACGACGCCGTTGAAGCGGGAGGGATCCGCCGGTCGGCGCACCAGCATCCGCACGGCGTAGTCCGCGCCGCCGGCGGGACGGGCGTCCCAGCGGCCGTCCTGGCCCCAGATCCCGGCCCGCTCGTACGCCACGGCGGTTCCGGCCAGCAGGAACTCGGCTTCGACGTACCCGGCGCGGGCGAGCGCGTCTTCGGGCAGCGCGCCGAAAGGCCTGCTCGTCCGGTCGCTGCCGGGCAGGGCCGTCGTCGTGGGGCGCGGCCGGCCCGCCGGGCCGGTGGCATCCTGCGGCCGGTCCCGGTATGCGGTCACGACGACGGCCGGCGCCGCCACCAGGAGCGTCAGGCTCGCGGCCGCGCGCAGGGTCCGCCGCCGGCCGGAGGGCGACATCAGCAGGTCAGGGCTGGATGCGCGTCGTGTGCCGCGCCACGATCTGCCCGCCGGCCGTGCCCTTGACGAGCACGTAGAGCTGGTTGAGGTGCCGGTCGGCGGCGACGCCGCCCGGGTAGGGCGCCGCAGAAGATGAGCACGGTCAGGATGCGCATGGGTTCTGCGAGACGGGTCGGGCCGATAGTGGGGCCCTGATCGGGCGGGATTATACTCTCGCGACCTCCGTGATGGAGATGCCCGCTCGACGCCTGTGTTCTGCCGCCCTGGCGCTGGCCGCCGCAGCCGCGTTCCGGGTCGACGCGGCCGGGCAGGCCGGGGCCGGCCGGGCCGCCGTGACGTTCACGAGGGACGTCGCCCCGATCGTCCTGTCGCGCTGCGCGCCCTGTCACCGCCCCGGCGCGGCGGGGCCCTTCAGTCTGCTGAGCTACGCCGACGTCCGGTCCCGCGCCCGCCAGATCGCGGCCGTGACGGCCAGCCGCTACATGCCCCCGTGGCTGCCCGAGGCCGGGCATGGCGCATTCGTCGGCGAGCGCCGCCTGAGCGACGCCGAGATCCGGACGATTGGCGACTGGGTCGATCAGGGTGCGCCCGAAGGTGACGCAGCCGACCTGCCGCCCCCCCGCGAGTGGCCTGGCGACTGGCAGCTCGGACGCCCCGACCTGGTGGTCGCCCTGCCAGAGCCCTACGTCCTTCGCCCCGGCGGACCGGACGTCCTCCGCACGTTCGTCATCCCCTTGCCTGTCGAGCGCGGCCGCTTCGTCCGCGGGATCGAAGTGCGGCCCGCCAACCCGCGCGTCGTCCACCACGCCACGATGCGCATCGACCGGACGCCTGCGTCACGCCGGCTCGACGCCGCCGATCCGGCGCCGGGCTATGAAGGCCTGCTCAGCCCTGACGCCCGCTACCCGGACGGCCATTTCCTGGCGTGGACCCCGGGACAGCTGCGGGGACTCTCCGATGACGGCCTGGCGTGGCGGCTCGAGGCCGGCAGCGACCTGGTCCTGCAGCTGCACCTGCAGCCGTCCGGGCGTGTCGAGACCGTGCAGGTCAGCGTCGGCTTCCACTTCACCGACACGCCGCCCACCCGCCGGGCGGCGATCATCCGGCTGAGTCGGGAGGATCTCCAGATCCCGGCCGGCGCGGCGGAGCACGTTGTCGAAGATCGGTACCTGCTGCCGGTTGACGTCGATCTGCGGGAGCTGCAGCCGCACGCGCACCTGCTGGCGCGGCGCTTCGAGGCGTTCGCCCGGCTGCCGGACGGGTCGGTGCGCTGGCTGCTTCGCATCGCCGACTGGAACTTCAGCTGGCAGGACGTCTACCGGTACCGGGAGCCGCTGCGGCTTCCCGCCGGTGCCGAGCTGGTGATGCGCGTGGCCTACGACAACTCCAGCGGCAACGCGCGCAACCCGTTCGATCCGCCGCGCCCCGTGCGGTGGGGACAGCAGACGACCGACGAGATGGGCGACCTGTTCCTCCAGGTGCTGCCCGCTTCCCCCGGCGACCTGGCCGCGCTCGAGCGCGACGCCGGTCGCAAGGCCGCCGAAGCCGACGTCGCCGGTTTCCTGCGGCTGCTGGAGGGCGGGCCGGAGGATCCGCTCGTGCACGCGAGCCTGGCGTCGGCGTACCTGCAGCTCGGCCGGGCGGATCGTGCGCTGGCGCACCTCGAGCGGGCGCTCGCCCTCGATCCCCGCTCCGCCATCGCCCATCACGACGTCGGCACCGTGCTGGCGCTGGCGGGACGGCCGCGCGACGCGATCGCCCGCTTCGAGGAGGCGATCCGGATCGATCCCGATCTGGTGTACGCGCGCAGCAGCCTGGGGTACCTCCTGCACCGGGAGGGACGGATCGACGAGGCGATGGCGCACTATCGCCGCGTGCTCGCGGCCGATCCCCGTCATGCGGCCGTGCACAACAACCTTGCCATCGCGCTGCAGTCGCGCGGCCGGCTGGAGGAGGCTGTGCGTCACTACGAGCTGGCGGCGCGGGTGACGCCGCCCGCGCCGGCGCACGAGCGGAACTGGGGCGAGGCGCTCGCGCGGCTCGGGCGGCCGGCGGAGGCGGTGGCACACCTTGGACGCGCGCTGGAGGCATCCCCCGACTGGTGGCCGGTGATGCGCGGCCTGGCGTGGATTCTGGCGGCGGATCCGGATCCCGGCGTCCGGGCGCCGGGTGAGGCGCTGCGCCTGGCGGAGCGGGCGGCGGATCTCACGGGGCGGCGCGATGCCGGCGTGCTCGACCTGCTGGCGGCGGCGCACGCGGCCGCCGGCGCCTT
>VFZH01000134.1 GCA_016871255.1 Acidimicrobiia bacterium | reverse complement strand
GGCGGCGGCGAGGCGGCGCCCTGCGACGGCCCGCCCGCCGCGTCCACCGTCGCCAGGAGGGCGCACGCGCACGCCGCCGCCCGGCACACCGTCGCTGGGCTCATCGAGGTGCACCGACCGACGGGCCGCCGAGCCCGGGATCAGCGGCCGAAGGGCACCTCGATTCCGAACCGAACCAGCCGGCCGGCCAGGAGCGTGCGGGGCACATCCGCGGTCGGGAAACGGCCCAGTTCCGTCAGGATCGGATTGGCGTTCAGGACGTTGTAGACGTCGAGGGTGGGCGTGACCCGGACCCCGCCGACGCGCAGCGTGCCGCGGAAGCTCACGTCGACCTGGTTGATGTAGTCGAAGTACAGCGAGCCAGGCTCGTTCAGGCGCACCAGCACGGACGACGCCGTCGACAGCGCCGGCACCTGCGCGCGCGTGACGACGTAGGTGTGCACACGCTCGTTGCCGGGGATGCGCTGGAACGTTCCGCTGACGCGCAGCCCGTACCAGGGCAGCGGGTAGCTGCCGGCCACCTTCACGGTCGTTCTGAACGGCACGTCGAACGCCGACTGATCGCAGAACTGGGAGTCGTTGCTGTTCGGGTTTTCCCGCTCGCAGTTCTGCAGCACCAGCCGTCCAGACGAGATCCCGCCCGAGAGCAGTGCGCCGTTGTCGAACCGCGCGCTCAGCAGCGCGTCGACGCCCGTGTAGACGCGCGTGTTGTCATCGGAATTCCGGATGATCTCCCTGACGGCCGGCGCGAGCCTGCCAGGGATGACCTGCCACACGGGCAGGCGGCTGGCGGGATCCCTGGGATCCGGCGCCGTCAGCATCTCGTAGTCCGACGGCGACTGAGCCACGTTGTCGATCCAGTTCAGGTTCGACGCGTGACGCCGGTTGAAGCTCACGGCCAGGCCGACGGCGCGCATCACCTGGTGATCGACCGACACGTTGTACAGTACGTCGTACTCGCGCTTCAGATCCGGGTCCGGATTGCGATCGGCACGTGAGAACGTCGGATTCCTCGACGGACCGATCTCGTGATCCTGTGCGATGTCGTCGCCGTTCAGATCGGTCCAGTTCCGCCGGTCGTACACCGGATCGAACACCCCGCCCGGGTTGGCGGGGTTGAACTGCGCCGGAAAGCCGACCGACTGCATCAGCAGGTACCTGCCGACGCTGCCCTTGACGGCCGTCCGCCCGTCCCCCCTGACGTCGTAGGACGCCCCGAACCGGGGGGCGGTGTCCTTCCAGTCAGGCTGGCCGTCGATCGCCGCGAACCTGCGTGGCGTCGTGAAGCGTCCGCCGCCGAAGGTCTGCTCCGGGATGGTGCCGATGAACCGGTCCCACCGGATCCCGGGATTCAGCGTCAGGCGATCGAGCGTCCACGTGTCCTGCGCGTACAGCGCGTGCTCGTGGACATTCGTGGTCGCGCCGACGATCGGGGTGTTGGCGGCATCGAACGCGAACGGCACCCCGCGATTGTAGACCTGGACGCCGTCCGCCGTGGTTTCGCGCGTCACCCAGTTGCTGGAGAATGCGTACTGGTACCCCACCTTGAGCGCGTGCGCCCCGGTCACGTACGTCACCGATGCCACGGCCGACTGCTTCTCGGATCCGAAGTCGGACCGGGCCGACACCGCGTTCCAGCACCGGTTGATCCCGACATCGCACCGGCGGATGTCCCCGTAGGGTGGCAGCTCGGCCGCCGTCCGCTGGCCCTCCTGCGGCAGCGCCCTGACGATGTGGCTGATCGGGGCGAAGCCGGCCTCGATCAACAGCGCGTTGGTGAGCGTGGATGTCCACTTCAGCGTGGAGATGTAGCTGCGCGGCGTGACGTAGTCCTGGGCCGCCTCGGGCCGATTCGTCAGGTTCTCGATCCCGTTGAGCTTCCGCTGCCGGGGATGGCGCGTGTACATCGCCGTCACCTTGTCCCGCCCTGTCGCCTGATACGTCAGGCGCAGCATGTACGACTGCAGCGAGTTGTCGTCCACCACCTGCTCGCCCGCTGGCGCCAGCCGGCCGTCGTGCAGCATGTTCACGGCGTTGTCCACGTCCCATGCGCGCGCCGACACGTAGAACCACAGGCGGTCCGTCAGCACCGGGCCGCCGAGGTCGGCGTTGAAGTCACGCATCCGGACCAGCTCCGGCGGATTGCTGATGCCGCGGGCGACCAGGTCCGGACCGATGTTGTTCGTGTACAGGCTCGGGGCGGACCAGATCCAGAGCCCGCGGCCGTTGAAGGTGTTGCTGCCGGTCTTCGAGATCATGTTCAGACGCACACCACCCGTCTGCCCTTCCGACGTCGAGCCGCTGACCTGATACACGAAGTCTTCGAAGGCGCCCACGTCGTAGTACACCCCGGGCAGGCCGCTGCCGATCGGAACGGTGACCGGCAGGCCGTCGATTTCGAGGGTCATGTCGCGCGAGCCATACGCCGTGAGCGGTGTCGCCGTCTGCTGCATCCCGCGTATGCCGCCGACATCCTTGTTCTGCGCCCCCTCGGCCAGTGCCGGCATCAGCGCACCGACCATCGTGATCGATCGCCCGTTCGGGAGCTGCTCGACCATCTCGCTCGTGATGACCTCCCGCCGGCTCGTGGCCTGGACGTCGACGACTGGCGCGGCGCCGGACACGACGACGGTCTCCTCGACCGCGCCGACGGTGAGCTGTGCGTCCACCGTGGCCGTGAAATTGCTGGCGAGATCGATGCCCTCCCGGCGCACCGTCGTGAACCCGGGAAGCGTGAAGGTCACCGTGTAGGTCCCAGGCCGAAGGTCCACGACCCGATATCGACCCTGTCCGTCGGTCACGCCGACTCGGGCGCCCTCGATCAGCGCCGGGCTCGCCGCTTCCACGGTGACGCCAGGCAGCACGCTGCCCGTCGCATCGCTCACGGTTCCCGTGATGGCGCTCTGAGCATGCGCGAGAGCCGGCAGCAGCAGGCACGCCCCCACGAGCAGACATCTTGCCTTCAGCATGTCAGTCCCCCTTCCGAGGAACAGCGTTCCTCACGGCGGACCATACCGACGAGGTACGAGTCCTTCAATACCCCAACCGGGTTACGGAACGCCGAATTGCGCGCCTTCCTGCACGAGACGCGCACGCGCGGCCCGGAAAGGGTCAGCCGGCGGGGGCCACGGCCCGGGCGAACCCGGTTCAGTCCGGCGCACCCAGCGCCTGGAGGAGGCCCTGGCTGCCCGGAGACGCCACGGTCCGTGGGGTGGCGCCGCTCCGGTTCCTCGCATCCAGCCTGGCGCCGTGATCCACGAGCAGCTGGACGACGCCTGGAAACCCGCGCATCGCCGCCCCGTGGAGCGCGGTATTCCCTTCGGCGTCGGCCGCATCGACGTCCGCACCCAGCGCCAGCAGGAAGGCGACCGCTTCGAGGGCCGCGCCCTCGCTGTCGCTCGGCCCCTCGTTGCAGTCGGAACGCTGGCGACGACCGCCACTCGCGATCGCCAGCCCCGCCGCCAGCATGAGCGGCGTCATGCCGTCATCGGGCACCAGCGCGGTGTCCCCACCCGCGGCCGCCAGGATGCGCATCATCGCCGGCTCGGCGAAGCGCGCGGCGAGCAGAAACGGCGTCGAACCGACGAGGGTGTCGGCGAACGTGTAGTTGCAGCTGAAGCGCGTCCCCGGCGTACTCCTCGTCACGGGAGCGTCGGGATTCGCCCCATGGGCGACGAGATCGTGCACGAGGCGACGATTGCCGCGAAGAATCGCCGCGTGCAGCGCCGTGTAGCCCGACCCCGCCGCGTCGACCCTTGCACCCCTCGCGAGCAGCAGCCTGGCCACGTCGCCCCGATCGCTGTGCGCCGCCAGCACGAGCGCGCTCGTGCCGTCCGCGGCCGCGTCGTTGACGTCAGCTCCAGCGTCGAGCAGAAGTCGCGCCGATTCGACGTCGCCGCTCCGCGCCGCGAACAGCAGGGCGGTCGATCCACCCTCCGCGACCTCCGCTGTCCGCGGCTCGGGCGGGGGGATACGCTCCCCGCTCGCATCGGTCACCGTCCGGCCGCGCACGTTGAACGGATCGCCGACATTGGCGAGCGTCCGCCTGACACGCGAACGCGCCTGCACGTCGGCGCCCGCGTCCACGAGCATCTTTACGATGGCCGTGTGCCCTCCGGCCGCGGCCCACATGAGCGGCGTCTGGTCGCGCCGGGGCTCCCGAACGCTCACCGATGCCCCGGCCGACAGGAGCGCCGTCACGGCCGCCGTGCTGCCGGCATGGACGGCCGCCATGAGCGGGGTTTCGCCGCCGGCTGTTCGGGCATCCGGCCGTGCGCCGGCGTCCAGCAGAAGCGCCGCGAGGCGTGCCGAACCTGCATCGCACGCCAGAAACAGCGGCGTCACGCCGAGGTCGTTCGACGCGTCCACGTCGGCGCCCGCGCGAACGAGCAGCGCGACCAGGTCCGGTTCGTCCAGCTCAACCGCCCAGTGCAGCGCCGTGGCGCCGTCAGGCTGGCGCGTGTTGACGTCCGCGCCCTGCCGAAGGAGGCTGCGGACCGCCGGGACATGACGGGCCCTCACCGCATCGATCAGGCGCAGATCCGGCCCGGCCAGCGCCGGCGCGACCCCCACGGCGAGAGCCGCGACCACCACGCCGAGAACCCGTCGTCGCCCTGCCATCCGTCTCAGGCTGCGACGCCATCGAGCGGGCCCGTGCTGTTGCCGACCGCGTCCGTGCGGACGCCAAGTCGCTCCAGCAGCACGAGATGGAGATTGGCCAGCGGCGTTCCAGCCGGATACACGAGGTGGCGACCGGCGGCGATCCGGCCGCCGCCGCCCACGAGCAGGATGGGCAGCCTGCGCGTGTCGTGATCGTTGCCGTCCCCCATACCCGCTCCGTAGAGCAGGATGGTGGAATCCAGCAGCGACCCGTTGCCCTCGGGCGTCGTTGCCAGCCTCTCGAGGTAGTAGGCGAAGAGCGCCGCGTGGAAGGTGTTGATCCGCGAGATCTTCTCCAGTCGAGCGGGAAGGTTCTCGTGATGGGACGTCGGGTGGTGCGCATCCGGCGCACCGATCTCGGGGTAGGTTCGGCCACTGAACTCGCGCGCGACCATGAACGTCACCACGCGCGTGAGGTCGGCCTGGTAGGCGATCAGCTGCAGGTCGAACATCAGCCTGGCGTGTTCCTCGAACGACGGCGGCACGCCGATCGGCTGCGCAATCGCCGGCAGGTCGCCCGCGTTCCGGCGCTCCACGTTCTGGATCCGGCGTTCGACGTCTCGAACGGCGTCGAGGTACTCCGCCAGCTTCGCCCGATCCCGCGGCCCCAGCGTGCCGCCGAGCCGGGACACCGCGGAGGTCAGGGAGTCGAGAATGCTTCGATCGTTCGCGGCACGCGCGCTCCGCGTGGCAGCGTCCGTGCCGCCGGCGTCGCCCAGCAGGCGCTGGAACACGGCGCGGGGATCGTGCTCCATCGGCAGCGGCGTCGTCGGCGTCCGCCACGCGATCGTGCTGGTGTAGGCGCAGCTGAACCCGACGTCGCACGACCCGACCGATTCGAACGACTCGAGCCCGACTTCGAGCGAGGCGATCGGTGTCTCCGCCCCCAGCGCGTCGGCGGCGATCTGGTCGATCGAGGTTGCCGCCTCGACCTGCGATCCGAACGTCCGCCTCGGGTTCGTGCTCGTGAGGAACTTGGTGGACGGTCCCGCGTGTGCTCCACCCGACCCCTCGACGCCGTTCGTGCTCAGGCCGCTGAGGACCAACATCCGGTCCCGGAACGGAGCGAGCGGGGTCAGGATGCGAGGCAGCGCGTAGCCGCGACCCTCGGTCGCCGGAGTCCAGTCGGCCATGTTCACCCCGTTCGGCACGTACACGACACCGAACCGACGGACTGTTCCGACTGCCTGCTGAGCCGCGGACGCGAACGCGGGCACCATGGCGTCGAGCAGCGGGAGGGCCACGGCCGTGCCGAGGCCCCGCAGGACCGTGCGACGAGGGAGATGACGCCTGACGACGATCATCGCTCGACGCGGCCGGGGACGCCCACAGGCTTTCGAAGGGTCATGATCCGGAGCTCCTCATCTGGAAGGGCACGCTCGCCGCGACACCCTGAATCAGCGACGACCAGCGGTAGTTCTCGCGCGCGGCGGCGCGGACGATGCGCCGGACGGCCGGCATGTCGTAGTGACGGAGGTCCCGGCCAATGGCGTACGCCAGGAGCTTCTCCACAAGGGCGCGGACGAACTGTGCCCGCCGGTCGAGCAGGAAGCCCTGGAGTCCGCGGAGACCTTCGAACTCCGCACTTCCTGGAAGCACACCCGACGCGTCCACCGGCCCGCCGCTCTCGGCCGCCGCGCGCCATGCGCCGACGGCGTCGAAGTGCTCGAGCGCGAATCCAAGGGGATCCATCCAGACGTGGCAACTGGCGCACGCGGGGTTCCTGCGGTGCTGTTCCAGACGCTCGCGTACCGACGCCGGTTCGCCGTTCTCGCCGATATCCCTGAGCGCCGGCACGTCCGGCGGAGGCGGTGACGGCGGGGTCCCCAGCAGGTTGTCGAGGAGCCATTTGCCACGAACCACGGGCGAGGTGCGCGTGGCGTAGGACGTGATCGTCAGGATGCTCCCGTGGCCCAGGAGGCCGCTGCGCTGCCGCGCATCGAGCGGGACGCGTCGAAAACGACTGCCCCGTACGTTCGGGATGCCGTAGTGTGCGGCGAGACGTTCGTTCACGAACGTGTAGTCCGCCGTGAGCAGCTCCAGGACGCTCCTGTCCTCCCGGAGCTGGCTCGTCAGGAACAGGCGCGTCTCCTCCGAAAACGCCTCGCGAAGGTTCTCTTCGAAGTCCGGAAACGCCGTCGGATCGGGCGCGGCGCCCGCCAGGCGGGCGAGCCCGAGCCACTGGGTCGCGAAGTTCTGGACCAGCGCGGCCGAGCGGTCGTCCGCAAGCATCCGGCGGACCTGCCGCGCCAGCCCCGAGGGCTCCCGGAGCGAGGACCGGGCCGCCATCAGCGCGTCATCCGGATTGCTGCTCCACAGGAACAGGGACAGGCGGGACGCCAGATCGCGATCGCTGAGACGAGCCGGGTCGCGGCCATCCACACCGCTCGACGGCTCGATCCGGAACAGGAACTCGGGATCCACGAGCAGGCGCTGAATCGCGAGCTGGACGCCCCGCTCGAAGCCCCCCTGCGCCCGGCCCGACTCGAAGAACTCGAGCAGCAGGCCGATGTCGCCGGCGTGCAGATCGCGTCGGAACGCCTGCTTTCCCAGTCTCGACAGGATCCGCTCCGCACACGCACGCTCCTCGGAGCTGACCGATGGGCGGCACACGAAGATCCGACGTCGGCTGGGCGTGTCACCGACCGACGTCGGACCCCAGGGGCCGCCGATCGTCACCGTCGCCACGGCCGGATCGGACGTGCCCGCGAAGGAACTGACCGATTCGTTGATCTCGAACGCAAACCCGCGGAGCGGCGGCTGCGCCACGCCCTCCTGCTCGTAACGCTGGCGCACGAACGACACGCCGACGACATGCAGGCCGGCGCGCGCCGGAAACCGCACCTCCAGCGCGGCGTCGGCGCCGCGAACCATGTACTCCTCCCATTCCGGGTCCGCACTGAAGATGTTCCCGGAGTAGCTCGCCGGGGCCGCCCGCCAGCCCGTCTCGCCGCCAAGCTGAAACGTCCGCAGGCGCTCGCCGTCGAGGCGGACTTCCATCGCGTGGCGATCGGTCAGACCACGAACGTAGTCGTACCCCGTTCGCTGCAGCCGGAGGCTGAGGACGTACTCGCCGTCGAGCGGGAAATGGTGGCGGACCGCCACGCCTCCCCGCGATCCGAACGGGAGGGCGTCGTCCATCCGGGCGTCCTGAAACCGGAGCTTGGGAACCCGGTACGTGCGAGCGGAGGCGGCAGGACCGATCGTCAGGTCGCCCACCGCCAGGCGGCTGATCGTTCGGGCGGCGGCCAGATAGGCCTCGAGCAGCGCAGGGGACGCCGACAGCGCGTCGCCGTCGCCGGTGAACCCGTTCGCGTTGGGTTCGTCCGCCGGAAGCCATGCGCCGCCATCCACGTCGATTCCGAGGAGATCACGAACGGCGTTCCCGTACTCGGCGACGTTCAGGCGGCGCAGGGTCGGGCTGCCCGCGTCCGGCCGGGCCGTCGCCGCCCGATCGAGCGCCTCTTCGAGATCGGAGGCCACGCGGTCGTACGCGACACGACCCGGGCGGGGCGCGCCGGCCGGCGGCATGGCGTACGCGCGCAGCTTGCGCACCACACGCTCCAGGACCTCCGCCTCACCGGAAGGATCCCCGAGGTTCAGCCCGCTCAGAGACAGTCCGGCGGTCCTGGTGCGATCGTTGTGGCAGGCGACACACCACGCATCCAGGAAGGCGCGCGGCGTTCCGGGCTCCGCGACTGGCGCCTGAGCCCCGGCGGCTGGCAGCACGGTGGCGAACAGGGCGCCGATCGCGAGCAGCGCACACGGCCAGGCAACGCGGCCCCCTCCAGGGGGGCCGCAAGCCGCCTGAGCCACATGCGCCATGCGCGGTTCTCCGGTGGATCCGGAACGGACGGCGTCCTATTTGGCGAGCGGATCCGGCCGAAGCTGGATGTGGACGGCCTTGCTCGTCTGCCCCTTGCCGCCCTCGTAGTGCCAGGGCGCCTGGCTGTTGTAGCTCACCCAGCCGCCCCTGCCCTTCCAGCCCGCCTTCGGGTCATCGATCCGGCCATCCATTCCTCGCATGTTCACGTTCATCGGATAGGGAATCCGCATCACCACCCAGCTCCCGTCGGGCCGCAGGGCCAGCAGCGAGTCCGAGTTCGTCCCGGTGGCGATCGGCGTGTTGGCGCCCAGGCCGAAGGTGTCGTACTGGTCCACGAAGTTCGCGTAGTGGAAGTCCGCGCTGCCCGCCTTCACGCCCGCGAAATTGGGACCGGGCGTCTGGTACAACGTCCATCCCGCTTCGCAGTGTTTTCCGGTGGCCGCCGGCCCGTTCAGCACCTTGCACTTCCGCCGGTCGAAGCTCGCGAAGTGCCCGCTGTTCAGCGTGACCCAGACGACCCCGTTCAGATCCAGATCCACGCCGCGCGTCGTGTGACCGGGCAGCGGCGGTTCGTACACCTCCGAGAGCCCCGACTCCGGGCTCACGCGAATCAGCATGCCCGGATAGCCTGACGGGACCGTCCACACCGAGGCATCCACGGGACTCGGAATGATCCCGTAGCTGCCGCCCCGGATCCGGGTGTCCTTCGCCGGGTCCGGCGCTTCCCCGGGCCCGACGAACTCGTCCAGCTGCCGGTTTCCGTTCGTGTCCAGCACGAACGGGAACCACCCCTGCGACTTGACCTCGTCCCTGGTTTCCTCCCACACCTTCGTGTTCAGGTAGCCGATGTAGGGCTGATCGATGCTCGCGTTCCAGAGTGTGTGGTTCGTGTCGTGCGCGAACCAGAGGTGGTGCGTCTGGAAACAGGTGCCGATCGGCTCGACCTTTCCGGTCTTCGGATCGTACATGGCCAGGTGCCGCTC
>VFZH01000133.1 GCA_016871255.1 Acidimicrobiia bacterium | reverse complement strand
AGGTGCAGCTCCCGGCCGTCCAGCGTCATGGCGAGCTCCTGCGGACGCACCTCCCGGCGGTTGCGGGCCGCGTCGTCGATCAGGTCGGCCAGCGGCTTGAGCTCGACGGAACCGAACACGCTCGCGGCGGACAGCCCCGTCATGTCCCCGGCCAGCCCGAGCAGGCGCGCCGCGGCGGCGTTCACGCGACCGATCCGGCCCGCTTCGTCCACCGAGACGACCCCCGTGGCGATCCGCTCCAGGATCGTCTCGATGTAGCGGCGGCGAGCCTCGACGTCCTCGTGCTTGCGCGCCACGTCCCGCGCCGACCGCTCGAGCCGGCGCCGGCTCGCGGACAGCTCGGCGGCCATGCTGTTGAACGCCTCGACGAGGGATCCGAACTCGTCGCCGGTTTCCGGGACCAGGCGCTGCTCGAAGTGGCCGGCGCCGATCTCGCGCGCCGCCACGGCCAGCATCTGCACCGGCCGGGTGATGCGCTTAGCGACGTACAGCCCCATCCAGGTGGCGGCGACCAGGATGAGCAGCGTCAGCATCAGGAAGAACGACAGGTACACCGTGGCCAGCGGCTGTTTCAGGACCCGGAGCTGCTGGTAGCGCTCGTAGGCCTGTGTCATGCTGCGCGCCCGCTCGGCGAACTGACCCGTCAGGTACTCGCTGGCGATCACGACGCCCCGCACGCCGCCGCCGCCCCGGATCGGCACGGCCGTGCGGATCAGATCGCCGGCGCCGTCGATCGATTCGACCGCCCGGGCCTCGCCGCTCTCCGCCGCACGCCGGGCGAGCTCCACCGACGCGCGGGACGATGCCCCGGGCACCCCTGGCGCGGCGACCTCGTCCACGGCGATCACTTCCGTCGCCCCACCCTGGCGGACGACCCGGTAGACCTCGAGCGCCTGCGCATGCCCCAGCTCCACCTCGGCCCGGATCACCCGCCCCACGCTGGAGGGTCCCGACAGATCGGCCCCCGCCAGCGCACCGGCGATCGCGTCCGCCTGCGCGCTCACCTGGTCCTGCCGCTCCTGGTAGTAGTCGCCCGCGAGCGCGTTGGCCGACACCAGCACCTCGTCCATCGGCGCATTGAACCAGCGGTCCACGCTCGTGCGGATCATCTCGCTGCCGACGATCAGCACCAGCACGGCCGGCAGCAGCGTCATGCCCAGCAGCACGGCGACGAGCTTCGCCCGGAACCGCGCGAAGGGCAGCGCGCGCCGGTGCTCCACGACCAGCTTCACGATGTTGCGCGCGAGCACGAGGGTCAGCGCGAGCAGCATCGCCATGTCCGTGGCGAGCAGCGCGTAGAGCACGAACTCGGTAAGGAAATCGGGCGCCAGGGCCGTCGACTGGTTCGCGAGCACCAGCAGGCCGGACAGCACCACCAGCAGCAGGATGATGCCGAAGACGATCAGGCGCGTGTTGTCGCGAAACGGCTTGGGGCCCGAGGGCGAGACGGGGCCGCGCCGCAGGCCGGGCTCGGCCCGGCGGAAGGGGGGCAGCGATCGGAGGGTGACGGCCATGCCCTGGACCCCGGGGCTACTCCTTGGCGTTCAGCAGATCCTTGAGCTCGTTCATGAACTCGCCCAGATCGCGGAAATGCCGATAGACCGACGCGAACCGCACGTAGGCGACCTTGTCCAGCCGGCGCAGTTCCTCCATGACCACCGCGCCCACCTCCTGCGTGCTCATTTCCTTCTCGGGGCGCTCCTGCAGCATGGCTTCCACGCGATCCGCGACGCCTTCGACGGCCGCCACGCTGACCGGCCGCTTCTCGCAGGCCTTCAGCAGGCCGGCGATCAGCTTCTGGCGCTCGAAGCGCTCCCGCGTGCCGTCCTTCTTGACGACCATGTACGGGATCTCGTCGATGCGCTCGTAGCTGGTGAACCGGCGCCCGCACGACAGGCACTCGCGGCGGCGGCGGATGACCTCCCCTTCCTTGCTCTCGCGGGAGTCCACCACCTTGTCACCCAGGTGACTGCAGAAGGGGCACTTCATGGGGCGATCGAGACCTCCTCCGGCTGCACCGCCGCCCGGAGGTTCCAGATGTTGAGCCCGGCGCGGACCATGAACACGCCCCCCACGAGCGTAGTGGGCACGAAGTTGATGCCGTGCAGCACGAGCGCGGCGCTGATCGCCGCGTCGTTCGGGGCGCCGAAGAACGTCGTGACCCCCAGGCGGAACGCTTCATGGTACCCGCCCACGCCGCCGGGTGTCGGCACCGCGACGCCGATGACCCCGAAGGCCTGCAGCAGGAACGCGCCGGTCGCGGGCAGCTGGATGCCGAACGCCGTCGTCACCAGCCACGTCTGCCACGCAATCAGCGCCCAGAGCACGAAACTCCAGGCCGTGGCCATGATCAGCACCCGGGGCGCCCGCGCCGCGCCCAGCCCCTGCACGAACGTCCTCGTCAGGCGCGACAACCGGGCCGACACCCGCTCGGGCAGCACCCGGGTGGCGCGCAGCATCAGCGCCGCGAGGCGATCGGGATGCGACGCCAGCACCATCAGCAGCACGAGGATGACGATGATGGAGACGGTCGCCACGATGGCGGCCGTGCGCACGGCACCCATCGCCGGTCCCGACGCCTCCCGCAGTCCGCTCAGGAGGAACACGGCCAGCATCGTCAGGACGGCCACCAGGTCCAGCACGCGCTCGACGACGATTGACGCGAAGGCCGACGTGGCGCTCAGCCGCTCCTCGCGCGCCAGCAGGTATGGCCGCAGCACCTCCCCCGCCCTGGCCGGCAGTACGTTCGACACCGCGAACCCGATCAGCGTCGTCCGGAACGCCGTGCCGACCCGCGCCTGCCCCACAGGTCGGAGCAGGTGTGCCCATCGCACCGCGCGTACGGCCATCATCGGCACGAAGAGGAGGGCTCCGAAGAGGATCGGCAGCGGCCGCGCTGCGCGCACCTCGTTCCAGACGTCGCCGAGGTCGGCGCCCCGCAGGAACCAGGCAATCAGGGCAACTGCCAGAGCCGTGGCGATCAGCGTGCGTGTTCGGTTTCCCACGAGGCGGTGCTCCACACGGGCAACACAATATATCAGGGCCCCTCGTCCGGACACTCGTGGCGGTTGCGTACGGTTGCAGCCTCCGCGCGGCCTCGCTAAGATGGCGCCTTCCCCCGTCAGGATCCGCACGTGACGTCTGCAACCGTTCCGCTGCTGTACACGGATCTGCCCGGCCTCGTGCCGCACGGCCGCGGCAAGGTCCGCGACCTCTACGAGGTTGACGACGCGCTGCTGATCGTCGCGACCGACCGCATCTCCGCGTTCGATCACGTGCTCGGATCGGGCATCCCCGACAAGGGGCGGGTGCTGACCCAGCTCTCGCGATTCTGGTTCGCGCGCACGGCCTCGCTCGTGCCCAACCACGTCCTGACGGCCGACGCCGACGAGTTCCCGCCGATGCTCTCCCCGCACGCGGAGGTCCTGCGCGGGCGGGCGATGCTGGTCCGCCGGACCGAGCCGATTCCGATCGAGTGTGTCGCTCGCGGCTACCTCTCCGGGGCCGGGTGGAAGGCATACCAGGCTTCCGGGAGCGTCGCCGGTGTCGCGCTGCCGCCGGGCCTCGCCGAGTCCGCCGAGCTGCCGGCCCCGATCTTCACCCCGGCCACCAAGGCCACCAGCGGCCACGACCTCACCATCAGCGAGGCGGAGGCGGCGCGCCTCGTCGGCGCGGACCTCGTCGCCCGCCTCCGCGAGCTCACCCTGGCGCTGTACGCGCACGGCGCGGCCCACGCGGCCCGCTGCGGGATCATCCTGGCCGATACGAAGTTCGAGTTCGGTCTCGACGCCGAGGGTGCGCTGCTCCTGATCGACGAGCTGATGACCCCTGACTCGTCGCGGTACTGGCCGGCCGATCGGTATCGTCCCGGCGGGCCGCAGGCGAGCTTCGACAAGCAGTTCGTGCGGGACTACCTCGAATCGATCGGCTGGTCGAAGCAGCCGCCCGTGCCGTCGCTGCCCGACGACGTGGTGGTCCGGACCCGGGACAAGTACCTCGATGCCTTCCGCCGGCTGACCGGCCGCGACCTGGACTGACGCGCGTGCGGGAACAGCTCGAAAGCCTGATCACCGAAATGGTGCGCCGCGGCATCCGCTACCAGGACGCCCTGCGCGAGTTCGAGAAGCGTTTCCTGGCCGAGGTCCTCGATCAGGCCGACGGCAACGTGTGCCGCGCGGCGGACGTGCTCGGCATCCACCGCAACACCCTCAGCCGGAAGATCGCGGAGCACCGGCTGCGGCGCCGCGGCTGACCCCCGCCGGGAGATCTTGACAGGCCGATCGCCCGCTCGCTAACATTAGCAGTCGTTTGCATGGACTGCTAAACATGGGTCCAGTGAGCCCCGCGGGACTCCCCGCGCGGACGGACAATCGAGTCATCGGGCGTCTCGCCCGACCGCATCTACCAGACAGCCTGGAGTCGACGCAATGAAAGTCAGACCGCTACACGACCGCATCATCGTTCAGCGCCTGGACGAGGGCGAACAGAAGATCGGCGGCATCATCATCCCCGACACGGCCAAGGAAAAGCCGCAGCAGGGCAAGGTCATCGCCGCCGGGAACGGCAAGCAGAAGGACGACGGCAAGCGCATCCCGCTGGACGTCAAGGAAGGCGACACCATCCTCTTCGGCAAGTACTCCGGCCAGGAAATCAAGATGGACGGCGAGGAGTTACTCATCATGCGCGAGGACGAAGTGCTCGCGGTCATCGAGAGCAAGTAGCGCGACGTTCGCCGTCGCACAGGGAGTGAGTCAGCAATGGCAAAACAGATCATCTATGGCGAGCAGTCGCGGCAGGCGATCCTGCGGGGCGTCAACCAGCTCGCCGACGCCGTGAAAGTGACCCTCGGCCCGAAGGGCCGCAACGTCGTGCTCGACAAGAAGTTCGGATCGCCCGTCATCACCAAGGACGGCGTGACCGTCGCCAAGGAAATCGACCTCAAGGATTCCCTCGAGAACATGGGCGCCCAGATGGTGCGCGAGGTCGCGAGCAAGACCTCGGATCTGGCCGGAGACGGCACTACCACCGCGACGGTGCTCGCGCAGGCGGTCTACCGCGAGGGCGCGAAGAACGTCGTGGCCGGCGCCAACCCGATGGACCTCAAGCGCGGCATCGAGAAGGCGGTCGAAACGGTCGTGGAGGGCCTCAAGAAGCTGAGCCGCGAGGTCAAGGACAACAAGACCATCGCGCAGGTGGGCACCATCTCGGCCAACAGCGACGCGACGATCGGCAACATCATCGCCGAGGCGATGGACAAGGTCGGCAAGGACGGCGTCATCACCGTCGAGGAGTCGCGGACGCTCGAGACCACGCTCGATGTGGTCGAAGGCATGCAGTTCGATCGCGGCTACCTGTCGGCGTACTTCGTCACCGACCCCGAGCGCATGGAAGTCGTGCTCGAGAACCCCTACATCCTGATCCACGAGAAGAAGATCAGTTCGATGAAGGATCTGCTCCCGGTCCTGGAACAGGTCGCCCGGGCCAGCCGCCCGCTGCTGATCATCGCGGAAGAGGTGGACGGCGAGGCGCTCGCGACGCTGGTGGTCAACAAGCTGCGCGGCACGCTGCAGGGCGCCGCAGTCAAGGCCCCCGGTTTCGGCGATCGCCGCAAGGCCATGCTCGAGGACATCGCCATCCTCACCGGCGGCCGCGCCATCACCGAAGATCTCGGCATCAAGCTGGAGAACATCAAGCTCGATGACCTGGGCAAGGCGAAGAAGGTCACCATCGACAAGGACAACACCACCATCGTGGAGGGCGCCGGCACGCAGGGCGCCATCAGCGGCCGTGTCAAGCAGCTCCGCTCGCAGATCGAGGAGACGACCTCCGACTACGACCGCGAGAAGCTCCAGGAGCGGCTCGCGAAGCTCGTGGGCGGCGTCGCCGTGATCAAGGTCGGTGCAGCCACCGAAACCGAGATGAAGGAGAAGAAGGCCCGCGTCGAAGACGCGATGCACGCCACCAAGGCGGCGGCCGAAGAGGGCATCGTGCCCGGCGGCGGCGTCGCGCTCGTGCGTGCCGCCAAGGGGCTGGATTCGCTCAAGCTCGACGGCGACCAGAAGGTCGGTCTCGAGATCGTCCGGCGCGCCATCGAGGAACCGATCCGCTGGATCGCCATGAACGCCGGGCACGAGGGCTCGATCGTCGTCGCCAAGGTCAAGGAGGCGAAGAACCAGGACGAGGGGTTCAACGCGGCCACGGACACCTACGAGGACATGGTCAAGGCCGGCGTCATCGACCCGACCAAGGTCGTGCGCTCGGCCCTGCAGAACGCCGCGTCGATCGCGTCGCTGCTGCTGACCACCGAGGCCCTGGTCTCCGAGATCCCCGAGGACAAGAAGGAACCGTCGATGCCTCCCGGTGGCATGGGCGGCGGCATGGGCGGGATGTACTGACGCGGCCTCTCCGCGGACACCGCACCGCCAAGACACGACGGGCCGGCCCTCCAGGGCCGGCCCGTTCTGCTGTACGCCGTCCCCGTCGCGCCTCAGCGCACGGTGAACGACAGCTCGATGTTCACGACGACCGGCACCGGCTCGCCGAACCGGGTACCGGGCGCGAAGCGCCATTGCCGCGCGGCCTTGATCGCTTCCTCGTCCAGACCGAAGTTCTTGTCGAGCGAACGCGTCACCATGACGTCGCCCACGGTCCCGTCCGGCATCACGATGCACTTGAGCACCACCACGCCCTGGACCTTCGCCCGCATCGCGTCCGCGGTGTACTGCGGGTCGACCTTGCGCAGCAGGCGTGGCGTCGTGACGCCGTTTCCCGGCTGATAGGCGCCCCCGCCGGTCCCGCCGCCGAATCCTGGACCCAGGCCGGAGCCCTGGCCGGGCCCGATGCCCGTGCCGCTGCCCGTCCCCGCCCCGCCACCCGTGCCGCTGCCCTGTGCCACGCTGTTCGACGCCGCGTTCGACTCCAGCACTCCCGGCGAGGTCGTCATCGCCGCGGCCATCGTCATCGCCGGGATGTTGAAGGAGAGCGCCGGCTCCGGCTCTGGCACCTGTTCGGCCACGACAGGCGCCGGCTCGGGTTCGACAACCGGCACCGTGATCGGATCCTTGCCCGGCAGTTCCGCCACCCTCGGCGGCTCCGGCATCTCGTTGCCACCGCCGCCACCGCCGCCCCCCGGCCCCGGTTCGGCCAGCCACACGATTTCTTCGGGCAACCGCTCCGGCAGCACCGCCTGCGGTGCCGGCTCTGGCCGGAGTGAGGCGAGAAGGAGGAAGAGCGCGCCGCCGACGATGTGCGCCACGACCGACGCGCCGAGCGCGCCCCCCATCCGCTGGTCCTGCCGCTCGAACAGGAACGGGACGTCGGCCCCCGAGCCGGCGATCGGGACCGTGAGGTGACCCGGCGCGGACAACGCGACGTCCTGCTGGCGCACGCGGTTGGACATGATTACTGCACGGATGGCACGACCGCTCGACTGGACACCTCGTTCATTGTCGCAAAGGCCGACGCTGGCCGCAATTGCAGGAACGCTACCCCTGCGCCGTACCGACACGCGCAGGACACGATGCGGCCGGCACGCCGGTCTTCCTCATACGCGGCCGCTCCAGGCCCCGATCGCCGCGTTTCCCGCGCCGTAGGAGTGCAGGATGCCCAGCGCGTCCGCCGCGCGTTCGTCGCTGGTCACGGCGGCAAGGATGCCGCCGCGCTCGATGAGCGTCTCGAAGATGCGGCCGTCGTGCGCCTGGAACCCCAGCCGGCGCGCCGTGACCGCGAGCCCCTGCTGCGCCAGTGCGGCGTCGCGTCCCTGCAGCGCCTCCACGATCGGCCCGCGCGCCCGCACCGTGCCCAGGCCCCTGACGTCGAGCATCGGGACGGCGGCGCCGAAGATCCGCTCGCCCAGCGAGGCGACGTCGGCCCCGTCCCTGGCGAGGAAGCTCAGGGCGTCCGGGGTGAACCCGGCGGCGCGGAGCGCCAGCAGTCCCCGCTCCGCCCAGACTGCATCCTTGAAGACTCCGACGGTGAACAGTTCCGTTGCCACGTCGCTCACGCCGCCTCCCGACGAATGACGCGCATCCGCGCGTCAGCCCCACGATCCGACAATGGTCTCGGCTGCGCCGCAGCGCTCGACCGTCTCCAGCACCACCGGCGCCTGCGCCGAATCGGTGTGCGCCCCGATCACGCAGGCGCCTTGCTCGATCGCCGTCTCCCACGCGGCTGCCCGCGCCGGCGGCAGGCCGGCCCGCTTCAGCGTCCGCGCAACGCTCCCGCCGAGGTGACCGGCGGCCTCGCCGAGCCCGGCGGCGAGCGGACCATCGGCCACGATCGGCCCGATGCCCGGCACGACCAGGGCGATCGCCGCGAGGAGGTGGGCGCTCAGCTCGCCAAGTCTCGCGGCACGCCGCGAGTCCTCCAGCTCCGCCCCCGGGGACGCGTCCGCCTGATCGGCGAGCGCGCCCTCCTCGTCGTGCGACCGCGCGACGACGGACACCGACGTGCGTGGAACACCCAGGGCCCGCAGGGCTCTGGCCGCGCGTGCGGCACCATCTGGGGTGTCGTAGAGGGCCAGCACGACCGGATGCGGCATGAACGGGACTACTCTATTGAAACGCCCGGGCAATTTCCAGCACGGGACGGGACCTCAGTCGGCCATGTACCCGTCGCGCGCCCGCACGCGCGCCCCACGAGGCGCGCGTGCCAGACGCACGTCGATCGATCGCCACTCCCCACGCCCCTGTGCCATCGGTCGTGCGGGGACGTACCCGAGCAGGTACTGGCTGCGCAGCTCCGCGGCGATCGACTGGAGCGCGCCGGCCAGTCCCGTCACCGACGTCACGTGCACCGAGCGTGCCCCGCTCAGCGTCGCGAGCTCGACGAGTACGCGCGGGCGCGTCCGGCCCACGGCCACGGGGTACACCAGCGCCGCACTCCGGCGCACCCGCGCGAGCAGATCCGCCTCGCTCGTGCGGCTGTAGCGATCGGTCCCGTCCGAGAAGACGACCAGGGCCTGGCGCCCCGGCTCGGGTGCCAGCCGATCGAGCCCCGCAACGATGGCGTCGTGAAGCGCCGTGGTCCCCCAGAGGTCCATCGCCTGCACCGCCCGTATCTGCGCCGGCCGATCCGTGGACAGCGGCGCGATCACCTCCGCCTCGCTGCCGATCGACAGGACCATGGAGCGATCCGCAGGTGCGAGGTCGCGCAGGAAGCGCTCTGCCGCCACCCGCGCCAGGCGCAACGGCTCGCCGCTCATGCTCCAGCTCCGATCGACGCCCAGCGCCACGGCCAGCGGCACGTCCTCCGCGGCAAACACGCTCACGGTCTGGAGCACGCCGTTTTCGCGCACCTCGAAGTCGCCCGCCGTCAGGTCCCCGATCGGGACGCCGGCTGCGTCGGTCACGGTGACGTACACCTCGACCAGCCCGACGCCTCCCGCAAACCGGGCGATCGGCTCGTCCGGCTCCTGCGACGCCGGGACCGACGCCGCCGCCACCGCGATCGCTGCTGCGGCGACGACCCGCCCGGCGGACACCGTCAGCACCCGCGCACCCCCTCGAGCCGGACCGGGGGGGCGCAGCCCGCGTGATACAATCCGGGTGTTCGTACCTTCCGACCCGAGATGGCGCGTCGAAGCCTTCCCGGGACGGTATCGAACGGAAGAAGGTGAGCTATGGGCCGTCTTGGCCTTCCGGAGCTGGTCATCATCCTCGTGATCGTCATCCTGATCTTCGGCGCCAACCGGCTGCCGGACATCGGGCGGGGCATCGGCAAGGGCATCCGCAATTTCAAGGACGCTACCAAGAACGGCGATCCTGAGACCAAGCCGGACGCCTAGACCGGCTCATCGGCGGCGACTCGATCCCCGCCGCCGTCCTCGTCCC
>VFZH01000132.1 GCA_016871255.1 Acidimicrobiia bacterium | reverse complement strand
GGCAGCGGCGGGCGTCACGACCCGCGCTGCCGACGACGAGAGACCTGGAGGCAACGCCATGGCCGAAGTGGATACGACCCCAGCTGGTGTGTTTGCGAACGGTGCGCGCCTGGTTGGCGACATCATCCTGCCCGGAGTGAGCCAGGCCGTGAACGGCGACATCAAGAGCGGCGCCGCACACGCCGCCGTGGCCGTGGGCGCGGCGACGCTCCTGGGCGCCGGACTCCTGGTCCCGGTGGTCTGGGCGGCCGCAGGCCTGAACTCGTATTCGCGGTCGGTCACGGGGCGGAACGTCGTCGAGCACTTCGACTGGCGCAAGGCCGCCGAGTAGCCGGCGCGCCTGTCGGTACGTCGGCGTCTTCCAGCGCCGGCGCATCGAGCGTCCGTTGGAGTTCGTTCGACTCATTCCCGTTTCTTCAGCGAGTCCCTCGCCGCCGTAACGGAGGAGGTCCGCTTCGGTGCACCCGCTCTACGTCTATCTCGCCCTGTGCGTCGCCATCGCGTTCATAGGGCGCAGGCGGATTCTGGGCTTCTGGGGAAACTTCATCCTCGCGTTCTTCGTGTCCCCGCTCGTCGTCGCGATCATCCTCTTCGCCGGAACCCTCAGACGTAAGGCTCCGTCGCCGCCGCCCAAACCCGCCGCCGGATGAAGCTGCTCGAGCTGCTGCGACGCGAATCGACCGTGTCGATGCGCGGGCTGCTGCTGCTGGCCGGCGTGGCCGGGATCAGCAACGCGCTCGTGCTGGCCGTCATCAACACCGCCACGGGCGGCATGCAGGCCGGCGCGGCGGGGACGTCCTCCTCGACGGCGTCGGGTGCCGCCCAGGCGGTCACGACCGGCAACGGACGCTACGCGCTGCTCTTCATCGTGATCATGGCCATCTACGCGGTGAGCCAGTTGCGGCTGTACACCTCGGCCACCTCGGAGATCGAGAAGATCCTCGACCGCGTCCGCGTGCGCGTGGCCGACAAGATCCGCCGCTGTGAGCTGCTCCCGGTGGAGGAGATCGGCCAGACGCTGATCTACGCAGGCGTCACCAAGGAGACGCAGACGATCTCGCAGGCGGCCACGCTCGTCATCATGGCCGCCCAGGCGGGGGTCCTGGTGGTCTTCACGGCGTTCTACGTCGCCTACCTGTCGCTCATCGCCTTCCTCCTCACGGCCACGATCACCGTGATCCTGTCGTTCATCCACGTCCGCCGTTCCCGGGCGATGAACGTCGTGATGCACGAGTTGTCGGTGCGGGAAAACGACCTGTTCGACACGCTCCGGCACTTCCTCGACGGGTTCAAGGAAGTGCGGATGAACCGCGGCCGCAGCGACGACCTCTTCGCGCACTTCACGCGGATCTCGAGCGAGGCCACGGCGCGCAAGTGCTACACGCACGAGCAGATCGCGCGGACGTTCATCTTCTCGCAGCTGTCGTTCTATGCGCTGCTCGGCGTCATCGTGTTCCTGGTGCCGCGGCTGAGCCAGACCTACTCGGACTCGGTGGTGAACATCACGGCAGCCGTCCTGTTCCTCATCGGGCCGATCACCACGATCGTCGGCACGGTGCCGAACCTCGCCGTCGCCGACGCCGCCGTGGACAACGTGGCGTCCCTGGAGTCCTCGCTGGACCGGGCGCTGAGCAGCGGCTTCGACCGCCTGGCGCCGAAACACGGCTTCCGCGAAATCGCCTTCGAAGACGTCGTCTTCCACTACGAGGACGGCGACACCCGGGAGGCCTTCACCGTCGGGCCGATCAACCTGACCCTCAAGGCCGGCGAGTCGGTCTTCATCGCCGGTGGGAACGGCAGCGGAAAATCGACGTTCCTTCGCCTGCTGACCTCGCTCTATCATCCGCAGCAGGGTGTGATCCGGGTGGACGGCGTGGTCCTCCGGCCGGAGGCCTATGAGTCGTACCGCAGCCTCTTCTCGGCGGTCTTCACGGATTACCATCTGTTCGATCGCCTGTACGGGCTGGCCGGCGTCCCGCAGGCGGAGATTGACGGGACGATCGAGCACCTGGAGCTGACGGGCAAGGTGAGGGTCGAGGACGGCCGGTTCGACACACTCGATCTGTCGGGAGGGCAGCGCAAACGTCTTGCGCTCCTCGTGAGCCTGCTCGAAGATCGCCCGGTCTACGTCTTCGACGAGATGGCCGCCGACCAGGATCCGGCGTTCCGCCGGAAGTTCTACGAGGAGATCCTCGTCGAACTCACGGCGGGCGGCAGGACGGTCGTGGCCGTGACGCACGACGACAAGTACTTCGGCGCGGCCGACCGCCTTCTGAAGATGGACGAGGGGAGGTTCGTCAGCGATGCGAGGGCCTAGGTACTGGTTCGCCTACGCGTGGTGGCGGGTACGCATGTGGTTCCACGCCCATGCGGTCACGCTCGCCCTGGTGCTGCTAGTCCTGACGGCGGGCGTCATCTACCTGCTCCCGGACATCATCGTGACGATCGCCTCGGGCGAGTCGGGAGTCCTGTGGCAGCGCTTCGACGGGGGCACGGTCACCGTGGACGACCGGGGCCGCCCGTTCCGCGGCCGAATCGCCACCGACCGCGCCGGTGAGCCCACGGCGCTCGACGAACAGATCCACGAACACGACGACGAGGTCGATGAACTGGGCTTCGAGACGTGGCCCTACTCGGAAGGGCTCCACTGGAAATGGCCCTGGGACCGCATCTTCATCTACAACATCCGGCTCCAGCAGGTGTCCGCCACCTACGACGCGCTCACCAACGACGGCCTCTCGGTCAACGTCGAGGTGACCATCCGCTGGAAGCCGATCGAAGAGGACCTGGGCAAGCTGCACCGCGACATCGGGCCCGATTACGTCCAGACGCTGCTGGTCCCGCTGGTCGGCTCGTTCGCACGGCAGGAGATCGCCAGCTACCGGCCCGAGGCGCTCTATTCACCGGACCGTCTCGGGATCCAGGAAAACATCCGACAGAAGACGAAAGACGCCCTGATCTCGCGCTTCCACCCGGAAGAACACCGGGAAAGCTATCTGCTGCTGGAGGACATCCTCATCCGCAACATCGATCTGCCGCCGACCGTCGAGGAAGCCATCCAGAACAAGGTCGTCGAGAAGCACCTGGCCGAAGCGTACGAGCACCGCCTGGAGCGCGAGCGGCAGGAAGCGGAGCGGAAGGCGATCGAGGCCGACGGCATCCGGCGGTTCCAGGAGACGATCAACGCCACGATCTCCGACGGCTACCTGAAGTGGAAGGGCATCGACGCCACGCTGGAGCTCGCCAAGTCGAGCAACGCGAAGGTGGTCGTCATCGGCGCAGGTGAAGACGGCCTGCCGATCATCCTCGGTGGGCTCGAGGGCGTCGCGCCGCCGGCCGTCGCGGGGGCGGTGACTCCGCCCCCGGCTCCGGCCCCCGTTCCCGGCTCCCCGGCACCGCCGGCCTCACCGACGGCGGAGTCCACACCGGCGCCGCAGAACGCGGCGAGGCCGCCGGAGGCACCTTCCGCGGCCCCGACCGCCCCCGGCCCGGCATCGAACCCGGCATCCAGTCCGGGCCCGGCACCGGCCGCGGCTCCCCCGTCGGCTTCGAGGTAGGTGCCCGAGCCCCGCTCCGAGGAAACCCATGGCGAACCCCTTCGACGACGAGACTGGCGAGTTCCTGGTCGTGGTCAACGACGAGGAGCAGTACTCGCTCTGGCCCGCGTTCAAGGACATTCCCGCCGGCTGGCGGGCAATCGGCCCTCGCGGCAGCCGCGCGGTCTGCCTGGAGTGGATCGAGCGGACCTGGACCGACATGCGGCCGAAGAGCCTCCGCGACGCGATGGACGCCGCGGCGCAGGCGAAGTGAAGACCCCCGGGACCCGATGACCGATCGCTGGCTGCCGGCCACGCTGCTGCGCACCGCGGCACATACACGCGTCTTCTGCCTGCCGCATGCGGGCGCCGGCGCATCCACCTTCCGCACGTGGGCCAGCGAGCTGCCCGCCGAACTCCAGCTGTGCGCCGTCCAGCTCCCCGGGCGCGAGAACCGGCTGGGCGAACCGCCGATCGACGACGCGCGGACGCTCGCGCGCGACCTGGCCGCGGCCCTGCAGCCCTTCCTGGACCGCGCGTTCGTGGTGTTCGGCCACAGCATGGGGGCCCTTCTGGCCTTCGAGCTCGCCTGCGAGCTGCGGCGACGGAACCTCCCGCAGCCGGCGCGTCTGTTCCTGGCCGCGCACCGCGCTCCGCACCTGCCGTTCGACCAGACCGCCGTCCATCAACTGGACCCGCGCGCGTTCCGGGCGGAGCTCCGACGCCTCGAGGGCACGCCGGATGCGGTGCTGGCCAACGAGGAGCTGATGCAGATCGCCGAGCCGATCCTGCGGGCGGACTTCAAGCTGTGTGAGACCTACGTGTACGAACCGGTGGCGCCGCTCGACATCCCGCTCAGCGTGTTCGGCGGCGAGCGCGACGCGAAGGTTCCGGCGGCCGTGCTGGAGCCCTGGCGCGATCACACCTGTTCGTCCATGTCGCTCAGAGTCCTCCCTGGCGGCCACCTGTTCCTGCAAACGGCCCGTGCCGAGCTCGTGACGGCGATGCTCGCGGACCTGCACATCGACTCGTTTCGCCTCACGATCTGAGGGCCCGGCGCGCACCGTTCCCACCGGCTCTCCGGGTGGGCTTGTCTTATAATCGCGGCTCACTCGAACCCCTCGTAACAGCCGTATTTCGGCCCGAATTCGAGGGGGGAGAGAGGTTCCCCCCATGTACCGGCACCGGGCCCGCCACATCGTCGACCTGCTCCACTGGCGGGCCGCCCGCCACGGCACGCAGGCGGCCTTCGCGTTCGAAGGCGACGACGGCACCGGGACGTCGTGGACCTACGCGGACCTCGACCATCACGCCCGCGCGGTTGCCGTCGCCCTTCGCGAGCAGGCGCGACCCGGCGATCGCGCCCTGCTGCTCTGCCCCGCGGGGGCCGAGTTCGCCGCCGCCTTTTTCGGATCGCTGTACGCGGGCGTCGTGCCGGTTCCGGCGTACCCGCCTGCCAGCGCCCGGCACGTCGCCCGGATCGAGGTGATCCTCCGCGACGCCGGGACCGACCTGATCGTCACCACGCGCAGGACGCACGACCGCATCGAGAAGTGGCTCGGCAGTGAGACGACCCGCGGAGCCTTCCGCTTCCTCCCGGTGGACGACGTCGACTCGGCGGCTGCGGACGCGTGGCAGATGCCGGACTCGGGGCCCGATTCGCTCGCGTTCCTCCAGTACACCTCCGGCTCGACCAGCGACCCGAAGGGCGTCATGGTCAGCCACGGCAACCTGCTGGCCAACGTCGGGATGATCGAGCGGAACATGCGCTTCCGCCCCGGCATGGTGATGGTGAGCTGGCTGCCGATGTTCCACGACATGGGGCTGATCGGCAACGTGATCGCCCCGCTGTTCGTCGGCGGACGCACGATCCTGATGTCGCCCCACGCGTTCGTGCAGGCGCCGGTGCGCTGGCTGCGGGCGATCACCAGGCACCGCGGCACGTTCACCGGCGCACCGAACTTCGGCTACGCCTTCTGCGCCACGCACGTCACCGGGCAGCAGAAGGCCGGCCTGGACCTCTCCTCGCTGGAACAGGCGTACTGCGGATCCGAGCCGATCGATCCGCGCGCCATGCAGCACTTCACCGATCGCTTCGAGAGCTGCGGCTTCCGGCCCGGTGCGTTCTACGCCTGCTACGGCCTGGCGGAGGCCACGCTGCTCTCGACCGGCGGCATCCCCGGGGAAGGCAGCCCAACGCTGGCGGTCGACGCCGGCGAGCTGGCTCGCGGCCGGGGCACGCCGGGCACGGGCGACGAGGCGCGCGAACTGGTGTCCTGCGGGTACAGCGTGCACGGCCAGGAGCTGCGGATCGTCGATCCGGACACGCGGCGGGAGCTGCCAGACGGGCAGGTCGGGGAGATCTGGCTTCGCGGTCCGCACGTCACGCAGGGCTACTGGAGGCGTCCGGAGCTCACGGCGGACGTCTTCGGCGGGACCCTGGACGACGGGACCGGGCCGTTCCTCCGCACGGGCGATCTGGCGTTCAGGAACGCTGGCCGCGTCTTCGTCGCGGGCCGCGGCAAGGACGTCATCATCGTCCGCGGGCGCAACTACTACCCGCAGGACATCGAGCGCGCAGCGCTGGCGAGCAGCGCCGCGCTGAACGCCGCCGCCGCGGCCTTCTCCGTGACGGAGGCGGGCGGAACCGAGCGGGTGGTCGTCGTGTGCGAGGTCACCCGCCAGGCGGCGAGGGCGCTCGACGGTGACGCCGTCGCCGCCGCGATTCGTGGCGCGGTACACGCCGATCTCGAGATCCCGGTTTCGTCGATCGTGCTGATCAAGCCGGCCGCGCTGCCGCGCACCTCCAGCGGCAAAGTGCGGCGCTCGACGACGCGCGACGCGCTCGTGGCGGGCACACTCGAGGCGCTGCACACATGGTCGGCGCCCGAAGCCCTGCGCGCCGGCGGCGAGGGGTCGGCGGCCCGGGCGGACGAGGCGATCCGCTGGCTGCGCGACTACGCGGAGCGGCGCATCGACTCGCGGCTGATCGACGAGCGCCGCACGATTCCGCCCCACGTCGTGCTCGACTTCGGCAACCACGGGCTGCTGGGGCTCCAGGCCCCGCGCGAGGCGGGCGGGCTCGCGCTTTCGCACCGCGATCTCTTCCGTGTGCTCGCGCAGCTCGCCGCCATCGACATGACGCTGGCCAGCTTCGTCGGCGTCCACAACGCCCTCGGCCTGCGGCCCCTCCTGCGCCACGCGTCGGACGCGCAACGGAAGACGTGGCTGCACGCGGTGGCGCAGGGCCGCGAGCTGGCAAGCTTCGCCTTCACCGAACCGGCCGCCGGCTCGCATCCCACCGCGATCGAGGCGACGGCACGGCCCGACGGCCAGGGCGGGTGGCTCCTCCGCGGCTCCAAGAAGTGGATCGGCACGGCGGCCTGGGCGGGCCTCATCCATGTCTTCGCGCACACGCTCGACGAGGACGGCACCCGTCGCGGCATCACCGGCTTCGCCGTCCGCCAGGACGCTCCGGGCCTCGTCCAGGGTCCGGAAGAACTGACGATGGGCATGCGCGGCATGGTGCAGAACACCGTGTACCTGCGCGACGTCCGCGTCGGGCCGGAGGACGTCCTCCGTGGCGTCGGCGAAGGCATGGACGTCGCGCAGGACATCATGGAGTTCGGCCGGGTCTCGATCGCCGCCACGGCCGTCGGCCTGCTGATGCGTGCGGGCCAGCTCATGGCCCGCTATGCGACGCGGCGCAGCATCGCCACCGGCCGGCTGATCGACAACGTCGTCTCGCGCGAGCGGCTGGGCCAGCTCACCGTGGAGACTGCGGCACTCGAGGCCCTGGTCGAGCGGTTCGCCGCCTGGCTCGACGCCGACGTGGACGTGCCGAAGGCGTGCTTCGCCGCAGTGAAGGCGCTGGCCGCCGAGACGTCCTACCGCGGGATCGATCGGCTGATGCAGATGCTCGGCGGGCGCGGGTACATCGAGACGAACCTCGTGCCGCAGATGCTGCGCGACGCGCGCCTGCTCCGCCTGTTCGAGGGCCCGACCGAAACGATGCTGATGTTCGTCGGCTCGCGCGTGGCGACCGGCAGCGGCGAGTTCCTCGGGTTCCTGCGGACGCTCGGCGGGAACGATGTCGCGGACGGGCTGGCCGCACTCGCCGCCGAACTGAACGGGCGCGGCGAAGACAGCCAGCGGGTCGCGATGCGGCTCGGCGAAGCGGCCTGCTGGGGATTCTGGCTCAGCGCCGTGGCCGGGGCCGGCCGCGACCTCGAGACCACGTGGCTTCGCGGCTGCTTCGAGCAGAGCGTCGCCGACGCGCGGCGCCGGACTCGCGATCCGGTTCCCTCCCGCGACGACATCGACGCGGCCATCGCCGGCTACGCCGAGCGCATCGGCGATCTCGATCAGCAGCGGCCCGGCGTGCTCGAGCAGATGGACCCGCTCCTCCGCCGCGACGGCGCGTCGAGCGGCGCCGAGGAGCGCGCCGCTGCCGTTCGGCCGGAGCCGGTCGCCAGCGCCCCACCTCGGCTTCGCCCCGACAGCGGCACGTCCACCCAGCGGCAGATCGAGCAGTGGATGGTGCGCTGGATCGCCGCGCGCCTGAAGGAGGAGCCGGCGGCGATCGACGCGACCCGGGCGTTTGCGGACCTCGGCCTCGACTCGCTGACCGCGGTCGAGCTGACACGCGACCTGGAGGAGGCGTTCGGCGTGTCGGTGACACCGACGGCCGCGTGGGACTTCCCCACGATCCGGGCGCTGGCGGAGTCGCTCGCGACCACCCCGAAAGCCCGGCGCACGGACGCGCCGTCTGCGCCCGCAGTTCCGGCACCTGGCAAGGACGCTACTCCGGCACGCGTGCCACCGCCGGCCGTCGCGGCCGCGCGTACCCGGCCTGATCCGGCGCGCACGTCACCCGCCGTGCGACCGGTGGCCTCCGTCGCCGCCGCGCCGGACGCATCGCCCGAGGCCATCGCGGTCATCGGGATGGCCTGCCGCTTTCCCGGCGGGGCGTCGGACGTCGACACGTTCTGGACGCTCCTCGAGGGCGGCATCGACGCGGTCGGGGCGGTGCCGCCCGAGCGCTGGGACACGGAGGCGCTGTTCGATCCCGATCCCGATGCTCCCGGCAAGCTGTACGCGCGGCATGGCGCGTTTCTCGACGACGTCGATCGGTTCGACGCGGGGTTCTTCGGGATCTCGCCGCTCGAGGCGAGCACGATGGACCCGCAGCAGCGGCTGCTGCTCGAGGTGGCCTGGGAGGCGCTCGAGCAGGCGGCGGTCGCGCCGGACGGCCTGCGCGGCAGCCGCACGGGCGTGTTCCTGGGCCTGATGTACCAGGACTACCTGGCGCGGCAGCTCCACGACCTGGGTCGCGACGCGATCGGGCCGTACCTCGGGACCGGATCGACGTTCAGCGCCGCCGCGGGCCGCCTGTCCTACGTGCTCGGCCTGCAGGGCCCGAGCCTGGCCGTGGACACGGCGTGCTCATCCTCGCTGGTGTCCGTTCACCTGGCGTGCCAGAGCCTGCGGGCGGGCGAGTGCGACACGGCGATTGCCGGCGGCGTGAACGTGATGGCCGCGCCGGAGGCGGCGATCAACCTGTCGAAGGCGCGCATGCTGTCGCCGACGGGGCGATGCCGCACGTTCGACGCGGCGGCGGACGGCTACACGCGCGGCGAAGGCTGCGGCCTGATCGTCCTGAAGCGCCTGTCGCGGGCCCGTGCAGAGGGCGATCGCGTTCTCGGCATCATCCGCGGGTCCGCCGTGAACCAGGACGGCCGCAGCAACGGCCTGACGGCGCCGAACGGCTCGGCCCAGCGCGCGCTCATGCGCGAGGCGCTGGCCGCTGCAGGGGCCCGCCCGGAAGACGTCGGGTACGTGGAGTGCCACGGAACCGGCACGCCGCTCGGCGACCCGATCGAAGTCGC
The DNA here is from genome assembly GCA_016871255.1 of Acidimicrobiia bacterium. GTDB lineage: Bacteria > Acidobacteriota > Vicinamibacteria > Vicinamibacterales > UBA2999 > VFZH01. Next base: position 543 of record VFZH01000132.1, on the reverse strand, counting down.
CTCGGTAGTGGACGTCTTCGGCGATCGCCCGGCAGACAACCCGCTGGCGATCGGGTCGGTCAAGACCAACTTCGGCCACCTCGAGAGCGCGGCCGGGATCTGCGGCCTGATCAAGGCGCTGCTCGTCGTGCGCCATCGCGAGATCCCCCCGCACCTGCACCTCAACGAGCTGAACCCGCACATCGATTTCGCCGGCCGGCCTGTCACGATCCCGACCGCGCCGACCCCCTGGTTCAGACGGGCGGCGCCGCGGCTGGCCGCCGTGAACGCCTTCGGGTTCGTCGGCACCAACGCCCAGGTGATCGTGGAAGGGGTGGACGAGGTCGCGGCCTCACAGCGGGATGACGCCACCCACGTCCTCACGCTGTCGGCGTCAACGGACGCCGCGCTGGACGCGCTGGTCGATCGCATGGCCGGCGCGCTCGACACCGCCGCCAGCCTGGCGGACGTGTGCTACACGACCAACACCGGGCGCGCCCACCTGGCGCACCGCCTCGCGGCCGTCGCGGACGGCCCGCAGGCGATGGCGGCCGTCCGCGACGG